>JAHFOY010000007.1:24859-51144 GCA_023261485.1 Planctomycetota bacterium
AGCCAGCGGCGAGCTGTAGAGCATGGAATTCCAGAACTTGGGTAATGCAAAATATGAAATTCCCATGATAAACAAACCAACCCATCCGTATACCTGCGTATCTCCGTGTGTTTCTGTAAGTATCCAGGCTACTGAAGAAAGGGAATTTCGAAACGCCGTGTAGGCCAGTAGGGATGCCCCATAGAGGCACCCGGTTGAAAGCACTATGATAATGGCGGTTTTGACAAAAATTTCATACACATGTTCGGTTTGTGGTTTGGTAATGGCAACTTCACTGGTTGAGTCAACTTTTCCATTGATAAGTTTTTGAAGGTCGTCAATCAGTTGGGAGGGATTGATATTGTGCATCCTGGCAAAGAAGGAAAGGGGTTTATCGGGGAGGACATTACTGCCGCACATGATGCCATAGGTCTCAAAGATGCGGCGGGTAACAGGATATTTTTCAACAACCTCTCTGACGGTATTTTCTTGTTTTATCCTCTCCATAGATGAAATTCCTTACGTTTCCCATAGGCCTGCTGAGGCATTTTATAAAATAACATGTATGAAAACATCTTGTAATTTATTCAATACAAAGTAATAATATGAAATAATTTCAATTTACTATATCAGACGTGCAAAATAGTGTCAATGACTTTCTCAGGAAGAGACACCTGTCTGGAACGGTAATTACTAAAAAGTAAGGACAAAACCTCTCTAACAGGGGCTGTCCAAAAAGTCCGGCAATGATAAGTGAAAACCCACCCCTTAGCCCCTCCCTGGAGGGGATTCTCAATAATTCCCCTCTGGAGAGGGGTAAGGGGTGTGTAATAAATTGTTTGAAATTGTTTTCCACAAACTACTGGAATTTCAATATTTAATAACCATGTTCTATTCTACGCTTTCCCCACACCGGTTACTCCTCCTCGGTTTTATTTTGATCACTTTTGCAGGCGCTTTTCTATTATCACTTCCAATTGCTTCTGCCAGCGGCAATTCACAATCTTTCATTGACGCCCTGTTTGTGGCAACCTCAGCTATCTCTACTACCGGATTAACGGTTGTGGATATTGGCAGTTTTTATACCCTTTTCGGACAAATCGTCATTCTTGTGTTGATCCAGATAGGCGGATTGGGGTACATGATTTTTATCGTCATGGTCGTATTGCAACTCGGCGTTAAGTTATCCCTTGGTGGAAAACTGATCTTAGAAGAATCCTTGAGTAGTCCCCCTTATGAAGAAGTTTCACATTTTAGTAAAGCAATCATTTTCATTACTTTTCTATTTGAATTCCTGGGGGCAATCGCTTTAAGCCTGTATTGGATGAGAGAATTTCCGGTAAAACACGCCGTCTATCTGGGAATATTTCATTCCGTCTCTGCCTTTTGTACAGCCGGTTTCAGCTTATTTTCTGACAACATGAGCGCATATCGTGATAGTATTGTTATAAACGTGATAATCGGCATACTTTGTATTGTTGGAAGTGTCGGGTTCTTTGTCGTCTATGATGTGTATAATATGGTGTCCAGGAAAAAACGTGAGGATGAACCCCCAAAAAAACTTTTGACTCATACAAAACTGGTATTGATCATGCTTCCGATACTTATAATCACAGGCGCATTACTGATATGTTTATCTGAATGGAATACACCGTTACTTTCATTTAAGGATAGATTTTTAACAGCTACATTTCAGGCTATTTCAGCATCCACCACAACTGGTTTCAATACTTTGGATACAGGGACGGTAAAAACCTTGGGATTAGCCACCATGGTTATGTTGATGTATATTGGGGCTTCTCCAGGCGGCACGGGGGGAGGTGTTAAAACCACCACATTTGGATTATTGATTTCGTCTGTTATTTCTGTAATATCCATGAAGGATGAATTAATATTGTTTAACAGACGTATATCTCCCAGGGCCAAAGACAAGGCGTTTGCTATCTGTACCATTGCCATACTCCTCATCGCATTGGATATCTTTATTTTGTCGGTAACTGAAAAGGCCACTTTTATGGAAATATTATTTGAAATCGTCTCTGCCTTTGGAACAGTTGGGCTTTCGACTGGTATCACACCTGCGTTAAGCGTGACAGGGAAGATTGTCCTTGTTATCACGATGCTCATTGGCAGGGTAGGCCCGCTTGCTATAGGATTTTCCATCAGGGGCAAATGCAGGCTGGTACCGGTTAAATATCCGGAAGGGGGGATATTGGTTGGATGACGACAAGCGTTTTAATTAATTGTGCCTGTGCGTAAATACATATTTTTATCATTTCGACCGAATCGTTGTAGAGACAGGTTTAAAACCTGTCGCTACGCTGTTTTTGTTTTGCTTATTTCAGGCTATTTTGCTATTTTTTATTTATATTTTAAACATTCAGGACTTGAGATATGAGACAATTTGCCGTAATTGGACTGGGAAGGTTCGGGCGCAAGGTGGCTGAGACACTTGCTAAAAAGGGTGCCCCTGTAATTGCGATTGACAGCGACCCGGAATTAGTAAGCAAAGTAAGCGACATTGTTACAAAGTCCGTTCAGATAGACAGCACCGATGAACAGTCGCTTGTCGCCAGTGGTATAAAGGATGTAGACGTGGCAGTAGTAAGCATGGGAGAGGACATCGAATCGAGTATTCTAACAACGGCGCTGCTCAAAAATCTCAATATTAAGGAAATTGTTGCACGTGCATGTACCCCGCTTCACGCCCAGATATTAAAGATGGTGGGGGCTAGCCGTGTCGTATATCCTGAAGAGGATATGGGCATTCGTGTAGCCAATAGTATCCTTTCACCAGGTGTGCTGGAATATATTGAATTAGGCGCAGATTATACCCTTGCAGAGATTGAGGCAAAAAGCGAAAGTATCGGACGTACCATTAATGAGTTGGATTTAAAGTCAAAATATGGAATCAATGTCATAATTGTAAAAAGAAGGGTATTTGAAGTAGGAGAAAAGACGGGTGAAACTGTAGGAAAAGAAGTAAAGGTTTTGCCTACGTCCGAGTATAAGATTCAAGAGGGAGACATCCTTGTCGTAGTGGGAAACAGTAAGGACGTAGAATCCTTCGAAAAACACATGAAGTAAATTTTCAATGGTAGCGTAACCGTCCCGGTTACGCCAATGAGAAGGCTGCCAAATGCAGCCTGATTTAATATATGCGAAGTATTGCACTGACAAATCAAAAGGGCGGCGTAGCCAAAACTACGACCACCGTAAATCTGGGCGCCTGCCTTGCACAGATGGGCAAGAAGGTGCTCCTGGTTGATTTAGACCCCCAGGGGAATCTGAGCTCATGGCTGGGTCTGGATATCCATAATCTCGAACGCTCCATGTACAATGTGTTTTTGGAAGAAGTCTATTTTGAAGAGATACTGACAAAGACATGCGTTGAGAATATGACCCTGGCCCCATCGAATGTCGCATTGGCTGGAGTAGAAAGGATATTGGCTCATGAAAAGGGACGAGACCTCATCCTGCGAAAGCGTATGTCTGCCATAGTAAACAACTATGACTATATTATGTTAGATTGTCCGCCTTCATTGGGGCTGATTACCATTAACGCTTTAACCTTTGTAAAGGAGGTCTTCATCCCTTTGGAAACAAAAGTATTAGCATTAAATGGTCTTGTAACCCTGATGAATACAGTTCAGGTGGTAAAAGAGAGGTTGAATCACAGCCTGGAAGTAACCGGTATTATTGCCTGCCGGTTCGACGGCCGGACAAATCTCAGCAACGAGGTATTCAACCAGATCAAAGAGCGTTTTAAAGATAAGGTCTTTGATACGATTATCAAGGAAAATACCCGCCTGGCGGAATGTCCTATTTCCGGAAAGCCTATTACCCTGTATGCCCCTGACAGTTCAGGCGCCATAGATTATACGAATCTGGCCAAAGAGGTAATAGAAAGAGAAGATAGAATGAAAGAAACAAGAAAATAGGCAAGTAACATGAAAATTTTGAAGAGCATATCCTTCTTATCCATTGGCTTTTCATTAATCTTATTTTCCCTTACAACCTTTGCTGAAGACACAGGCACATCCTCGGCTTCGACTAAAGAGACGACACATCAAACCGATACTTCTTCAAATAATACAGAGAAAACCACATCCGATGTGAACGCTGCCGTTATAAAGGGAATCTCGACTGAAGCAGTATGGTTTGGCGTTGATGAAGAAGTAACCATAGCGACACGGCATGAAACACAGATCAGCAAGGCGCCAAGCATTGTTACCGTAATTACCGATGAAGAAATCAAGAATCTGGGTTACCGTACCTTTGCGGAAATATTAAGAACTGTGCCTGGATTCGAGATTTTAAAAACGGGGGCATTGGGAGATACAATCCCAGCCGTACGGGGCTTTGCAGGTGACAACAAGGTGCGGGTGATGCTCAACGGACATCTGGTAAATAACCCGTTAAGGGGCGGGGCATTTGTTAACTTCGATGATTTTCCCGTGGAAGGTATAAAAAGGATAGAAATTATCCGCGGCCCGGGTTCTGCCATATACGGCGAAAATGCATTTCTGGGAGTTATCAATATCATTACCAAAGACGCAAAAGACATCAACGGTGTAAGGGTGAGCAGTGGTTATGGAAGTTTTGACACATACGATGAAAATATCATATTTGGAGAGACGCATCGGGAGGTAGGCGTCTCCGGGATGGCACACTACAGGCAGACCGATGGTTTTGACGGTGTTGTCGAGAGTGACAGTCAAACAATAGTTGATAATTCTCTTTCTTCGCTTGGATATTCTAAAGCTTCACAAGCGCCAGGCAAGGTGCATGACGGCAGACAAGAGTTCGACTTAAATCTTAAAGGCACTTACAAGGATTTCTATATCGAGGGACTATATATTAATAAAAACGCCGGCCCTTTTATTGGTCCACAATACGCCTTAAATAACGAATCTGATGTGGAAAATAACTATGTTTTTGGTGAAGCGGGATATAAAAAAACCTTTGAAGAAAGGTTTACCTTAAAACCGAGGATTTATTATGACCAATTCGATAGAAATATTTATGCAGAATCATTACCGGAGGGTGCAACTGTATCTTCCGACACTGATGGGGATGGCGTAGCAGATACTTATTATACATATCCGGACGGACATATCGTAAATAGTAAGCTAATTGAAAGGGTTCTCGGAACGGAAATTCCATTTGACTATGAACTGTTTGACGGAAATACATTAACCCTTGGTTTAGAATATCGTTATATAAAACAAACCAACGTTCACTTTTTAAGCAATGTTAGTCCCTTGACATTGGAACCGCTTGACTCCATTCAGGACTTTTCAGACTCTTATCCCCAAATAGGCAAGGCGGCACGAAATATTTGGTCGGTTTACCTGCAAGATACGTGGGATATTACCGATACCTTAAATTTGACATTGGGGGTAAGACACGATCAGTATAGTGATTTTGGAGGCACAACTAATCCACGCTCAGGCCTAACATGGGCATTTATGAAGAACGCATCGCTAAAATTCCTTTATGGCGAGGCCTTTCGTGCCCCAAGTTTCGCAGAAATGCACGCTATTTACCAAAGGAATTCCATTCTTCGCGGAAATGAGGATTTAGACCCGGAAACTGTTAGATCATATGAAACCGGCTTAAGTTACCAGTTCAACAAATACGTCACAAGCAGCGTAAATTATTTCTTTAATGACATAAAAGACCTTATTGTCCTGCGCAGTACATTTGAAGATACAAAGAGGATTTTAAGTTATGAAAACTTTGGAGACGCCCATGTTCAGGGCGTAGAGATGGAGACGAAGGTGGACATAACCAAAGGTAATTACGTTTTTATGAACTACACCTTCCAGAACACGGAAGACGACGATGGGGATGACCTGCCATTTGTGTCGAATCACAAGGGTAATTTTGGGGTGAACGTACACTATTGGAAGTACATCAACACAAACCTGAACACCTTTGTTAGCGGGAAGCGATTCCGGGAAGAGGGCGATACGAGAGGCAACCTGCCCGCATATGCACTGCTGAACCTTTCGGTTATTGGAAAGGAATTCTTCAAGACCATGGAGGTGCAGGGAACGGTATATAATCTGCTGGACAAGGACTACAGCGACCCGGGGCCAACTTCCATACCGGAAGACCTCCCCAGGCCGGGAAGGACGTTTTTTGTTGGACTAAGCTATCAGTTTTAGCGAATGAAAAATATCTGTGTAATAACAGTAATCTGTGCATATCCCCGTCCACCTCTCAGTAATCTTTTGAAGGCCATAGTATTTTGTTTTATCCTCACCTTTCTTTTCCAGGCTTCATTTCCTGATACTCCAGTGTTTGCCGAGGGCCATACGGCCATTGTTATACAAAGTCAGACAATTGCCGCCTATAACGAGGCGATTAAGGGGTTTGAAGAAGGATGCAAGGAGAAAGGCATCTCTATAAAGGCAATTTATGACATGAAAGGGGATGTAGACGAAGGGAAAAGAGTCATTAAGAATATTAAAGATAGTCAAATCAGTCCCAAAATTATCCTGGCTGTGGGTGTACTTGCCACAACCCTCGCAAAAGAGCAGTTTACGGATATCCCTATCATCTTTTGTATGGTTATCAATTACAGGCGTTTTAATTTAGCAGGCGCTAATATGACGGGTATTTCTTCGGAGGTATCGGCAGAGGATCAATTTGCCATTCTCAAAGAACTTCTTGGTGCGAATAAGAGTGTTGGAGTTATTTATGATCCAAAGGAAACCGGAAGTATTGTCTCAGAAGCAGTCCCCATTGAGCGGAAATCCGATTTCAATCTCATCGAGGGAGAGGTTGCATCGGAAGGTGAGGTTGCATCTGCGCTGAATAGTATGATTGACAAAATTGATGCATTGTGGATAATACCTGACGGGACGGTAGTTACAAAAAAATCACTGGAAACTATCCTGAAGATGAGTCTGAAACACCGCCTGCCGGTATTTTGTACTTCAAGTGCAATAGTGAAGGCAGGGGCGCTGGTTTCCATATCGCCGGATTACAGGCAGACGGGTCTTCAGGCAGCACAGACGGCACAAACGCTGTTAAGCAGTCCGACGGTTATTTCACTGGGTGTCAAGCAGCCTGACAAATTGAAGATAACTTTGAATACCCAGACGGCAGGAATAATTAGGGTAGACATATCGCCTCTCCGGTCGAGGCCGGACGTAGTGTTATATCCGTAGCACAGCATAGCCGCAACCAAAGTGAATAAAGGTGACGGATGACGGGTGACGCGGTAAACGTCACCCGTCACTTGTCACACGTCACTTAAAAAACTTGCTAAAAGAAGTTTTACAAAGTAAGACATTAAACACATTTTGAAATTATATGATTAGTATTCGTACAAGACTTATTGTTTTGATATGTCTGTTGATAACCATTATCGACATACTTAGTTGTCTATTCTTTTTCATCCATACGAAAAATGCGCAGGAGACAGTATTCAAGAAATTAGGTACATCCCTTGTTATATTACTTACCCAGGACAATGAGGTCAAACTTGCCCTTGATCATGCACAGCCAGCATTTTTAGGAACTCCTATTAAAAGGGTACAGGCATTTGACAGAGACAAGGAAATAGGGTACTGGCGAATAGCAAACACTCAAGCGGTTATGGTTGAAGAGAAGGCCGCGTGGTGCGGCATTCAATTGAATGAAATCCCTGCCAGAGATGACTCCGAAAGTTCGAATACACCACATATCAATCGCATAATTTCCTCTTCAGGGGAAGTATTTTATGACTTTTCGGTGCCGGTCTTTGAGAAGCAGGCCTTCTCAGAGGAGGCATTTGCCACCCAGATTTTAGCTGAGGACAAGATTCTTGCAGAAACAAAACACAGAATATTGGGGTCTGTGCAAATTGGCTTGTCCACACGCAAGCTGAACGAAAAGATTCATGAGGTCATATTATACGGCATTATCCCTCTGGGCCTCGGCATTATTATGGGGGGAGTAGTCATTACCTTCTTTCTTACCAGACATATTGTTTCACCTATCAAACAGTTGGCAAGTATTACTCTGGATATTGCAGGGGGAAATCTCAGCCGTACGGTAGACATCCGTTCTGGAGACGAGATTGGGCAGTTATCCATGAATTTCAATCAGATGACGAGGTCACTGGAGAAGTCGTATGCAGATCTGAGGCAGGAAATTGTCGGGCATAAGCATACGGAGGAATTATTACAGTATCGGCTTAAGATAGAAGAGTTGATAGCGACCATATCATCGAATTTCATTAATCTTGCGCCCTATGAGGTTGATGCGGGGATAAGTCGTGCCCTGAAGATAATCGGGGAATTTGCCGTAGTTGATCGCAGTTATGTGTTTCAGTATGCAGACGCTGAAAGAAAGAAGATGGATAATACGCATGAGTGGTGTGCGGAAGGGATTGAGTCGCAGATTAATAAGCTTAAAGGGCTATCGGTAGATCGTTTCCCGTGGGGAATGGAGAGGCTGGAGCGATTTGAAAGCATTCATGTTCCGCGGGTGGTAGATATGCCTGATATTGCGAAAACGGAAAAAGAACTCCAGGAGTCTCAGTCCGTGCAATCGTTTGTAATCGTTCCCATGGTATATGGCGGGTCGCTTGTCGGATTATTGGGATTCGATTCGGTACGAACTGAAAATAAATGGACAGAAGAAGATATGGCGCTTCTTAAAATGGTAGGGGAAATATTCGTGAATGCCTTAGAGCATAAACGGGCGTGGGAGATGTTGCAAAAGGCACACGATAAGCTGGAAATACGTGTTATGGACCGAACGCTCGAACTTTTGAAAGCCAATGAGCTTCTGAAAGAAGAGATCTCTGAACATAAAAAGGCGAAGGCCGAATTAAGGAAGTATGAAATACTAATTTCAGAAATAACTGATCTTCCGTATATTTGCGATACAGAAGGAAATATATTATTTGTAAATCATATGTTTGATAAACTTACAGGATGCAAGAGGGAAGAATTCATTGGAAAATCTTTTGCTTCTCTTTTCGATGAAGAAAATCTGAAAATAGCAACTAACGCCTACGCAAAAACATTAAAAGGAGAAAGTCCTCTTTATGAACTTTATTTCAAAGATACCGGGGTTTTATGCGAGTATAAGAATCTTCCATTAAGGGACGAGGCTGGAAACATCATTGGCGTTATTGGCACGGCGAGAGATATCACGGAGAGAAAACGAATGGAAGAGATGCTGCGAAAAACGAACCAGACCCTTCGCGCTATGATTCTCGCTTCTCCGTTAGCCATAACTGTTTTCGATTCATACGGGAACGTGAAGATGTGGAATCCTTCTGCCGAGCATATTTTTGGCTGGGCTGAAGAAGAGGTACTCGGGCAGTTTCTGCCTATTATACCCAAAAGCGAACAGGATGAATTTCGCGCATTGCTTGATCGTGTGCTTAGAGGTGAGTCATTTATGGGCAGGGAGATATTAGGTAAGAAGCGAGACAGTTCATCAATAGATATAAGTATTTCAACGGCTCCACTATGCGATACCAAAGGTGAGGTTGTTGGTGTCGTCGGTATAATAGCGGATATTACAGAACATAAGCGAATGACTGATGCCTTGCGTCAGGCAAAGGAATATGCCGAAAATCTTATTGAAACGGCGAATGTGATAGTTATGGGACTGGACATGAATGGAAATATTCGGGTATTTAACAAAACGGCTGAAAACATTACGGGATACAAGAAGGCAGAGATATTAGGGAAAAATTGGTTTGATGTCATTACACCGAAGGACATATTCCCCTATGTTTGGCAAACTTTTCATAGATGGCAAAATGGTGAACAATTACAAACTACATATGAAAATCCCATTATTATAAAGTCTGGTAAAAGGAGATACATCTCCTGGCAGAACACCGAAGTGCGGGATCAAGGGAGAATTGTTGGAATAATTTCCTTTGGAAACGATATTACTGAACAAAAGCGAAAAAAGGCGCTGGTAGAACGATTACGATTAATGTCGTTTGTAAAAGACATAGGCATTGCTATCAACGAAGGTAACACTACGCATGAAATCCTCCAACAATGCACTGAGGCCATTGTCCATAATCTTGATGCTGCGTTTGCACGTATCTGGACGCTCAATGAAAAAGAGAACGTACTGGAACTTCAAGCCAGCGCTGGAATGTATACCCATATCGACGGTTCACATAGCCGTATACCTGTTGGCAAATTTAAAATCGGCATTATTGCTCAGGAGCGCATACCCCGCCTGACGAATAATCTCGTCAGTGATCCAGACGTTAGTGACAAGGACTGGGCGCAACGGGAAGGTATAATTGCCTTCGCCGGCTATCCATTGATTATCAAAGAACATTTAGTGGGAGTTGTTGCCATGTTTTCGCGCAAACCGCTTACCGAGTTCATCCAGAGGGCATTGGCTTCCTCAGCGGACATAATTGCGTTGGGAATCGACCGCAAGTGTGCAGAAGAGGCGCTACGCGTGAGCGAAAACAGATATAGGAGGCTACTGGAAAATCTCCCACAGAGAATATTTCATAAGGACATAAACTCAATGTATGTGTCCTGTAATGAAAATTATGCAAAGGACCTAAAAATCAAACCAGAAGAAATCTTTGGGAAAACCGATTATGACTTTTATCCGAAAATATTAGCCAATAAATATAGGTCTGATGACAAGAGAGTCATGGAGTCTGGAAAAACGGAAGACTTTGAAGAGAAATATATTCAAGATGGCAGAGAATTTATGGTACAAACCATTAAAACACCTTTGAAAGACGAGAATGGTAATATAATTGGCATATTGGGTATTTTCTGGGACATTACGGAGAAAATTGCCATGCAGGTTGAGGCCGTGCGGAGCAGACACCTCGTATCATTGGGTGAAATGGCGGCTGGCGTAGCACATGAAATCAATAATCCTATTACCGGAATTATTAACTACTCCCAGATAATAGCCAACAAGAGCATTAAAGGAAGCAGAGAAAACGACCTTGCCAAAAGAATTATAAGAGAAGGGGAAAGAATCGCCGTTATAGTCAGAAGCTTGCTTTCTTTTGCCAGGGCGGATGATCGGAAAGATAAAAAAAGTGCCGTTTATGTTCATGAAATATTATCCGACACACTTACTCTGACAGAGGCACAGATGCGTAAAGACGGTATCATATTAAAATTGAATGCCCCGCCTGAACTGCCAAAAATAATTGCAAACCCTCATCAGATTCAACAGGTGTTTTTGAATATTGTGAGCAACGCACGGTACGCCTTGAATCAAAAATACCAGGAAGCACATGATGACAAGATTCTTGAGATTCTTGGTGAAAAAATAGTAATTGATACTTGTCTCTACGTGAGGGTTATATTTTATGATCGTGGGATAGGTATACCTGCTGATATAATAAATAGGATAATGAACCCATTTTTTACAACAAAACCCGTTGGGAAGGGAACAGGTTTGGGTTTGAGTATCAGCCACGGCATTATTAGCGATCATGGCGGTAAACTTATTATTGATAGTACTGAGGGGAAGTTTACTAAAGTTGCAGTCATCTTACCTGCAATGTCACAATCCTAACCCGAACGAGTAAGAAAATTTAGTGCGGGTGATTTATCCCATAAGCGCCAACTTGTATTTGCTATTTTTAATCAGGTTGGCTAGTATTGGACACGGTGCTACGTATCCATACAATTTATGAGGATTCCAATATCGAATATCGAACAAAGAATAATGAGTTTAGCGTTACGGAAATTATCTGATAAATTATTTGGTATAAAATTTGATATTATTTAACATAGATTTTAATAACGTATTTTCGGAAGACCTTAAATCAGGCCTTCGGCAACTTGTAATCGAGTAGTGGCAAGGCGTGCCTTGCCACTACATAGGCGGTTTGAAATTCCTAAACATTAAATATTTGATTGTTGGGTAGAAATATGGGATCGAAAATTCTTGTAATTGATGATGAAGAAAGTATCAGGTATACCTTTGAAAGCTTTCTTTTAGACGAAGGGTATGAGGTATTAACTGCAAGAGATTACCAGGAAGCCATGTCTGCAATTGGTGCGACGGAACTCGATTTGATATTTGCAGATATTCTCTTAGAGGGAAAGACAGGAATTGATGTTTTAAGAAAAACTAAAGAAAGAAATCTCCGATGTCCCGTTGTTATGATTACGGGAGACCCTAATATAGATTCCGCTTCGGAAGCGCTTCGGTTAGGCGCCTTTGATTACATTCCCAAACCTATAAAGCAGGATACGCTTTTGCGTATTACTAAGATAGCCTTACAACATAAGGCGCTGGTTGACGAGAAGGAGCGGTATCGCTCGAACCTTGAGGCTATTTTCAGGAGTGTAAAAGATGCAATCATCGCCGTGGATAAAGAATTGTTAATGCTTGAGATTAATGATGCGGCCAAAACCATTTGTAATTTGTCTCAGGATTCTATTGGAAAGGCATTTAATTCCATTGCTAAATATTGCAGTGGAAAATGTCTTGATGTACTTGAAGAAACTATTAAGAAAAAACAGCCAGTTGAAGTATACCGTCTTGAATGCCAGCATAAACAGCGTCCACAACAGGTTGTAAATATCACTTCACATCCGTTATTGAGTAAAATATCTAAACCAGCAAATTCCTTTTCTACTAAAAACGAACAATGTGAATTTTATCAGGACAATAAAAATACATTCTCAGGCGTTATCCTCGTGGTAAGGGATGAAACGCGTTTAGCAAATCTCGAACAAGATCTGAAGGAACGCCAGCAATTCCATAATATCATTGGGAAAAGTGAAAAAATGCAGGCTATTTATTCTCTCATTGATAATTTAGCCGACGTTGAGACCACGGTCATGATTACTGGTGAAACCGGTACAGGTAAAGAATTGATTGCAGAGGCATTGCATTCCAAAGGGGGGCGATGCCACAAACCTCTCGTTAAAGTAAATTGCTCGGCGTTATCGGAAAATCTGCTTGAAAGTGAACTCTTTGGACATGTTAAAGGCGCTTTTTCAGGTGCTATTCAGGATAGAATCGGCAGATTTCAAAGGGCAAATGGAGGAACTATATTTTTGGATGAAATTGGCGATATATCTCCAAGGACGCAACTACAATTGTTGAGGGTGGTACAGGAAAAAGAATTTGAAAGGGTGGGAGATTCAACTCCAATCAAAGTTGACGTTAGAATTGTAGCTGCTACAAATCAGAGTCTTCGGGAGAAGGTAAGGTGCGGCGATTTTCGTGAAGACCTTTACTATCGCCTGAAGGTTGTCGAAGTAATCATGCCGCCGCTAAGAGAAAGAAAAGAAGATATTCCTTTATTATTAAGTCATTTTCTGAATAAGTTTAACAAAAAGTTAAATAAGGAAATTGTTGCTGTCTCTGCTGACGTCCAAAAAATATTTATGGATTATTCCTGGCCTGGCAATGTTCGGGAACTCGAACATACCCTGGAACACGCCTTTATCCTTTGCCGGCAAAATACCATTACCATAGATTGTTTGCCGCTTGCTTTTAAGGATCTTACAGGAACTAAAATTTCTGCTTTAGGAAAACCGGGAGTTGACGAACTTCATGCGATCCTTCATGCACTGGAAAAGACATCGTGGAACAAGGCCAGGGCAGCCCGTCTATTAGGTATGAGCAGGCGAACAATATATCGAAAAATTAAAGAATTCAAAATCAAGATGCAGAGTACTTAAGACAAGGTGATCCTTTCCCGCCATATCATAATCATATACCACACGTTTTTCATACATTCCTTTCCGTCACACAATGTGTCATGTCACACTTTTGCGCTGACACATATATGTGCCGTTGTTACATGTTTTTTCATTTCTCTTGTGTAGTTCATTTCTCTTTATAATAGCCAACATTGTCTTTCATATACCATTTATCGCTTCGGCTCATTCAAAGCATCAAGTACCAACGCTCAATTGTTAATATTTTAAACAAAAGAAGATCAATATCGATAGTTTTCACTGTATTATTTATGCCGCTTATGCATTATTAAGTTCACAATGGTTTATTAATAATAAACAAATTATTTGCAGTATCATGGCATATATTTTGATAACTGTAAGGACGTTCTATTGTAATAGAACCATTGCTTGTCCAAATTAAGTTGTAAAAGGCTATTTTAGACAAGCCGGGGACTTGAAATAAAATATGGTAATTTTCAATATTAGATTGGGTTTACTATATGATTCAAATGCAGTCCAAATAATTTTTCTTAAAAGCTAATTTGGACAAGAGTGTTACACAATCGTACTTTTTTGTAGTTGGAAAGGAAGGAATATATGAGTTTTATCTTACTGTTCAGCGCTTTGATTTCTTTGTTTTTAATAGTGGTGTTATAAATAAAAAAAGAAATATTTCTGGTTGTTCTCGATACCGAGTACTCGATAGTTATTGAAACTTAATGAGATTTGGAGGACTATTGAATTGGAAATATCAAAAGTTGTATACAAATTAATGGAAGATGAAATGATGAGATTATTATTATCTGACGTTACAGATCTCACATACATTTATGATACGAATGGAAATATTCTGTTTGTAAATAAGATATTTGAAAAATTTACCGGGCAAAGGCCTGAGGAATTTTACGGGAAACCGTTTATATCTCTTTTCAACGAAGAAGATCAAAAGAAAGTAACGGATGCTTATACAAAGACATTGAACGGAGTGAGTACTCAATATGAACTTTGTTTTAAAAATACTGGGGTGTTATGTGAATACAAAAATTTTCCGTTGAGAAATGAGAAGGGGCAGATAATTGGAATTACGGGCATAGCTCGGGACATTACTGCCCGCAAACAATTTGAAGAAGGGTTGCGGGTACTTAACGAATCTTTAGAAAAACGTGTGGTTGAACATACGGCTGAGTTAGTGGAGGTGAACGAAGAA
Organism: Planctomycetota bacterium; assembly: GCA_023261485.1. Taxonomy (GTDB): domain Bacteria; phylum Planctomycetota; class Brocadiia; order Brocadiales; family Brocadiaceae; genus Wunengus. The sequence goes on from JAHFOY010000007.1 coordinate 39,707, forward strand.
CTAATGGAAGAAATTAACAATCGCATGCGACAGGAAGAGGAGTTTAAACAAAGTATTAAGAAGTTACAAAAATCATTGAGTGGAATCGTTCAAACTTTGGCATTGGCTATTGAGTCAAAAGACTCTTACGCGATAGGGCACCAGAAACGGGTAGCCAGGCTTGCTCGCTGCATAGCCGAGGAAATGGGTCTCTCAAAGGATAGGATTGAAGGCGTCAGTATAGCTGCTATTCTTCACGACATTGGCAATATTTCTGTGCCCACTGAGCTTCTGAATAAATCAGACCGGCTTTCAGAGGATGAAGTTAATATAATAAAGACTCATCCACGTGTTGGTTATGATATATTAAGCGAAATGGAATTCCCGCATCCAATTGCTCAAATCGTACTTCAACATCATGAACGGGTTGATGGGTCCGGGTATCCTTTGGGGTTATCAGGAAAGGACATTCTCCTGGAAGCAAAAATTCTGGGCGTGGCCGACGTTATTGACGCGATGTTGTCTCCTCATCCATATAGGCCTGCACTTGGTTTGGATAAGGCATTAGATGAAGTTTCACGAAACAGAGGCATCCTTTATGATTTTAATGTAGTGTATGCTTGCCTGGTTGTTTTTAATGAAAAAGGATTTAAATATAATGATTGGTCACGTACTAATTTAAGAATATTCGAGGACGTTCTACTGAGTGTTTAAATTAACTGATGAATTGTAAAATGTCGGTAATAATTGTCGGGGGTGATCATCTTGGATGCATTCCAAAGGAACTTGACAGAATCGGTATCTCGAAAATTCAGCACTTAACCGGCAGGAGTGGACAAAAGATTCGCGGAAGAATGCCTGATAAGGCGGATTTTATTATTCTCCTTTACGATTTTGTAAATCATAATCTGGCGTACAAAATAAAAAAATTTGCGAGTAACAGAGACATACCCATAATCTATGCAAAGAGGTCCTGGCCTTCTATATATCTTGGTATACAGGAGCATCATCAGCAATTAAAAAAAGCAGGGTTGAATTTTTTATAATTGAGAAAGGCAGATTATGATCGGAAACACATTCTTAGCATGTCCAAACTGCGGTGAAATTAAAAAATTCAGAATATTTACGAGTAACTTCCAAATTGTTGAACAATCTCCTGAAGTGGGGATGCGCACATATGAAAGCGGGATTCTGCCTAGTTTACGGGAAAACGATAACTACATCGAGTGCCAGTCATGTTTTAAAAAATCAGAGTATGATATCGCAGCGGATATAGGTAAAAAATATATTCAGGAAAAAAATCCTAAAAAGTAAAATGCAACTCAGAGCTGGGTGTTTCATCTCTTCTGGAGGTGAAGCACCCTCCTCCCCCATATAATAAAAATGTCTTTGTAACCTCGAAAATCTTCAATTATTTATCCTTCCTCTGTGCAATTTAAGTTTAGCGGTTGTTTTGTTGTTATATATTCCGAATTCATCAGGTTATATACATACTACAATTTAACTTAAATCGTTTATTCATCCTATGCTGGTGGAAATTGTCATTGACATTATTTTTGTAAATTTGTAGAATGCCAACTATTGTTGTGACAGATACTTGCATTATAAGTATTTATATGGCCATGAAAGCGAAACAAAATAGTTATGTACGTTGGAATCGATATTATAGAAATAAAACGTATTGAGAGGTTGTTTTCTGTCAATGAGGGTTTCCTGCGAAAAATTTACACTGAAAAAGAGGTTGCATACTGTAACCCCAAAAAGAACAAATATCAGCATTTTGCAGCCCGTTTCGCTACAAAAGAGGCCATGTTCAAGGCATTGGGGACTGGTTGGGTAGGGAAAATGAAATGGACGGATATCGAACTGTTAAACGACGAAATGGGCAGGCCATATGTTAACCTTTATGGAAGTGTGAAAGAATTGGCGGACAAAAAACAGATTGACGATATCGCTGTATCATTATCACACTGTCAGGATTACGCAATTGCACAGGTACTATTGGTACCAAAAAAAGAGGAACGTTCATGAAAAAGCTTGTACTAATTAATCCGCATCCGATTGGAAATGTTGGTGAGGAAAATGTCTCTGTATTAAATCAAATGCCCGTGAATCTTGGGTATTTAAAGGTATTAACACCAAAGAATTGGCATGTTGATATCATAGACGAAACACAGGAACTTGCGATTGACGATACCGGAAATATTACTTTTGGCGGAGCCGACCTTGTTGGCATTACATCGGTAAGCTATCAGGCGCATCGGGCATATCAAATAGCTACTGCCTGCAAAAAACTGGGTATACCCGTGATTATGGGAGGCATTCATGCCACCAGTTATCCGGAAGAGGCAGCAAACTATGTGGATTGCGTTGTGACCAGAGAAGCCGTGACTACCTGGGAAAAAATTATTAGCGATTTTGAAAAGGGATGCCTCCAAAAAAGATACGAAGGTGTTCTGACGCCCATGGAGTTGTACCAGGGACTGCGACCTGATAGAAAGTATTTAAAAGATAAATATAAATACCGCTATTCGGGTATCATAACAACTGCGGGTTGTCCTTTCAGTTGCGAATTCTGCTCCGTCCCTCAGTTCCAGGGCAGGAAATACCGCGAAAGACCCGTTGAAGACGTCCTCGATGAATTTGAATCCATTAAAGGTCAATACCGCGGTTTGATATTAACGGACGAAAATTTTTATGGGCACAGCAAAAAGTCCAATGAACGCGTTCTGGAACTTTTCAAGGGAATGGTGGAGAGGGGCATTTATCAGAATTGGTTCGGGTTTACCTCACTCAACATTTACAAAGACGATGAAACCCTTGAATACATGAAAAAGAGCGGGTGCGTCGGGGTATTGATTGGAATCGAATCCATCAATGAAGAAGCCCTGAAAACGATGAATAAGAATGTAAACCTGCGCATCTCGATTGAGAATTATTTCGAAGCCATTGCCAATATCCGTAAACACGGTCTTGCAGTCTGGGGGACAATGGTATTTGGTAACGACGCCGATACGCCTGAAACCTTTAAACAGGTTGCTGATTTTGTTATGGATTCCCATGTTGATATCATGACCTGCGGTATTTTGTGTCCATTCATCAATACACCGCTGTATCACAGATTGAAAGGCGATGGCAGGCTGTTCAGGACAAACTTCCCCGAAGATTGGAAGTATTACACGTCTCATCACCTTACCTATATTCTCAAAAACATGTCTCTCCAGGAACTTATTGATGGCTTCCAATACTTGTATGACAAGATTTACGCCACAGAGGTATTACGTCAAAGGTTCCAGAATGCAAAAGAGGTACTCAAAGACAACATGAATGCCGCCATGTTTGCATTCAGGGTAAATCTCGACTGGCAAAGTGTCTATCAACACCTGATACAAAATTTAAAAGAATTGCAAACATCGGGATTTTACGAAGAGGCATTGAAATGCTATAATCTTGCAAGAAAACAGGGTAGAAAGCCGGAATTGACGACCGTTGAGGCTCAGTCTTAAGATAGGTAACTTGAGATTTATGATTTGTAATCATAAGTTCTCTGTATTACAAATTTATAAAACCTTGTTTTTTCAGCAAAGATATTTAAATACCGAGTGTCAAATGTTGTGTGACGGGAAAAACGTCACCCGCCACTTGTCACCTGTCACATTTATTCACTTTGGTTGCGGCTTTGCTGCGTTAAGGTTTATTCAATTACAGCAGTTGAATTTTATTGGTTATTATAGGTCAACTTATTCGCATTGAAAGGCGAATAGTTGACCTCTATTATTTTACAGAATAAAAATAAATATGCCAAAGGTCGTAATTACAGGATTGGGATTAGTCACACCCGTTGGAACCGGTATTAAAAAAAGCTGGGAATCGTTCATCCTAGGCAGAAACGGAGCGAATGAGATGAAGTCATTCGATATCTCCAAATATAAGGTGCACCGTTCCTGTGAGGTAAAAGATTTTCACTTAGACGTTGAGCTCGAAAACCAGATAAAGGAAAACACCATCCATAAATATGTCTACTATGCAGCCAGAGAGGCATTACAGGAAAGCGGTTTATTGGATGATAAAAATTTCAACAGAGAACGGTTCGGTATTGCCATTGGAACATTAGCAGCCGAATTGACGCCTTTTGAAAGACTTCTCAGGTTAGACACTTCAAAAAAAGATAACGGTTTCGACAAGATAGTCGTTGCCGTTTATCCGCCTAATTCGATCACGAATATCCTAGCCAAATATTTTAACTTTGAAGGGCCAACCATGATTTCATTGAATGCCTGCTCATCCGGTAATCATGCAATTGCCTGGGCCTACGACCTTCTTTTAGAAAACAAGGTTGATGTGGTAATGGTCGGAGGGGGCGACATGATCCCTCAAACGGAATTTACCCATTTTCATAACCTTAAGGCCTTAGCGCCTGAACGCTGTCAACCCTTCGATAAAAACCGTCAGGGTCTCATGATTGGAGAGGGAGCTGGGATACTTATTATGGAACGCTACGAATTTGCCAAAAAACGCGGCGCAACGATTATCGCTGAAATGGCGGGTTACGGGCTGAGCTGTGATGGATTTCACATGACGGCGCCACATCCCGAAGGCGACGGCGCTGTAAAATGCATGACCGATGCACTGCGAATGGCAAATCTTTCTCAGGCAGACATCGGTTACATTAACGCACACGGCACTGGCACACCCCATAATGACAAGACAGAGACGATTGCCATAAAACGTGTATTCACAGAATACGCCCATAAAATTCCCTGCAGTTCCACGAAATCTATGATTGGTCACCTTATGGGCGCAGCCAGCGCCGTAGAATCGGTCATTTGTTGTCTGGTATTACGGCATGGAATCGTACCGCCAACGATTAATTACGAAACACCTGATCCTGAATGTGACCTCGATTATATACCCAATACGGCACGCGAATTAAATGTGAAGCATGTCTTGAATAATTCATTTGCCTTCGGCGGCAATAATGCTACAACGATATTTAGTAAATTGGTGTGATTTCATTAGTTTTATTTTCTCCGTGTTCTCCGTGCCCTCTGTGGCAAATTTTATTTTTGTGCCTTTGTGGTTAATGTCTGATAAAAACGTATGAAAAAAAGAGTCGTCATCACTGGAATAGGGGTCGTGTCTCCCCTTGGCTGTACAAAAGAAGCCTTCTGGAATAACCTTATAGAGGGAAAGTCGGGTATTGCACCAATGACTTCTCTTGACCTCACTCCCTATAAATGCAAGCTAGGCGGTGAGGTGAGGGATCTTAAACCCGAAGTTCATCTTGGCAGCAAAGGTTTAAAATATCTGAACAAAGGTACACGGTTCCTAGGCTCTGCCTCTAAGATGGCGCTGGACGATGCAAATATACCGCAGGACGGTTCCTTGTCGAATCGGATGGGTATTGTCATAGGCTCATCTCTCGGAAATTTTTCTGAAACGACAGATTACTTCTACGAAATCATCCGGAATAATCCATCCGAGTTGTCACCCATGCTCAGTTATGACGTTGCTTTAAATTCTTCCATTAACTATGTCTCGGTTATCTTTAAAATAAAGGGACTCGCACGCACCATATCGTCAGGTTTTACGTCAAGTACAGACGCAATAGGGGACGCATATAAAATGATCCAGCGAGGCATTGCTGATGTAATAGTGGCAGGAGGAGTCGAGCAGATTTCCATTGATTTATATCTCATATTCTATTTACGGGGCTTGCTGTCCGGCCTTGATAGTACAAGAGAGGCAAGTGCACCATTTGACAAAGGAAGAAATGGCTTTATCATGGCAGAAGGCAGTTACGTGGTCATCCTCGAAGAACTTCAACACGCCCTTGACCGGGGAGCCCATATATATGCCGAAATAAAAGGGTTCGGAAACACCTTTGTGGGAGGTAAAAAACACCCAGCAGATGAAAGAATTCGTCGAGCCGGGAAGGCCATACACGATGCACTGGAAGACGCGGTAACAAAAAGAGAAGACGTTGATTTCATCAGTGCAAATGCGAACGGATGCAAGATACAGGACGCTGTAGAGACAAAGGCTATCCAATCTTTATTCGGTGCAAGTAGCAATCATGTCGCTGTATCCGCAATAAAATCGAATGTGGGGGAGTCTTATGGCACTTCAGGCGCTGCTCAACTAATCTCCACCACAATGTCAATAAACACAGGTCAAATACCGCACATCATCAATCACAACAACAAAGATCCAGAAATCAATCTGAATCTTATTTTAGAAAACCCCCTCAAAAAAGAAATCCAAAATGCAATAATAAACAACATGGATTACGACGGTAATAATTCATGTATAATTATAAGCAAGTTTAACAAATAGTAAGAATATTGCTTTTTTAGTTAACAATTGTTCAACACAGTTAATAAATACAGTTACGTAAGGTTGAGTTTCGCTCACACTTAAACCAACCTTATATGTTATGGCTGCTGCTAAAACACATCAAACTGTTATTGCCTCAAATATAGGAAACAGTGGGAAAAATATTCCTGCTTATAGATATAATCGTGACTTTTTACTTAGAAAATCACGGTTGTGGCACGCTAATCACACTTTTGGCATAACATTTGAGTTGTTTTTCTTTACTCGCATTTTAACCACACCTGAGATTGTGCTTTCATTTAACGTTTGTTAAACAATCTTAAATCAAAGGAGAGAAATATGGCGCAGTCCGATGATACCGCCAAATACTTTTCGATCAAGGTCTCTGACGACCTTATGAAGGTCTATTTAACGGTAAGACCTTTTGCAAAAGGGGGTGTTGATATCAACGTGAATGACGTAATTCAAACCCTGCAGTCGAAAAATATTTCCTATGGAATAAAGGAAGAGGTTATCATGGCTACCCTGGATAAAGCCAGATTAAAAGACAGTGCCGTGGAGGATGTACTTATAGCGGAAGGGGACCAAACGATTTTTGGTGAAGACGGCAGGCTTGAATTTTTGTTTGATGCAGACAAAAAAATCAAGCCCCAAGAGGGCGCTCATGGTAAGATTGATTTTCACGAAGTGAGTATTATTGAAAACGTTGAAAAGGATCAACCCCTGGTAAAATTAATAGACCCAACTCCCGGGAAGCCCGGGAAAAACGTATTCGGGAAAATGGTTAGCCCTGTACATGGAAAACCCTGTGTACTCCCAATCGGTGAAAATACCAGGGTATCTGAGAAGGACTCGAAATTGTTGGTATCCTGTGTTGGCGGAAATGTACGATATGCCGGTGGTGTTGTCTCTGTAAAGTCTTGTTGTACGGTTGAAAAGGACGTTGATTTTGGCGTGGGTAATATTGCAAGCAAAGGGACTGTCGTCGTTAAAGGAAACGTAAGAAGCGGGTTTATTGTGGATGCAGTAGGAGATGTGGAGATTTGGGGTACGGTAGAAGATTCAATAATAAAGTCAAAGGGCAACGTCCTGATAAAGGGCGGTTTTATTGGTTCTGGTAAGGGAAAACTTGAGGCGGAGGGAGATGTAACCATTGGCTTTGCCAGGAATCAGACGATTGTGGCAACTAATGTAATAATATTACGCGAGGCAGTTGATTGTACAATCTATGCTAAAAATGCCGTGAAGGTAAGTGGGGATAAGATATCTATCGAGGGTGGAATAACAACCGCAGGCGCAGTAATTGAAGTCGAATCGCTGGGAAGTAAAAATGAGGTTCACACAGACGTAGAAGTTGGCACTAACTACGCTGCACAACAAAGTCAAATGAATACAAGAAGAGAGGTGAGTGGCTTAAAGGCTATTCTGAAAACGGTTGATAAAGAACTCAATACAATGCATGCAATTAAGAAGGCAAAGGGGGAACTTCCGGCACAATACGTAAACACATTTGATCACCTCCTTTCCCGCAGGGAAGAGATGGTGAAAAAGTTAAAAGACCTTGCGAGCGAAGAAATAGTATCTGTTAATAACAATGCCAAAGTAGTGGTCAATAAAGTCGTTCATCCGGGAGTAGAGATTACGATTGGGGAATCAACAATGACCATTCTTGAGGAATATAAAAAGACAACATTCTATTTATCAGGAGATGAGATAAAAATGAAAAAATGAGTTTGTTATAGAAAACAGCCACAAAGTCACCGGATCAGCCAGAGCACGGCGCTCCATGCCCTCCTTTGCCAGTTCACCCACCCTTTATTATTGAATCACTATATCCCGCAATCTTTTTTACAACAGAGCCGATTGAGTCGATACTGGAGGCACTTCCAAAAAAAGACGCTGTTTGCTTGTTTTCAGGATAAACTTGACAAAAATTGTTGAGGTACTTATAATTCCAACATGCCTGAAATGATAGAATTGCAGGCAGGATGCTGAAATAATGCCGGAAACAAGTTATATTGAGATTGCTAAACATTTTTTGAAAAGCACATAGAATTTTGTACAATCCACACCAACTTGCTCTTTTATCCTTGCCGAAAACATCCATTATCGGCATATCAACGATTAAAGGGTCAACCTTTATAAACACCATCAAAAGATAACTTATAAAAAGTATGAGCAAACTATTTGACAAAATACATATCGGCCAGATGACATTAAAAAACAGGATAATCATGTCCGCCATGGACCTGGGTTTTACTTCAGATGGCGCCATTAACGACCAGATTATCAACTTTTATATTGAGCGGGCAAAGGGGGGGGTAGGTCTTATTGTTGTTGGTGGTTGTTATCCTGAGATGAATGGTAAAGTATGGAAGAGCATCATCGGCCTGGACAAGGATGAACTTATTCCAGGGTTGAAAAGGCTCACCGATGCCATTCACCAGTATGACGTTCGTGTGGCCTCACAACTCCTTCACGCCGGTCGAAGCGCTTCATCCTTTTTCACAAAAATGCAGCCTGTAGCGCCGTCCGCAGTGGCATATAGAAGTATCAAAGAAGAGCCCCATGCCCTGACAATTCCGGAGATCAAAACGGTTATAAATAATTATGCCGGCGCCGCACTCAGGGCAAAAAAGGCCGGTTTTGATGCCGTGGAGCTTCACGGTGGGATGGGTTATCTCATCAATCAGTTTCTCTCAAAGGCCACCAATAAACGCAACGACGAATATGGTGGAAACCTTGAAAATAGAACTCGTTTTGCGAAGGAAATGATTCTCGCAATAAAAGAAACCGTTGGAAAGGATTATCCCGTCATCTTTCGAATGTCGGGGGACGACCTTGTAGAAGAAGGACTAAAGATTGATGAAAGCGTTGAAATTGCCAAAATCCTTGAACAGGCAGGCGCTGACGCCTTTAACGTCTCTCCCGGCTGGCACGAAAGCAAGACCCCCATTATGTTGATGTCTATTCCCAGGATGGCTTATGTATATCTTTCCGCAAAAGTTAAATCTCAGGTTACGGTTCCCGTGATTGCCTCGGTGCGGATAAACGACCTCAAATTGGCAGAAGAAATATTGGATAATGAACAGGCAGACCTGGTTTCAATCGGCAGACCACTGATTGTTGATCCGGAACTGCCAAATAAATATAAAAATGGACAGTTTAATGATATCAGAACGTGTATTGCCTGTAATCAGGGGTGCTTTGATTCTTTATTAAATTTTAAAGCCGTTTCCTGCACATACAATGCGATGGTGGGACATGAAGGTGAATATAAGATAACTAAAACGGATAAACCAAAAAAGGTTGCGGTTGTGGGCGGCGGACCCGGTGGTATGGAGGCTGCCCGTGTCCTGGCCTTGAGGGGACACAGCGTGACGCTGTACGAGAAAAATAATCAACTGGGCGGTCAATTGCGATATGCCTATATTCCTCCAGGACGAGAAGAAATACAAAATATCATCACATATCTGGAAAGACAAATTTCAAAGCTCAAAGTAAACATAAAAATGGGAAGAGAGGCAAATTTGCAGACATTAGAGGAAGAACACCCTGATGCAGTAATCGTAGCTACAGGCGGACGCCCAATAATGCTCAATCTCCCCGGAATAAAAGGAGAAAACGTTTATATTGCCGGCAGTGTGTTGGAAGGGAATGTAACAACAGGGAAGGACGTCGTCATCGTTGGCGGCGGAACGGTTGGGTGTGAGGTGGCTTTGTATGTGGCCAAACAGGGAGCAATGAGGCCGGATGTTGCCTGTTTTCTCCTTAAACATAAGGTGCTTGACGCCAAAGATATTGTTGAATTTACTTCAAAGGGAAACAGGAATATTACGCTTCTGGAAATGAAAAAAAAGGTTGGTGGTGGATTTGGTTTCTCCACACGATGGGTTATCCTTAATGAGCTGAAAGATGCAGGGATAAAAGAAATAACAGAGGTAAAGGTAAAAGAAATTATAAATAACCACGATGAAAATGGTCATAAAAATAGGGGGGTTGTGTACGAAAAGGACGGTAATGAACGTTTCATCAAAGCAGATACCGTAATCATTGCCGTGGGATACTGGTCTAATAACGAACTCCAGAAACAGGTGGAGGGAAAATTTCCAGAGACTTACTTTATCGGAGACTGTGTCAAGGTGCGTACCGCATTAGAAGCTATCCACGAAGGTTTTAAAGTAGCATTGAAAATATAGCAGTATGGCAAACTTAATCAAGTATTCTGAGGTTTTCTTGCAATGAAAGACATCCGCATGAATCGTGGTGATAACTCCGGTTATAATCACATCGAGTTTGAAGAAATTTCTGGAGATAATGGCAAGGCCGTTGGCATTATCTATATGAAGAAACCACCTCGGAATTCCATTGGTTCGTGGCTTCTCGACGCCATCTACGATAAAATGGATCAATACGAGGGCGATGATAAAATCGGAGCTATCGTTATTGCCAGCAAACTCAGAGGGGTCTTCAGCGACGGCGCCGATCGTGACGAACTCTTTGGCTCATGGATATCAGGGCTTGTTGCAGAAAAGAACTATGAACGATTCCATAGAGCCCATGAAATGTTCGTGGAAATTGAAAATTGCAAAAAGCCCGTTGTTGCCGCTATTAACGGTGTTACTATCGGTGCGGGTCTGGAACTCGCCATGTTGTGTGACCTGCGTATTGCATCAGAACTATCCTTCTTTAGCCTTCCGGAGGCAAAACCGGAACTCAGCATTATTCCCGGCCTGGGTGGTACTCAGCGTCTGCCCCGTTACATTGGCGCTGCACGCGCCAAGGAAATGCTGTTCCTGGGCAAGATGATCCGTGCCGAAACGGCATTGGCGTGGGGTCTCATTAACCAAATTGCGCCGCATAAAGAAGTGTTAAATCAAACCATAGAGATTGCAAAAATTCTCTTGGAACGTGATGCACGTGCGCTTAAGGAAATGAAAAAGTGTATAAATTTTGCCGTAGAGAATGATATCCTGAAGGGCATCGAATACGAGGTAGGTCTCTTTGCTGAGATGATGCGATTGAAGCTTGCAAGTAAGGCATCAGACAAATAAGATGCACTGAGAAACCCCAGATTGCTTAGATTTTACAGATTCTACTCTTCCTGTTTCCAGAACACTCCT
>JAHFOY010000087.1 GCA_023261485.1 Planctomycetota bacterium
TTAATTGCGCCTGCAAGTTCACCAATCTCGTCACCTGATTTATAATGTGCCCTTACATTGTAACTGCCCCCGGCAATTTTCTTGGCTGTTTCTGTAATATAAGAAATCGGCGCAGAAATCTTCTTTCCCAAAAAAAAGGCAACAATGATAACCCCAACTGCAACCAACCCAAAGGTAAACAAGATATAATCCCGTAATTCGTAAAGTTTTCCATACCCCTCGTCGACATCGATTTCTGCAATCACACCCCAGCCATAATCCGGCATCCAGCGCCAGAATCCTATCACATTCACACCCCGATAATCACTGTAACCGTCAGCATCGAAACCTTCTGAACCTTTGAGACACTCACTAACCCCCTTCGTCACAACATTCGTTATCGGGTTGGCAACCTTCAATTCCAGGGCAGACCGTTTTTTGATCAAATGCTGTCCTTTCAAATCCCCCACGAACTTGGATTCTGTCAGCATGTATCCGTATCCGTTGATCAGATAGGTTTCTCCTGTCTTACCGATATGGATATTTTGCATCATTGTGTTAATCTCAGAGACATCTATCCGCAGTTCTACCGTTCCCACAACAGAATTCGACCTGTCTTTAATCGGCGCAGAAATGAGCATGGTAGGCACACCAGTTTCTAACATCCCCGATTCATTTTCAACAGGAACATCGGAAGGTATGATGTTAGAGGTAAAAAAAGCCCCTTTGATAGAAGAGCGAAAATAATCCTTTGTTGAGATATTTGTACCAACAAGCTCTTTTCTTGAAGCAATCCGCACAATACCCTCACGGTCGGCAATAAATACCTCTTTTGAACCATATTCCTTCCATAAGTAATCAAAATATCTGATTGTCTCCAAATTTTTCAATAACTCTGGATGTTCGGTATTTCCTGCAATCGACTGCATAACAAGAAGGACAAGGGGATTATTGGCGATAAGTTGGGCATCGGCAGTACGTTCTTCCATCCATTTTGTGATCAATTCAGTCTGTTTACGTACAGAGACTTCCAGGTTTTTAATAATTTCATCTTTCAAGGCTTGAAAGGTGATAGGGTAGACAACGAGACGCATGACAATGAGCGGAAGGAACGTCAATACCAGGAAAAAAATACTGAGTTTACTTTTTGTAGGTTTGAACAACTTATCTTACTCCAATATGATTCTCTTCAAAATACTTTCATCTCACCGCAAAGCAAAGAAGGAAAACAGAGGTTGAGAAGATGAGAAGCTGGGAAGCTGAGAAAATCTCATCCTCTCAACTTCCCAATCTCCCAACTTCATTCTCTTTGCGTCTCTGCGCCTTCTGTGACATCCGCGTCCGCTGCGCTTTCTGCGGTGAATTAGTTATTTTTTCGGTACTTTTTCCCAATCGGCCAGGAATCGTTTGACACCATCGTCAGTAAGCGGATGCTGGACAAGCATATCAAACACATTAAATGGAATCGTCGCAACATCAGCACCCATCATTGCCGCATCCCTTACATGAATCGGATTACGAATACTGGCGACAATTATTTCCGTCTGAAATCCATAGTTGTCATATATGTTACGAATTTCCTGGATCAGTTCCATGCCTACCTGCCCCCTGTCATCCAGCCTCCCGACAAACGGACTGACGTATGTACCGCCAGCCTTTGCCGCCAGAAGCGCCTGATTCGAAGAGAAACAGAGCGTCACGTTGGTTTTAATACCCTCTTCCGTCAATCTTTTTACAGCCTTCAAACCATTTTTTATTAAGGGAATTTTGACCACAATATTATCCGCTATCTTTGCCAACTCTCTCGCCTCCTTGAGCATACCTTCCGTATCCAGACTCACCACCTCGGCGCTGACAGGGCCATCTACAATGGAGCAAATCTCCTCAATCGTTTCACGAAATGGACGGCCCGTCTTTGCTATCAGGGAGGGATTGGTCGTCACACCATCCAGTATGCCCAGACTATGCGCCTCACGAATTTCTTTCACATCCGCCGTATCAATAAAAAACTTCATTTCATTTCCTTTCTGATTTCAAATACTTGCCACGAATAAACACGAATTTACATTTATAACAATTTTACATTGAATCTGTAACTCAGGAACTCACGAATGATATTTTTAAACAAGTAAAAAACCCCTTTGCGGGTTCATGTTACAAACCTGAACCCGCGTGATGAAAACAGTAATCTAAACTTCGATTAATCCTTTTATAGTAATAACATCTACCTCTTCAGGATTTAATGTTTTGAAACCTTCATTCCTCTCTTATTCTCAACAATTCCTCACTAAAGCTTTCACCCTCGTCTTTCCATGCCTTTCTTGCAATCTTAACAGACTTCTTGGGTTTCCCATATTGTTGCTTCAATTTACGCAACAATTCATGATGTTTTTCCTTTAACCGTTTTGCATAGAAAAGTCCACCAATGTCCGTAAGGTTTAATTTGTCTGTTTTTTCTATCGCTTCTGCTTTCACAACTATTTCCTCCCTTACTGTTTTAGGTTGTTCTGTAAACTAAAAACACACAAGGTTTCCCCTCAAACACACAGTTTATACACCAATAGTTCCAACAACAGTTGTGTACCGAAGGAACTGGTCTTGCTCTTTACGTCTGTTTCCAGCAAAAGTGCGTGTTTTTTCATGAGATCCTCTTCGGTATACAGTTTAACCTGCTCAAAGAAACGCTTTGCAAAGAATGGAACTATTTGCAACTCCGATGTAACCTTATGCTCATCCCCTCCCTGCTTTAATATTTGCTTTGCCCTCCACAACCGTTTAATCTGCCACGCCAGGAGACTAATAATCCTTACCGAATCTTCACCATGAGTCAGCATCTGGCTAAGAATTTTCAGCCCTGCTGCTACATTTCTTTGCGCAACGGCATCGGTCAGCTCAAACACCGTACGGCTTCTATCCACACCCACGAGTGCATCCACATCCCTTTCATCAATAGTTGCTTTCTCACCAAGGTAAATAGATAATTTTTCCAGGTGCTTATCTATAATTGCCAGATTGTTACCAACGTCTTCGACTAGTTTCTGGACTGCTACAGATGATATGTTCTTTTTATAATGTTTTGCACGGGTGGGGATCCAATTTGGCAAGAGATGGTCTTTTAGCTTTTTGCATTCAATCGATACTCCGACTTTATCTACAAGAGTTGCAAGCCTCATTCGCTTATCCCATTTATCACATACCAGCACCAGAGATGCGTGGCTTGCAGGTGTTTGAATATATTTTTCGAGGTTTTCCCGGTTCTTTTCTACAAATTCATCAGCATCTTCCACGACTACTAATTTGTTTTTGCTGGCAAAAAATGGCCGGGTTCGTAATTCGTCGAATATTACACCGCCAGGAGTTTCGTCACCCTTAAATTCAACCAGGGCCAAACTTGTGTCGGTATCTTTGAGTGAATTAGCCTTTACTGCACAAAGCGCCTCGTTGATAAAAAATTCTTCATCTCCATAAAATACGTAAACTGGAAATGATTTGCCTTTGTTCATTAAATCTTTAAACGGGTGAATATCCATATTATTTTATTCTCTGTGCAATACCTGCCACCATAAAGTAAACCTCATCAGCCTCGTCTGCCAGCATCTGGTTTGCATTGCCTGCAATGTCCCTGAATACACGCGACAGGGCATTGTCTGGCACAATACCAAGTCCAACTTCATTCGATACCATAATAACATCCGATTTTGACTCACGGCATGCCTTACTGAGTCTATTAATTTCATCGAGTATTTGCAACTGCTTCTGTTTTAATATTTCCCTATCATCACTCAAAAGCATATTTGTAATGTATAAGGTGATACAATCAATGTAAACAACTCCCACCTTTTCACTCAGGTTTGATACAACCACATCTACATGAAAAGGAGCTTCAACAGTCTTCCAATCAAAAGGACGCCGGGCACGATGGATTTGAATCCGTTCGCGCATTTCTTCGTCCTTTACCTCTGCAGTTGCTATGTAAACGACATCATTATACTTTTTAGCAAGTCCTTCTGCAAAGGCAGATTTGCCGCTGCGCGCACCACCGAGAACAAAGGTCATTTTAGCCATTGTAATAGTAAATTATGTTATTTGTTTTATCTGTTAAATAACAAAAGACTCAATAAAAACAGGAGTTCGGCAATTTCATTGGTAGCTCCTAATGTATCCCCCGTCATTCCGCCAATTTTCTTTTTAATATACCAAATCCAAATCAGTGTGAAAATGATAATTATTGCAAATATCACAAGTCCACTCAGGCCGTAAAAAAACCAAAACAGGAATACCGGAAAAACCGAGGCATAAATCACATGACTTCGTGTAGTACCCCCTATAATAAAACTTCCAGTACCTGACTCACTTCTTGCGTAATTCGATAGCCCAGCAGCCCAGACTTGCGCCCATCTTCCAACAATTGGCATCAACAGTAACGCAGTACATTTATTTATCAGAATAGGTGAAATGAAACAGGAAACGCATTTTACACCACAACCAAAAGATAAATTATTTATTGTGGAAATTTCTCCAGTGCTATGGAAGCCAATGTATTTGAGTCCGAGCAGGCAAATCAGTCCGATAGCCCCAAAGCTGCCTATACGGCTGTCCTTCATGATTTCCAACCGTTTTTCTTTATTCCAGCCGCCCCAAATGCCGTCGCAGGTATCAGCAAGTCCGTCAAGGTGTAATGCCCCTGTTATTGCTACAAATACAAGGATAATCAGGGCATCGGCAATAAGTTGAGGAAAAAAGAAATAGAAAGACAAGTATACTACAGACAGGAACACACCAATACAAAAACCCACAACGGGAAACCAATAGACAACGGAACCAAAATCTTTTGGTTTTAGCCTATCTTCTCTGTCAATAGGAATAATGGTTAGAAATTTAAGCGCCCATAAAAAATTTCTCATTCTCTTTATGAGCTTATAAATTTTGGCAAATACTGTCAACAAGAATCCTTTTTACGACACGCCTTTCTTATGTTAAAATTTGAATATTTGCCTCTTTCTGAAGATATATCTCAAATAAGGCATTTAATCATAATCTGACTGATAACTGTGAATACTATTTACCCCACGATATTTATCTTTCTTTTTAGTTTTGCATGGCTCACGGCTCTATACCCAGATTCCATACCGGCAGATAAGGTGCAAAACATCATTGATAGCAGTACCTTCACAAGGATTCAGAAACCTATTGCTATACGCACCGACAGAAAGACCCTCGAATACTTTATGGATCACGTAGAAGAACTCACAAAGCATGGAAGAGATTTTAACAGAAAGGAGTTGATACTTGAGGGCAATGGTAATGGTAAGTATGGCATACAGATGCCGTCAAAACACGTCACTGGAGAGTTTGAGCTGGCGAAACGGGAGCCAAACAAGATAGCATATCTGGGGCAGGGCAATGCCGTTGTATTCTTTAGCTTTTCAGGTGCTATTGTGTTAGAAATTGAGTATTCGACACAAAAAGACGAGATCGGGTATTATGAGGAAGTAAAAACCGCTGTATATTTGAAATTCGACAATGTCATCCTTGGATTCCTTGCCAAGGCGGCAAGCCCCGTAATAATTCCCAAATTGGATAAACTAATCTCCAAATTTTCAACAAAAACTAAAAACGTGGTAGAAGCCGCCTACGCAAACAAAAACAGCTCATCTCACCACAAAGAACGTTGAGGTCGCAGTTTAATCAAGAGATTGAGAAGTTAAGAGGTGGGAGGTTTGGACCCAAATTCCCAATTTCTCACCTTCTGGTTTGTTTCCTCTGCGGCCTCAGCATTCTCTGCGGTGGATTTTTGCACCTTTTAAATATACCCCAGTCTGGACAACCTCTCTTTAATCCTCGCTTCTTCTTCAGGTGAGTAAACGTTTGCGACCGGTGATTTTGGGCTAATATAGCCTAGTTCTACCAACTTCTGCATAATTTTTCTGGTTGATTCTTCCACGGTTTCCTTATTGGTTTCTACCACAAGTTCGGGATTTAGCGGTTCCTCGTAAGGATCTGAAACCCCTGTAAAACCTTGAATCTCACCTTTCAGGGCCTTTTTATATAATCCTTTTACGTCGCGCTCAGCACAAACTTCTAAGGGACACTTAACATAAATCTCGACAAAATTACCAATCTCCTTGCGTGCCTTATCCCTGGCATCCCGGTAAGGCGATATGGCAGATGAAATAACGGCCGCACCATTTTTTGTCAATAATTTACAAACAAATGCAATCCTCTGGATGTTGATATCCCGATCCTGTTTGCTAAAACCCAGTCCCTGACAGAGGTTTGTTCTGACAACGTCGCTGTCAAGTACCTCTACATTTCTGCCAAACTCTTTCAGTTTTCTTTCCAAAAGATGGGAGATAGTCGTTTTCCCCGCTCCTGATAATCCGGTAAGCCATATTGTAAAACCTTTATTTTTCAATTTGCACTCTTCATTTTGCATTTGTATCTTCATATTCTGGAACAATTCTCTCTTGTGACTACTGAAGCACTTCCCCTTCCATATCCACAGGTACTTGAATATCCATATAATTCAATATCGTTGGGGCAATATCATATAGAGTAACCCCTTCACGTCTCATTCCATATTGACTCTTGCCATTTCGCATAATAAAGATACCATACTGTGAGTGGTTTGCATCATCGGGACCAGTGTCATTCTCACTAGCCCATATAGTCCTGTTCCCCACACTCCCAATGGATCTCCAGAAGAGGTCTCCATAATACACAATTAAATCGGGCGGTATACCGTTACATTCCGTGTAAATATCCTCAGGTTTAAAGGCCTTCGTATTAATATTTCTGCCATTCTCATCCCGCAAATCTTCTAACTTTCTTATCAACTCGTTCCGAAAATGCTCATAGTGCTGCGGTGCAAGGACTCCCCTGGGTTCCCGGTCTTTTACATTCATAAAAATTCGGCCGTAATATCCGCCCTCACCCCAGACCATCGTATTTTCCCAGTCAACGATAAGCTTGTTAAATGGTGTACTTTCAGCAGGATACTGTACCAGTTTCAGGTAGCCATTCTGGATTAACCATTCATTAATACAGATACCTCCAATCATTTTTTTAGCCCCGTGATCGGATACGACAAGAATCAAGGTATCATCAGATAATAGGTTCAGGGTCTCACCAATTTCCTCGTCCAGGTATTTATAGTAATTTAAAATGGCATCTTGATATTTGGAACCTGGAATATGCTTGGGATGTTCCTGGTCAAAATATTTCCAGAAGGCGTGGTGAATCCTGTCGGGTCCCATTTCTACCACCATAAAAAAATCCCATTCTTTGGAACGAATAAAATGTCGGGTCAGCCTGAACCGTTTCTCCGTCATATTATAGATTGTTTTTAAAACAGGCTCTTTATTATCGCTCCGGAACTCCCCGACATCCAGGATATAACCATTCGAAATAGACTCCACCTCTGTCTTCAACTCGTGTGGATACGTATAATCACACTTCGTATCGGGAGTCATAAAGCATGTTACCATGCACCCATTGACAGGACGGGGTGGATACGTCATGGGCACGCCAATTACTACCACCTTCTTCCCCATTTTCGACAGGATATCCCACACCGTATCTTGATGGATGGTGTTTGCGCTTGCGAATGACAATCCCTCGTAATCATAACTCGACCGATTTCTAAACCCATATAATCCCAACCTGCCGGGATTGGCGCTTGTCATCATAGACACCCATGCAGGGCAGGTAATAGCCGGGATGGTACTCTTCATTTCACCGTATATACTGTTTGAAATCAGTCGTTTTATATTGGGTAATTGGTCCAACCACCTGTCGAACAAAAGTTCGGGCGGCATCGAGTCCAGACCTAATACAAATACCTTTTTTTTATTTATAACCATGAAGCATATTTAAGTAAACAGGCAACAAAAACTTAGATTGGAATTTATTTGAGATTTGGAATTTGTGATTTGGAATTTACAATGGTAAAACCTCTTTAGTCATGACTTGTTTAGACTAGGAGGTATCTGTCTTTGACGTTAATAGTAAAAGCCCGCGATCGGAGTCGAACCGACAACCTCATCATTACGAATGACGTGCTCCGCCAATTGAGCTACGCGGGCATTTATAAAACATCATAAAGACGTTGAAATTATACTAAAATTTTATGCATTTACAATAGTTATTCTGTTTTAAAGTACACCTCTCATTGTTAAGTATCGGGCATAACCACTCTATGTAACGCTAAAAGCTGTTCAAGCAAGTCCGGCAGGTCTTTTATTGGCAACA
Organism: Planctomycetota bacterium; assembly: GCA_023261485.1. Classification (GTDB taxonomy): domain Bacteria; phylum Planctomycetota; class Brocadiia; order Brocadiales; family Brocadiaceae; genus Wunengus. The sequence goes on from JAHFOY010000087.1 coordinate 8,230, forward strand.
TGGTTGCGGCGTCTGAAAGCGCCTTTTCAGGGTTTTCGTGTACTTCCAGGAACAATCCATCACATCCTGTCGCAACGGCTGCTCTGGCGAGCGGTATAACCATGTTTCTTTCACCTCCGGAGACGGTTCCCTGACCACCTGGTAATTGGACACTGTGTGTAGCGTCATAAATCACTGGATAACCTAATTCACGCATAATGACCAACGACCGCATATCACTAACCAGATTATTATAACCAAAAGAGACGCCTCGTTCAGTTAGCAAAATCTGCTCATTTCCCGTACTTCTCACTTTTTCGACAACCGCCTTCATATCCCATGGCGCCATAAATTGTCCTTTTTTAATATTAACCGGTTTTCCCGTCTTTGCCGCAGCCAGAATTAAATCAGTTTGACGACAGAGAAAGGCAGGTATCTGGATTATATCAAGCGTTTCTGAGACGATTGGTATATCTTCTTCCCGATGGACATCGGAAAGTATCGGCAAATCCAACCGTTTTTTAATATCAGCTAAAATCTTTATACCTTCTTTAATGCCCGGTCCTCTGTATGAATTAACAGATGTCCGATTTGCCTTATCATACGATGCCTTAAAAATAAAGGGCAGCTTCTTTGACTGGAAAATGGCCTTTAATCTTTCTGCCAATTTCAAGCAGTTCTCATGGGTCTCTATGACGCATGGTCCGGCAATGAAAGCCAAAGGCAGCCTCTGGCCTATAGCCAGGTTTCTTACGTTTATAATTTTAGCTTTTTGACCGAGCATAGATAAATACCAAAATACGAGGATACGGCAAAATTATGATAAAGTAATATAAATAACAATTTGAGATGTGTCAATATAATATAGCTAAAAAGAGTTTGCTATGTCTTTGTTCAGTGTGTAAAATAGCCGCCTGTATATTTGTAAATATTCATATGCTGATGCAAGTAAATAATTGCCTATTTTTACTGACGCTAATAATATGAGGTAACATACATGAAGAATAAGATAGTTACATTTGTATTTTTGTTGTGCGGAATATCTTCAACTGCATTTGGACAGTTTTATGATTACGATACCCCTGAGATTAAACTAAAATCCGGCTTACCGAGCGTATTTGCCGTAGAAAGTGTCAGGCAAATAACAGAGGGAGATCAGGAATCCGTATTAAATATCAGTGTAACAGTAAAGAAAGGAAAAATTGAGTCTGTCAGCAGAGACAGTGGATGCTGGGTCATTACCGTGAGGACAAGCAGCAAGGAGGCTTCAACTTATTTAATAAAGGACAGCCAATTCAAGATTGTAGGCGAAGAATCGAAAAAAGTCGTTGTTAATGCCATTCACTGGAAAGACGGAAACTAAAGACATATGAAGGTATATTTTATAGGTGCAGGCCCAGGAGATCCTGAGTTGATAACGATCAAGGGATTTAAGGTTATCCAACACTCCAGGTATTGCATTTATGCTGGTTCTCTTGTAAATAAAGAATTACTTAAGGCCCTTCCGTCTCACGCAAAGGCATACGATTCTTCCGATATGCGCCTTGAAGAAATGGTGGTTATTTTTAAAGAAGCAATGGAACAAAATGCTGACGTTGCAAGGATACATTCAGGAGACCCGTCTATTTATGGTGCAATACAAGAGCAGATGCATGCACTGGACGAACTAGGAATTCCTTATGAGGTTATTCCCGGTGTCAGTTCCTTTGTCGCTTCAGCAGCGGTTTTAAGACAAGAACTAACTCTTCCCGGAACTACGCAAACAATTGTGATTACCCGCATGGAAGGAAAAACCCCCATTCCTGAGAAGGAACACCTGAGCAAACTGGCAACCACTACACCCACGATGTGTATTTTTTTGAGTATTGACAAGATCGATGAAGTTGTGAAAATGCTCATTCCACATTATGGTAAAGATTGCCCTGTGGCCGTGGTATATAAGGCAACCTGGCCTGACCAGAAGATTGTATGCAGCAAACTGACTGATATTGCTGAAAAGGTTAAGCAAGAATCGATTAAAAAGTCAGCACTCATCATTGTTGGGTGGGTATTAGAAAAGAAATTTCAAAGATCGGTATTGTATGCTCAGAATTGGGAAAAAAGTCAGAAATCTCCAGTATAATTGGTTGTTTCTGATTACGAAAATGCGCATATGAATGCTCAAGAACTTTTATAGAACAATTTTGAGAAAAAAAATATTTATTGAAAAAATCCAGAAAATACTTGATTCAGAAAGTCATTTAATGTATTCTAGCCCAAGAAAATTGGATGCTTTACATATCGTTCTCATATTACATAAACCATTTTTATGAAAGGAGGATGTTAGATGAATAAGCAGGAATTGGTTGAAGTTGTAGCAAAAGAATGTGAGGTATCAAAGGCTTGCGGGGAAAAAGCGGTAAATGCCATTTTGGACGGTATAAAGAACGGCGTTAAAAAGACTAAGGAAGTCCGCTTAATTGGATTTGGTACTTTTTCAGTAAGAACCAGGAAGGCACGGAAGGGGCGCAATCCGCAGACGGGGGCTGTGATTAACATCAAGGCCAGCAAAACGGTAAAATTCACCCCGGGACAAGATTTTAAGAATGCTGTAAATAAATAAACAGTTCATATTGGATATACAACAAAAAAAGCAGGCTTTAAATCCTGCTTTTTTTGTTGGTTTTTCATTTCTTTAAGTATCACTCATCCACTACGTCTTTTCCGAGGAGGTCTCCACAGGTTCCAGGGTTTGTTGTCTGCGAGTAACCCTACGTTCGTTTTCAGTAAGGAGCTTCTTCCTCAACCTAAAGGTTTTTGGCGTAATCTCAACCAATTCGTCATCTTCAATATACTCGAGGGCCATTTCCAGTGAAAATTCTCTGGGTGGAGGAAGTTTGATTCCCTTATCCGCAGTAGCGCACCGAATATTGGTTGCCTTTTTGGCCCTGATGACATTTACCGAGATATCGTTCTGTTCACAGTGTTCACCAACCATCATTCCCTCATACACGCGATCTCCTGGTTTTACAAACATTATACCTCTGTCCAGTAATCCATCCAGGGCATAAGCGGTTATTTCGCCGCCAGCCATAGAAATTAACACACCCTGTATGCGATGGGCAATATCACCTTTGTAACGTTCATAGGCATAAAAATTATGATATATAACTGCCTCTCCACGTGTGGAACTCAAAAGCCGGTTCCTTAGGCCGATCAAGCCACGGGAAGGCACCTTGAACTCAAAATGAGTAATAGCCTTATCGGTATCCATAGTGAGCATTTCTCCCTTCCGTGCTCCAAGCAGAGAAATCACTTGACCCTCGTATTCTTTGGGCACATCGATCACAACATACTCTATGGGTTCTGCTTTTTCGCCTTCCAATTCCTTAAAAATAACCTTGGGTTTAGAAACCTGCAGTTCGTACCCTTCCCTCCGCATGTTTTCAATTAACACGGACAGGTGTAAAAGCCCGCGCCCGGAAACACGAATGGCGTCCGGCGTTTCTGTGTCTTCCACCTTGAGGGCTACGTTTGACCGCAGTTCTCTGTAAAGCCTTTCTCTCAAATTTCGGCTGGTAACGTATTTACCGTCCTGGCCACAGAAAGGAGAATTATTAACTGAAAATATCATCGATAGCGTAGGCTCATCAATACTAATTTTTGTCATTGCTTGTGGATTATCTATAGAGGCAATTGTATCGCTGATGTCAATATTCTCAATCCCGGTTAATGCAACTATATCGCCGGCCTTGGCCGATTTTACAGGCTCTTTTCCTAGTCCTGTAAAAGTAAATAATTCAGTTATACGATGCGTAGTATGATTGCTGTTTTTGTCGATTCTTGTAACTTGCTGGCCTACGTTGATAGTCCCCATAAATATTTTTCCTATTCCAATTCGGCCGACGTAATCATTATAGTCCAGCGAGGTTATCTGCATCTGCAATGGCGCACCAGGATCACCGCAAGGTTTAGGAACGTAATGTAAAATTGCGTCGAGCAGCGGTATAATATCTTTATTATTGTCACCTTCCAAGG
>JAHFOY010000088.1 GCA_023261485.1 Planctomycetota bacterium
CGGAGCCAATCTTTGAGCCAGCGAAGACTGACGATGTCAAGGTAATTGGTCGGTTCGTCCAGCAAAAGCATGTGGGGGTTTTGCACCAGCAGCTTCGCCAGGTTCATCCGTATCTGATATCCGCCGGAAAAGCTATCTGGCGGTTTTTCCATGTCCGGTTCAATGAAACCCAGGCCGAACAGTATTTTTTCCACTTTCCAGTGGTCGTATATTTCATCTTCCGAAAGGGCGGTTGCCACCTCTTCCAGCACCGTTTTCATGGTGAATTTGATGTGCTGCTCCAGCGTTCCGATTTTGTACCCTTTTGGTATGCTGATGATGCCACTGTCGGGTTGCTCTTCCCCAATGATGAGGCGAAAAAGAGTTGATTTGCCACTACCGTTACGCCCAACAAAGCCTACTTTTTCGCGAGGACCGATGCTCAGGGTAACGTTGCTGTACAGCTCCTGTTTGCCGTAGGATTTGGTTAGGTTGCTTATTTGTATCATGTCATTATCCGCCTAAGATTAAATACCCATTTAATTAAACACATTATAGTACCAGATGACCGGCTGGGATGGAAGACAATTAACGAGACGAGCTGGGCCATCGGAAATGCGGTCACACCTTGACAGGCTGTCCAGGACGAAAGCATTCTTGGGCGGCTTGTTTTGTTCCTGAAAAGTGCTATCGTAATTAGCTTGCAACCTCAAGAAAGGTAAAAATATGAGTTCAGTCTAATACTTGCACGACTTACCTTCTATGATGATTTAATCATTTCTCGTGTCTTTTTGCTTAAGCCACGCGCCTTCATATGCTCATTGCACTTTTTTATTGATTGCTCGATTAACTTTGAGGTGATCTGTGTCATATTTATATTGACATATTATCATAATTGAAGTAACGGTTATTTTTGTTGTTTAACAATACTGATAATATGGTGCAAAATTATGTTATGGATGTGGTGTTATAGCGATGATGGTGATTTGGTTTTTACTTGGCACGTAGTGCCATAATATTCTATTTGCGCCTGGTGTGGATTGCTCGGCGTGTGCCTCAAATATTTTCCCTCCATTGGCACCTTTAAGGTGATAAATTCATGGGTGTGTAAACCCGGAAAATTTCAAAACTCAATCTTGATGAATCAAGTCACAAGGTTAAAGCGGTTGATACGCTGGACAACATCTTGACAGCAAAACCAACTATACAAAAACTATACAATTTGAGAGAGGCGAGCAATGGTTAACATCCTGAAACCCTTGATTTTAGTGGTCGGGGTGGCGGGATTTGAACCCACGACCTCTTGAACCCCATTCAAGCGCGCTAGCCAAGCTGCGCTACACCCCGACTTCGCCATATTATATTGTCTTTTTATCCATTATCAACTTAAATCCATTTTGAATTAATAATGAATTATATTTTGACAATGCCCTTTCTTTCTAATATAATTTTAGTTTATTAGAAAAATCGTTCCGTATCTTATAGTTACATTTCAATCTTTCTTAATGCATGGCTAAAAAAACTAAAAACAAAGCTAAAAAAACACCATTTTCTATCGGATATATCCTGATCTTCCTCGCCGTCATGTATGTCGTACAGATGTTTTTATCTCCCAAGGCAGAAGAATTATCGTACAGCCAGTTCAGGCTCTATTTAAAGAATGGTTATATATCCGATTGTACCGTGGGGCAAAACCTTATTCGCGGTCATTATAAAAAAGTATCTGCCGAAGGCGACAAAGAAGAAAATGTTGCCTTTGTTACCGTGCCAATACAAGATACGGCGCTCGTCAATGAATTTGAATCCCAGAAGGTGAGATTTAAAGGCGCCATAGAAAATAATTTTCTGAAAAACGTCCTGATGTGGTGGGTCTTTCCCTTCGGCATTATGGCATTAGGATGGTTTTTCCTCTTTAGAAAAGTCGGCGGAATGGGTTCTCCTTTTATGTCCTTTGGAAAAGCAAAGATAAAGCTGTACTCAGACAATGGGACACAAAAGACAACTTTTATCGACGTTGCAGGATGTGATGAGGCCAAAGAAGAGTTAAAGGAAATCATAGACTTTCTTTCTTACCCCGACCGATTCCAAAAACTGGGCGGAAAAATTCCCAAAGGTGTGCTTCTTATTGGCCCTCCTGGAACTGGAAAAACGCTCCTTGCCAGAGCCGTAGCTGGAGAAGCCGGGGTGCCATTTTTTTCTATCAGCGGTTCGGACTTTGTCGAGATGTTTGTCGGCATGGGCGCTGCGCGGGTGCGGGACATGTTCGAACAGGCAAAGGAAAAGGCGCCGTGCATCGTTTTCATTGATGAGATTGACAGCGTAGGCCGTCAGCGAGGCACAGGACTGGGTGGCGGTCATGACGAACGCGAACAGACTCTCAATCAACTCCTTGCAGAAATGGATGGTTTCAATTCACAGAAAGGAGTTATCATCGTAGCGGCTACCAATCGACCGGACGTTCTGGATAGTGCACTGCTGCGTCCGGGTCGTTTTGATCGTCAAATAACCGTTGACAGGCCAGACCTTATTGGCCGTGAAGCTGTTTTGGCAGTTCACGCAAAGAGCATAAAATTGGCTACTGAAGTCAGCCTAAAAGTCATTGCAAAACGTACACCAGGCTTTTCTGGTGCAGACCTGGCGAATGTCATCAATGAAGCCGCGCTCCTTGCAGCAAGGTACAATAAGAACTTTGTAGGTATGGAGGAATTAGAATCATCCATTGACAGGGTGATAGCCGGTCCTGAGCGAAAGAGCAGGATTATGAGCAATGTTGAAAAAAAGACCGTTGCATTCCACGAATCAGGCCATACGCTTGTAGCCGCATTGCTTCCCAACACTGACCCTGTGCATAAGGTCTCTATAATTCCAAGAGGAACAGCAGCTCTGGGTTATACCATGCAGTTGCCTATGGAAGATAAATACCTGACAAGTGAGTCTGAAATCCTGGATACCCTTTGCGTGTTGCTCGGAGGCCGGGCTGCCGAAGAACTCGCCCTCCATGAAATATCAACAGGCGCACAAAACGACCTGGAGAAGGCTTCACATCTTGCACGAAATTATGTATGCAGATTCGGAATGAGTAAGAAGTTAGGGCCTCAGACCTTTGGCAGACAATCGGGAAATATCTTCCTTGGGCATGACCTCGTTCAGGAAAAAGAATACAGCGATAAAACAGCCATCATAATAGATGAAGAGGTCACTGGTATTATTATGGCAGGCTACGAGAAGACAAAAAAATTGCTCAACGATAATAAAGATAAACTGGAACTACTAGCAAAGAAATTGGAAGAGGAAGAAGTTCTGGAGGGAGAGGAGGTATTGGAATTGCTAAACATCGAAAAGAAACGCCCAAGAACTCATAAAGAAGTAGATATTACCCCAGTCGAACAGCCCCAACAAAACCTGCAATTTATAAACAAAGATAACGAGAAAAAGTAAAAAGGGAACAAAAAGCTTCCATTTATTTACTTTGTTGTTTGCTGCATTTCCGCTAAAAGATTCTGGGGAAGATTGAAATTGGAATATACGTTTTGTACGTCATCGTGCTCTTCTAGCGCTTCCATAAGCCCCAGTACTTTACGGCCTGCCGTTTCTTCTACATCAATATTGTTCTTGGGAATCCAGCTCACTTCGGCAGTTTCGACTTTTATATTTTTATTCTCGATGGCTTTTTTGACCTTGCTCAAATCCGCTTGCGAGCATATCACCTGAAATACGTCACCAACCTTCTGTAAGTCCTCGGCGCCCGCATCCAGCACCAGCATCATCAAGTCGTCTTCGCTGAGATTGCTGCTATTTACTATTATAAGCCCCTTCTTTTCGAACATCCATGATACGCAGCCCGCTTCTCCCATGTTTCCGCCAAATCGCTCGAATATTTTTCTAATTTCAGGGGCAGTCCTGTTTTTATTATCCGTCAGAATTTCTATCATCATGGCGACACCATGCGGCCCGTATCCCTCATAAAGACACTCAAACAACTCTGTGGCTCCGGCAGAATCACCAGTGCCCTTCTGAATGGCACGTTCTACGTTATCCTTAGGCATATTAACAGCGCGGGCTTTATCTAATGCAAGCTGCAGTTTCGGATTCATATCGGGATCGCCGCCTTTTCTCGCAGCTACCGTAATCATACGAGCTATCTTGGAAAATGCCTTGCCTTTTTTAGCGTCAGCAGCGCCCTTTTTATGTTTTATACTTGCCCAATGCGAATGTCCAGCCATAATTTTTTTTGTTCCTCTATAAATTTACTCCTGACATGTTAACAAGTATTTCTCCTAAGGTCGAGTGATAGTTTCAACCTCCAGATGATTTGCAATAACCTTTGAACTTGTTTTCTCTAAAGAAATTAACCTTTTAACCTTTTCTAATTTTGCCGAAATATTCTCAACTTGCACTTCATTATTGCGCATAGTTTTATATAAGGTTTGGGCTTTTTCCCAGACATTAACAGCTTCATCCCAATGCCCCATACTGTAATGGACATCCCCGATGTGCTCATAGATATCAGGCTCTTCCATGAGTTGAACAGCTTCCAGCAGCATTTGAAGCGCCGTATTTAAATAATCGGTTCTTCCTTCTGCCTGTGCCTTTTTATAATAAGCCCAACCCAAACTATCTATATAAGCGCCGTTCCTGGGCTGTGCTTTTAATGCCCTGTTAATCAATTGTATGGCCTCGTCCAGATTTTTATTGTTTTCAACAAACAAATATCCAAGAAAATTACTCGCTTCGTGAAAATCCGGATCGAGCTTTAAAGTCATCTGCAATTCTTCTTCGACTTTATTGATTTTTTGATACTCGTAATAAAGATTCGCCAACAGAAAATGAGTATCCCTCTTTGTTTCTTTATCCATCGGAATCAACTTCATGCTCTCAATAACGGCAATTGCCTCACCGATCTTACGCTGATTTCGGTAAATCTGGCACAACATGAAATATTCCTTTGGATTCTTGCTGCCGGCATCCACATTTTTCTTAAGAATTTCCTGGGTTTTCCTGGTTTCTTCATTTTTTTCAGACTCATTTTTCATTCTTCCGTATATTTCGGACAATGCAAGATGCATGACCCAGCTATCCGGATCCTTTTCCAGAAAAGCTTTTGATTCCTTCACGGCATTTTCGTAGTCATTGAGTGCATCGTAACAAAGAGTGAGATAGAAACCGGCAAAACTCAATTTTGGATCAGCCTCTTTAACCTTTAAAAAATATTCCAGGGCTTTTTTTATATCATTTTTTTCAAAATATCGCTGGCCTATTTCATAATATATCTTTGCCGGTTCGCTTACAAGTTTCAGGTCAAACATGTTCTTGTAACACTCCGCGCCCTTTTCCATCATCCCATCCTGCATATAAAGATTGGCAAGTCTGTAAAGGGTGTCTGCCAAAAACACGTTGTCTAATTTGGTTGTCTCACACCGCCGGGCACGTTCATACTCTGCAATTGCATCCTGATGTTTTCCTACGGTTTCGTAAAGGGTGGCTAATGTATAATGAACGCTGAAATCATGGGGTTTGAGCCTGGCTAACTTTTCAATAAAATCAATCGATTTTTCATTCTTGCCTGACTGGAAATAACACGTGGCTAAATGACGGATGATTCTTTCGGAGGAACGGTCCAGCAGAATTGCCTTTTCAAAATTAATAGTTGCATTTTCCCAATCCCTATCCAGCATAAAAGCATACCCAGCACAGAAATATGCGTGCGCCTTCTCCTTGTCAGATAAAGGCTGATTTTTAATTCTGGATACAGATCGAATTCCTTGTTTTGCAGTAACACTACTGCATCCCTGAAAACCTACAGATAAGAGCGTTATGAAAACAAATGTGATATTAAAATATCTGCCAAATAACATTGCATATTTCTTTTTTCTTATTTTATCCTTACTACGTAGTAAGGCCGTCTGTTAAAGAATAACTTTATTTAACGGATATTCGATGATCCCCTCAGCGCCCGCCCTTTTTAGTTCAGGTGTGATCTTTCTTGCAACCGTTTCATCCAGAACGGTTTCAATCGCATAACCAGCCCCCTCGGATAGTGTAGAAATTGTGGGCTTTCTCAGCGCCGGTAATTTTTTGAGCACCTCATCCAGCGCCCCGTTCGGAACGTTCATCTTTAATCCGACTTTTTCACGGGCAATAATTGCCCCTTCAAAGAGCATAGCGAGATTCTCTATCTTGGTGCGCTTCCAATCATTTAGCCACGCATGATGATTGGCAATAAGCAGCGTCGAAGATTCCATAATAGTTTCCACAATACGGAGTTTGTTTGCCTTCAGGCTGCTGCCCGTTTCGGTAAGTTCTACAATCGCATCGACAAGGTCGGGGGCCTTCGCCTCCGTTGCGCCGTGAGAAAACTCAATATCAGCAACCACTCCACGTTCAGCCAGGTACTGTTGTGTTACATTTACCAGTTCCGTTGCAATCTTTTTACCCTGCAAATCTTTGACGGAAAGTATGGCTGAATTTTCAGGAACCGCCAGTACCCACCTGACCTTTGTTAGCTGTTGTTTCGCATATACCAGGCTCACGACTATCTTCACGTCGGAACCGGCTTCCTTAACCCAATCTGCACCAGTAAGGCCAGCATCAATAATTCCATTTTCAACATAGCGTGACATATCCTGCGGCCGGATTAGTCTTACAGAAATTTCGTCGTCGTCAATCGTAGGATAATATGAGCGGGAACTCACGCGGACGGTATAGCCCGCCTTTTTCATCATATCGATGGTTGCCTCCTGAAGACTTCCTTTAGGTAAACCTATATGTAATTTCTTCATTCTTCTAACTCGCTTTTTATAATAATATCGCTTCCTTTAACTGCCTCGTCAATAAGTTTAGAAATATGCGCACTCTTTTTGATCGATTCATCCAGGCAAAATGTCAAAAGAGGGGTATATCTTATCTGCAAACGTGAACCTACCGTTGTTTGAATAAAACCCCTGGCATGTTCTAACCCCCTTATGGTCTTTTTCTGTGTAACGTCATCTCCTAATATGGAAATATATATCTTTGCCCTTTTTAAATCAGGTGTAACTTCTGCCTTTGTCACGGTAATAAAGCTTATCCGAGGGTCCTTCAGTTCATACAGTATTATTTTACTTACTTCTTGCTTGATGGCCTCAGCCAGTCTTTCCATCCTTCTTGATGACATAACAAACCCCCTTCCTTCTTACGATCTTACAGATTACGAATAAACAACAAATATATTGAATTATCTATAAAGAGGGATTTAAAATCTGTACGCGCATTTCTTCAGAGTGAGGTTAAATAAATTCGAGGTGGTAGTCCACAAGCTCAACAGAAACTGCACATCTGAACATATTAATTAAATTTGATAAAGTGCTGTTCACATACCGCTTGTCGTTTCCAACCATTGCAATCCCCAGTTTGGAATACTGACAATGATCCAACGTCCCTGTTTCAGAGACAGAGACGTTAAAACTATTTTTTATACGGTCCTTCAGGCTTTTTATAATACGGCGTTTCTCTTTTAAAGTATTTGCACCCCTGATCACCAGCCGAATATCTAAAACGCCGACTACCTTGTCGTCAGATTCGTAAAATTCCAGATTCATCGCAGCAAACTAGAACTGTATTATCAAATCCTTATCCCTCTTTCCAAAGGGCCTATTAAAACAAATCTACAGATTGATTCTCAACTATTAAACGGACAGGGTTCTGGCAATCTTTTGCACTTCGTATGCTTCCACGATATCGCCCACTTTAATGTCGTCATAATTAGCAATTTTCAACCCGCATTCAAAACCCGCCCTCACTTCCCTGACGTCATCCTTAACAACCTTCAAAGACTCCAATTTCCCATCATAAATAATAATACTATCTCGAATTAAGCGGATGGAAGAATTTCTTGTAATCTTGCCTGTTTTTACATAACAACCTGCAACGTTACCAAACTTTGAGATGTTGTACACCTGCCGTATTTCAACCTGACCCAATACAACTTCCTTAGACTCAGGTTCCAGCATCCCTTCCATAGCAGCTTTTATCTCGTTCGTCGCATCGTAGATAATTTTATAAAGCCTGACGTCCACCCCTTTTTCTTCTGCCAGGATACGCGCCTTGTCCTCTGTCGTCACATAAAACCCGATCACAATCGCATCCGATGCATCTGCCAGAAGCACGTCAGATTCTGTAATACCACCGACTCCGCAGTGTAAAATTTTCACCTTGATTTCAGCAGTAGAAAGCTCTTCCAATGCCTTTTTAAGTACTTCTACAGAACCCTTATAGTCAGCCTTCAAGATCACCTTGATTTCCTTTACCTTTCCTTCGGCAATCCTGGAATAAAGGCTCTCCAGCGTGACGTGTTGATATTTCGACAAAGAGGTTTCACGGTCTTTCTTTTGTCTTTCTAAGGCAATTTCTCTCGCCTTCTGTATATCGCCAACCACATAAAACTTATCCCCGGCTTCAGGAACTTCGGAAAAATCTGAAACGGACACGGGTGTGGTCGGACCGGCTTCTTTTAGTTCAGCACCCCTGTCATTCATCATCAGGCGCGCCCTGCCAAAAGTTTTACCACAGAGGATTACATCCCCTTGATGTAACGTGCCGTCTAGTATTAAGACATTGGCAACAACCCCGCGTCCTTCACTCAGGTGTGCCTCCAGCACAACACCACGCGCCGGATTCTTTGGATTTGCCTTCAGTTCAAGTATCTCAGCTTCCAGCAAAAGCCTTTCGAGTAAGGTATCGATTCCCTTTTTGGTTATCGCAGAAGTCTCAACAAACTGTGTCTTTCCGCCCCAATCTTCCGGACTCAAATCAAGGCTTGCAAGCTGCTGTTTGACCCGCAGGGTGTTGGCGCCTGGTTTATCAATTTTATTCAGTGCCACAACAATAGGAACGTTAGCCGCCTTGGCGTGGTTTAACGCCTCTTCCGTCTGCGGCATAACACCATCATCAGCCGCTACAACAAGCACGACTATATCGGTAGTATTTGCACCCCTTGCCCTCATTGCGGTAAAAGCCTCATGACCGGGCGTATCCAGAAACACAACATACTTCCCGTTCGTCTCGACCTTATAAGCGCCTATGTGTTGAGTGATTCCTCCCACTTCTCCCGCAGCTACATTTGTTTGACGGATACTATCAAGCAGCGACGTCTTCCCGTGGTCTACATGCCCCAGGAAAGTTACAATAGGAGCACGATTTACCATATCTTCGGCCTTTGTTGAAATCTGCTCATTTAAAAAGTCCTGTTCTTCTGCCTTCTCCTTTTTACTAATTTCAATTTCAACTCCATATTCGAGACCCAGCAATTGGACAATCTCTTCACTTAGAATCTGATTGATTGTTGCGCGAATATTGTGCTCAAGGAGCAGCTTGGTTATAATCTCGTTTGCGCGAATCCCTAATTTAGAAGAAAGGTCTTTTACGGTTATAGGTAATTCCATAACAACCTTTGTTTCTTTTTTAACCGTCGTCTTCTTTGATTCTGCAAATTCCTCTCCATGTTCCCTCCTCTTCTGTGGTACAAAACCTGACGGATGTTTCTTCTTCCACATTGTTTTTACCGGAGTTACTTTTACAACGTGCGGTTGTTGAGGTATACTCTTATGAATTCTAACAATTTTGGGCGGTTGAACAACCCTGTTAACGTTAGCGACCGGACTGGCAGGCGCTGCCACTTTGGTTTCTTTCTTTTGTTCAACGGCCTGAGTCGTCGTAGCGGCAGCCTCTTTTACTTTAGGCGCTTCTTTCGGCGGAATTACCTTTGCCGCCGGTTGGAACAATTTCCTTATCATTTCTGCTTGCTCAGGCAACAGTGTATTTGCATGGTGAGTAATATGAGTCAACCCCCTTTCGTGACATTTATCAATTAACAGGCCGCTCTTTACCCCTAGCTCTTTAGCAAGCGAACTGATCCGAATTTTTTCCATTTAAACTCCTAACCTTATAAATCCAATCCTCTTATAATATTATGCATCCTCTTTATTGCCGCCCGTTTCAACACCTTCTGTAGTTCCGGCATCCGGAGGAGTTAAATTCAAATTATCAGAGGGTGCTTTGTTCTGTCCGGCGACTTCTGTGGTCTCCACGACATTGGCTTTCTCTCTTTCTTCGAGTTCTGATTCTGTTATGATATCAATATCCCATCCCGTTAAACGAGACGCAAGACGGACATTTTGTCCCCGCTTACCTATCGCCAGAGAAAGCTGATCATTAGGTACCACAATGGTTGCAACCTGATTATCTGATGAAAGAATAATCCCGGAAACTTCTGCGGGTTTCAGCGCATTTGGCAACAGCGCTTCGGGTTCATCACTCCACCTGATAATATCAATCTTTTCCCCGTTCAATTCATCCACAATATTTTTAATCCTGGACCCGCGCACCCCCACACACGCGCCTACGCAATCAACATTCGGATCACTAGAAGCGACGGCGATCTTGGTCCTATGGCCAGGCTCTCTTGCCAATGCTTTAATTTCTATAGTACCTTCTGCAATTTCCGGCACTTCTAATTCAAAAAGCCTGCGCACAAAATCAGTATGCGCCCTTGAGAGCATTATTTTTACCCGCGTCCCCACCTTCTTCACGTCGAATACGGTCGCCCTGATTCTCTCGCTCGTATTGTAATGCTCGTCTGCAATTTGTTCTGATTTGTGTAAAACGCCTTCTGTTTTGCCCAGATTGACAACCATGGTAGTGCCTTCGAACCTTTGAACCGTACCGCTGACGATAGAGCCCTTTCGGCTAATAAAATCGTCATATATAACGTCGCGTTCGGCTTCCCGTATTTTTTGAATAATCACCTGTTTCGCAGTTTGCGCAGTAATCCTGCCCAATTCGGAAGGGTCGATTTTACGATCACCTTCCATTGCCACGATCTCTCCTGTATTCCTGTCAATCTGAATAGATATCGCTTCCGGCGATTTAAAATGTTTCCGGGCTGCGGTAGTCAGGGCAGCTTCGATGCCTTGAAAAACAACATCCTTGGCAATCTCTTTATCCCTGTGCAAACTATCTACCAGGCGTAGTAAACTTTCTTTGTCCATAAATACCTTTTTACTGTTAGCTAAGCTATACCAATGCCAGTTAAAATAATATTTGAGTAAAAATTTTTACCCCTTAAAATAAAAAAGTGGGTCATCCCCACTTTTGTAATCCTGCATCCTCCTTTTAGTTAGTATAGCTGCTTAAAAATCCATTAAGGATAACGCATCTATTTTATCCCTTTCGCTTTATTATCAATATATTATGGAAAATTTTAACAGAAAAACCAACATTGTCAAGTTATTTTTACAGTAAGTGTATTCAATGCAAGTGGATGCAAAGACTTGTTTAATTGCCACTTAAAATCTCTTTGATATTCAAAATTTATTTTGTTACTATCTTAAATATGTTAATCCTTATTGATAATTATGACTCTTTCACCTACAACCTCGTACAACAAATCGGTGCATTTGGTGAAAGGATGGAAGTTTATAGAAATGACAAGGTCAGCATTGAGGAAATTGAGGAAAAAAAGCCAGACCATATCATCATATCGCCAGGGCCATGCACACCCAAAGAAGCGGGCATTTCAAACGATATTATAAAAAACTTCTCAGGCAAAATACCTATACTCGGGGTTTGTCTTGGCCACCAGTGTATTGCCCATACTTACGGCGCGGATGTAGTTAGAGCGCGGAGGCTTATGCACGGTAAGACGTCCATGATAAAACATGACGGCAAAACCATCTACAAAGGGCTTTCCAATCCTTTTGTAGCGACTCGGTATCATTCCCTTATCGTCAAAGAAGACACACTACCCGACTGTCTCGAGGTCACTGCCAGGGCAGACGATGATGAAATCATGGGTATCCGACATAAGGAATATCTTTTGGAGGGAGTCCAGTTCCACCCGGAATCTTTCTTAACTGAAGAAGGCCCCAAACTCCTGAAAAATTTCCTGGCGCTGTAGTTACTTAAGAATAAAACACCCTCCCTTAGTCCCTCCCATCAAAGGGAGGGAGGAATACCTTTCCTCCGGCGGGCGAGGCAAGGTGATGGGGATTTTTTTGTATCATTTACCAAATCGTAGTCTTTCGACAGCATGGAAAATTTTGCAGACCGGC
>JAHFOY010000206.1 GCA_023261485.1 Planctomycetota bacterium
TTCTTGGAGAAAGGCTGGACAAATTCGGTATCATCGGTATATTGCTTACTGCCGTTGGGGCGTACTTACTCAATATAAATACCGCAAGACAGGGCATATTGGAGCCATTTAAAGCTATACGCAGGGAGCGCGGCTCCCTGTATATGATCATCGTTGCCTTTATATACAGTATTACATCTAACCTGGGGAAGATGGCTATATTGCACTCAAGCCCGTTATTCTTTGCCGCTGTTTATTTCCCAGTTCTCTCTGCAATACTTTTTCCTGTTTTGATGTGGAAGAATCATGGTGAAGTTAAACAATTATTTTCTCAACTTACACTATTTAGCCTGATTGGGCTGGTAGTCGCCTTTGCGGTAATTACCCACCTTTTAGCGGTAAGTATAATTGAAGTTCCCTATGTCATTTCTGTAAAGCGTACGAGTCTCCTTTTTGGTATCATGTACGGCGCCGTATGGTTTAAAGAAACAAACATTAGGGAACGATTAATTGGCGGCATCATCATGATTATTGGGGTAATTATCATTACTCTATTTTAAGGTAACTGGTTACCACGGAAATACACTGAATATCACTGGATAAATACTCAGTTTATAAACTGTATGTTGAGAGTTCAGGGTTGAAAGTTGTAAGTTATTCTTTTGAATCGTAAGGTTGTTATTTACAATCAAAAATTCAGTGGAATTCCGTGAGTATCAGTGGTGAAACACATGAATAAAATTATTGAATGTGTTCCGAATTTCAGCGAAGGCAGAGATGCCCAAAAAATCGCTCAAATTGTCGGTGAAATTGAGAAGGTCAAAGACGTTAAATTACTGAATGTAGAATCAGACGCGGATTATAACCGCACCGTTGTCACCTTTGCTGGTAAACCTGAAGCGGTCAAGGATGCGGCCTTTTATGCCATCGAAATGGCTGCGGAGGTCATTGATATGTCACGTCACAAAGGCGCACATCCACGCATTGGTGCTACCGACGTCTGCCCCTTTGTGCCTGTATCACACGTAACAATTGACGAGTGTGTGCAGATTGCGCGTACTTTGGGTAAAGAGGTTGGAGAGTGGCTTGGTATTCCTGTTTACCTCTATGGAGAGGCTGCGATAATACCTGAACGTTGTGTATTATCAGACATCAGAAAGGGTGAGTACGAAGGCTTGCCTGAAAAATTGAAGGACGAAAAGTGGCAACCTGATTATGGACCAAAAGAGTTTAACGATAATGTAAAAAGAACTGGCGCTACGGTGATTGGTGCGCGGGAATTTCTGATTGCCTATAATGTAAATCTGGATACACAGGACATCAAGATAGCCAACAACATTTCAGGGATTGTAAGGGCTTCCGGAATTGTGAAAATAAATGAAAAAGGTGAAAAGGTGCGTGTCCCAGGTTTGTTAAAATTCGTGCAGGCGATGGGTGTCTATCTGAAGGAACACAATATAACGCAGGTCTCCATGAACCTGCAGAACTACAAAGTTACACCGCCTCACGTGGCTTTTGAGGAGGTGCAGAGGCAGGCCGGAAAGTTTGGTATACGTGTTACAGGAAGCGAGGTGGTGGGTCTTATCCCGAAAGACGCATTGCTGGCCGCCGGTCATTTTTATACAAAGGAATTATCAGAAAAGAAGCTGATCGCCGCTGCTGGGGAAAGATTAGGCTTGAGTCAGTTAAACAAATTTATACCGGAAAAAAAGGTGATTGAATATATGTTGGGACTATAATAATACCTTCTATATGCTGCTAATTTAATGTACAGGAATTTCAATGTAGGGGTACGGTGCTCCGTGCCCCTCCAGAGGTTGTCTTGTTCCCAAACTTCGTTTGGGAACGAAATTTCCTGCAAAGCTTTTGCTTTGCGTGAAACAGAGTTTCATTGACAAGTGTGTTCCCAAACAGAGTTTGGGAACAAGCCGTGATATAAAAAAGCTGCTGCCGAAGGCAGTTTGATTTAAACTCACTCTTCAAAAACCCATCGGTCTTGATTTTCATCGTGGAAGAGCTTGAATGTAAGCCCTTCATCTGTTTTTATATCGTAGACACTTCTTAACCATTTACCAGGAGCTTCTTCGTAAGTTTGGTTTATTATTTCTTTAATCGTGTATGTTTTCCCTTTGAAGACAAACCTGAGCGGTCGCTCATCCGCTTTGTAACCAGAGTATGTGCTTACCTGAATCTCATGTAATTTCATAAGTTTTAATTATCCAACCAGTTGTTCAATACGAAGTTTCTAGCATATTTTTTATTTCTTCATTCATCTTAACCAAAGCCTCCCGGGTGGCGTCTTTCCAGGCATTCACGCCGTATTTTTCCTTCCAGGGTGAAGTATTGTAGGCATAGAGGATAGAGCGTGATGCGTTGATGATGGCGCCGAGACCGTCAGGATTAAAGCAGTATTTGATGTCCTTTGCTGTGGCGCCCTGAGCGCCGTAACCGGGTACGAGGAAGTAAGCCGAAGGCATGATTTCCCTTAAAAGTTCTATTTCGTGTGAATAGGTAGCTCCCACAACTGCTCCGACTGCGCTGTATCCCTCCTTACCAATTAAATCCCTTCCCCATTCGTGGGTTTTTTTTGCGATGATTTCGTGTAGTTTTCTTTCTCCGCACATGAGGTCCTGGAATTCGCCAGAGAGGGGGTTTGAGGTTTTTACCAGGACAAATATACCCTTGTTATGTTTTTTTGCTGTCTGTATAAAGGGAAGCAAACTATCTGATCCCAAAAATGGGTTGACGGTTATGGCATCTGCGGCGAATGCGGTTTCAACGACATCGTCTATGCGGACTTCTCCGATATGCGCATCGGCGTATGCCTCAGCCGTACTGGGCACGTCGCCTCGTTTGACGTCACCAATCACGATCAATCTCTTATGTTTGGCGTATTTGATTGTTTCGGCATATGCCCAGACGCCCCACCAGCCATAGAGTTCATAAAATGCAATTTGAGGTTTGACGATACCTACGTGGGGTGCAATGAGGTCAATGACCTGCATGTTGAATTCCAGAATGACATGCGCTGCGTATTCAAGGCTGGGTTTGTGCGATATTATGGGCTTTTGCTTAACGGTATCCGGGATGAGCTTCAAATAGGGGTCTAGTCCTACGACCACACAGCTATTTTTCCTGCGAATGGTGGCGATA
>JAHFOY010000207.1 GCA_023261485.1 Planctomycetota bacterium
AGACTTAATTGACCCGGCGTTTGTACAAATTTTCGGCGTGATTTTGACATTGCGTTAACCAAAAAAAGGTGTATAATCAACCAACATTTGAAATTACACTATTAGCATGACTTGACCCGTTTGAACTGTTTGAACTGTTTGAACCATGTTTTTTATGCCAAAGTTTTTCATATTGAACGCCCAGGGCCGCCGCAATACTTTGCCTGATACGCCTTGACGGCTTATTTTTATGTATTACAAGCGAGACCCACGTCCGGCTTACACCTGCACTGTGGGCAATCTCAGTTACCGTGATACCCTTTAAGGCCATGAGTGATTTTATTTTTCGATTCATACTTTATTAACCTTTTGAGCCAGGAGATTACCCATGAAGAAAAAGAAAAAAGACGCTATTCCCAAAAAAATAATTGGGTATGGCTTTGCCATAAATGAACGCATGGCAAAGATCATCGAAGCGCTCCTGCCTTTGCCCTGTTTTGAGTATCTCCAGAAGATGGGAGAGTGTGATCAATTCCATTGTCCTGAGAGCGAAGGAGACGCCCTATGTCGAAAACGTCAAGAGATCGCACAATCTCTCTCTTTAGCAGTGCAAGTGAATTGGTACGACCCGTTACATCCTGAATTTTTGCGACTATCTCCGCAGGAGAAAGCCCTTCTAGAGAAAGTAATTGAACTAAGAGGTCAAGAGCAGCCTCATAGGAATCCATAAGCGTATGATAATCAACCAGAGAATTCTCATTACTCTTCACGAAATACCCATAAAGCTCATTATGTCTTCTCTGAAGCGCACAGACCTTTGTAGCAATAATCCTTCTCTCTTTTGTTTGTATTTTTTTAACCATATTTTTTACTCCTTGACTGGAAATGTTTATGAACAATGAAAAAATCATGGAACTATCAACGCAGATACTCTGTGCCCTTATTCCCGCAGGCTTTCTCCCTGCATTAAATGCCGGAGCAAATGCAGACACCGCCGCAGGAATGGTACAAGACCTGCTTTATTCCGTCGCAAAGGAAGTAAAGGTCGTTTATGCACGACTCGAGGAGGATCGCCACGAAGATCCCAATACTTAGACTTATACCCATATTGCTTTTTTTCCCTATCGTAAAAACAACCGAATTTTTCCTTGTTCGTGTTATTCAAGATACTATCCTTATGGGATAAAAGCTTACGGCTTAATAAGTCATAATCAATAGGTGTGGAATGAACATGTATATTAATTGCCTTTTGTTTCTTTTTTTGCGGCCTTTTAATTTGATATGCCATATATTTTTTACCCCCTTTTGTTAACGAATGTTAATCACATGAGGGATAATATATCTTCAATTTGAAGAATTGTCAATTAAATAATCTTCATTATGAAAACTTTATCAGAAGTAATTGAAATTATTAAAGATAAAAAAACACGCTCAACCGATGCAGATGTGGCTGATTTGCTTGGAATTAAATCAAAAACGTTCGCTACTGCCAAAACTAGGAATAGTATTCCATTTGAAGAATTGGCTTCTTTGTGTAGTAGCGAGGGATGGTCGCTTAACTGGCTACTTATGGGTGAAGGTCCTCAATATCTGGAAGAAAGAAAGGAGGGGATAGGTGAGGAAATATCACAGATACAGCATCCAGGTGATTACGTGTATATACCATTATATAACCTGCGTGCTGCGGCTGGGCATGGTGCGATTAACGAGACAGAAGAAGTGGCAGATGTCCTGGCATTTAAGGCTGACTGGGTAAAAACGGTGCTGAGGGCAAATAAAAGTGACCTCTTTTTGATGTATGTGGATGGCGATTCGATGGAACCCACGCTCAGACCTGGCGATATCATCCTGATAGACAAAAGAGATATGCCGGTGAACCGTGAAGGGATATATGTGTTAAAAATGGATAGCGTATTACTTACGAAGAGACTACAGCGATTGCCCGGTGGCATTATCCAGGTGACGAGCGATAATTCTGTGTACAAACCTTTCGAAATCAGGCTGGATCAACCGTCCGCAGATATTGACAAAATAACCATCATAGGCCGTGTGGTCTGGGCTGGAAGGCGATTCTGAAAAAAAATTAAATGGAGGCTAAATATGGCTATTGATATTAATAAAGATTTAAAAAAGTATATCCCAATTTTTCAGCAGGCAATCGAGCAGGGGATAAATGAATCGGATACTTCATTAAGGATTGGCAAGTTTCTTGAGGACGTGCTTGGGTATGATATGTTTGTAGATATTTCGAAAGAATACACTGTAAAAGACCGATTTGTAGATTATGCCGTAAAAATTAATACGAAGATTGTCTTTTTTATTGAAGTGAAACAGGCCGGTATGGATTTAAGAGGAAAACATATTGAGCAGGCCAGTAATTACGCCGCGAATGCAGGTGTTGAATGGGTAATTCTTACGAATGGATCCTGCTGGCATTTATACCACCTCACGTTCGAAGATGGAATACAGAATGATCTTATTTTTTCCACTGATATTATAAAAGATTCTATAGATGTTGCCTCTGCAAAATTGTCTTTGCTTCACAAAAAAAGTGTAACCAAAGGTGAATATCTGGATTACTTTGATAAAATTAAAACGCTCGAACCTGAAAATATTATGGGTGCTATTTTTCATGAAGATACTTTACGTACGATAAGAAACCAACTTAAAAAAATGACAGGGGTAAGGATTGAAGAGGATGAATTGGTTAGTGGGATTAAACAAATGATATCAACCAATACCTGGGAAAGAATTGGTGATATAAAAGTCAAGAGACAGAGAAAGATATCTAAACAAAGAAAAGAAGAAGTATCAAATAATATTATTGATAAATCGCCTATCGAAGAAAAGAAAGAAGAAATCGATGAAACGAAAATTATTAATTAATGAGGATATAGGGTAAATATTTACCGTTTGCATATAGTTGTATAATGAATACAAAACCATACCTAAAAGGTATGGAAAAACAGAAAAATAAAATTTTTTTAAAATATATTTTTTTCCAACCTTTTTTTGAAAAATGTACCCATTACCCACTTTCCACCCCACCTTTCACCGTCAAATTTTTACCCATTATCCCGAAAAATCAACATTCTAATACCACTCCCCTTCATTGTGAAGAGTTCCTTAACAGAATAGGGCACG
>JAHFOY010000008.1:0-38615 GCA_023261485.1 Planctomycetota bacterium
TTTTCAAAAAATGCTTTTCTGCTAAGTCGGGCCAAGTTTATTTTTATATGTTCAATAATTTTTTATCTTACCTATATTTTAGTTTTCCAACTACTAAAACTACATACATTCAAATATTACGGTGACTTTGCCATCTGGCTCGAATTGTTTTCGAATATTGTCGACGGACGCGGCATTATTTCAACTTTACATCAAACATCGTTTGGGTTCGGTGACACGCGGAACTATCTGGCGCTACATTTTGTGCCTTTAATATACATCCTTGCACTTCCACTTTATGTCATTAAAAACTATCCTGTATACCTAATCATATTGCAAACTCTCATTCTTGTTTCATCGGTTATCCCCATATATCTTTTTTCAAGAGATACCTTTCGTGAAAAAAAAATAGGTTACGTGTTTGCGGCATCTTTTTTGTTTTTCCCGACAGTCCAGTATATTACTCTTTATGATTTCGAATTTTTGAGAATTTCCATTCCGTTATTATTATTCAGCTTTTATTTTTTACATAAGAAGAAATACACGATCTACTATATTTTTTTTACTCTATCAATCCTGGTTAGAGAGGAGGTAGCTTTAACTACATTCTTATTTGGATTCTATATCCTTTTTGTTCTAAAAGAAAAAAGAATTGGAATAAGCACGTCTGCCATTTCAATTTTATATTTTCTTGTAGTGATCAAAATCATCATGCCATACTTTGCTGGCAACTCAAATAGTATTCATCATCACCTGGCTTTTGGCAATTTTTCATATATGGGTAATTCTCCTTCTCAAATATTAATTTATATTATTTCACATCCATTAACTATTATTTCAAATCTGTTCGATAAAATAAAAATAGCCAATTTTTTAATGTACGTACTGCCACTTCTTTTTAGTCCCTTCTTTTCACCATCAGTTTTTCTTATTTCTACCGCCAATTTATTACTCAATTTTTTAAGTGTTTCAATTTCTCATTATTCTTACATCCTCTATTATCTTTCTCCAAGTATTCCCTTTTTATTCCTATCTGCAATTAAAGGTGTAAAAAATATAAGTGACAGAGGGCTTCCTTTTCTTAAGGATAAGAATGTTTTGTCAAGGAAGTTTGATAATAATAAATTTAGTTACGCCATTGTGAGTTGTATTTTTGTTGCCTGTGTATCATCAAATATCTTCTTTGGGCCATCTCCCCTATCTATCCAGTTTTGGAATAATAATTATAAATTAGCGCCTTATAAAACTCATAATTTCCACTATTCCCAATATATTCCTACCGAGCATCATAAAAAGGCATTCTCTTTTTTACCTTTAATCCCAGATAATGTTTCTGTTTCTGCGGAACATTTTTTCTTACCATATCTTTATATGAAAAAAACCTTAATGGTATTTCCTATTTTTGAAGGGGCGGATTATGTTTTAATTGACAAAACACATCCCATCAAATTTGGCACCATAGGGGTTGATCCGATAGAAGCCCGAAAAAATCCGCAACAGTTTTATGATTTGGTAGAAAAGGACACAAATACCTGGGAATTGGTTAAAGAAGAAGATGGTATATTTTTATACAAAAAAAGACACTGGAATTAGAGAGAGATTGTGAAAATTAGCGTCATTATCCCAACCTTTAACAGTGCAAAAACGATAAAAGATACCCTCGAGAGTATAATCAGTCAGAACTGGCCTGATCTTCAAATTATTGTTCAAGACGGTGTATCTATAGACAGCACCAAAACCATCGTTGAAAATTACCCGGCAGCCATGTCGGGCTGGAAATCAGAAACAGACAAAGGTATATATGAAGCCATGAACAAGGGTATTAGTCGCGCAAATGGAGAAATCATTGCCATCCTCAACAGCGATGATACATGGTTGCCAGGCACCCTGGAGCGAGTTGCATCAGCATTTTTTCGCAACCCTGACGTTGGTATAGTCTCTGGATCAATAGAAGTGTGGGAAGATTCTCAAAACGGAGCTATAGTAGTTTTGAAATCGAGTTTGCTTCATTTACATAAAGGGTTAACCGTGCAGCACCCTGCTACGTTCGTGCGTCGTAGTGTGTATGATAGCGTAGGGCTTTTCAATACTTTTTATCGTATAGGCGCTGACTACGATTTTATCCTAAGATGCCTGAAGGCTAATGTCCCCTGGATTATTCTCGACGACGTTTTCACACGCATGCGGGCAGGCGGTAAAGGTGGTTCGACATTCACCCTTAACGATTGGCAAATTCGCCGATCTTACAAACTCTCATCATTTATCTATGAAGCTGTTATCTGTGCAAACAGCTTTGTACGACATTTTGCCAGACAGGTAATTTTGAAAATATTTGGGAAAAAAACGTTATCAACTTTTAGAAGTTATTTATGGCGCAAGCGTATATATCGATAGATGAACTGTTACTTAAAAACAGGCAGAAATTTTCCGATGTACTCGCTATCTTATAGAAACTTTAATTTAAGAAATACTTTCAAATATTTTTAAAGTCCTTATCACTGTATTTTCCCATGAAAAGGTTTTTGCCCGTTCTATTGCATTTTTTCTCAATGAAGAGATTGCCTCTTGATCATTCAGTGTTTTACCTATCACATCAGCTATTGCAACCGGATCCATTGGGTCAAAATAGATAGCTGCATTTGCACAAATCTCTGGCATTGGCTCTACTTTAGAAGCAAGTATAGGGGTACCGCAGACCATCGCCTCTACTAAAGTCAATCCGAATGATTCACAGGTTGAAGGAAACACAAACAATACGCAGGCAGAGTATAAATATGGTAATTCTTCACAGGGAATGTTACCCAAAAAAATAACCCGATTTTCATAACCTTGCTTTACCAGAAAGGTCTTCATCTCTTCATAGTATTTCCTATCAAAACATTCTCCAGCAAAAACAAGCTGAATGTTATCCTCGACTTTGCCCGTTAGTAATACAAATGCCTTTATGAGTTCGAAGAAATTTTTATACCGCTGTATATTTGAAACATAAAGAATCCATTTATCTAAACCGTATTTTTTTTTAATTTGACGTAACAGGTTATCTTCACTGCAGGGATGAAATATTTCTCTATCGATGCCGTGGTACACAACTTCAGCATGTTTAATCAAAACCCCGGATTTTTCTATATCAATACGCGCCTTTGTAGATGGGAAAATAACTCTTCGAGCCTTTTTAATTGATAAAATTGTTAATAATTTTAATATTTTTAGCCTTACAAACTGAGCTAAGTCCTGATTTTCTGAAACACCATTGCGAAATGGCTCTATATTCTGTATCATAATGACATTTGGGATTTTAGTAAAAAGAGGGCATACATTTGCCGGAGAAAAAAGAATATCAACTTCTTTTCTTTTAAGTAATATAGGCAAAAACATTTGTTCCCAGCAAAGTCGTAATATCGAACTTCTTGAAGGTATTTTGAAAGACAGAAATTCAAAATTGGGATGCTGGAAATAAAATGTGTCTTTTCCTGCAAGTGTTGTAAATATTAAATATTGATGAGTTGTGTTTATTTTCGATAAATAATATAACAAGTTTTCTATGTATGTAACACCACCACCTGCTACGGCGGATGTTGCATTAATGGCTATTTTCATAATATTTATTCAAAAATTTAAAAACTCTAAAAACATGGAACTAAATTCTTAAGAGCGATTGTATAAATTCTACTGGAAATAAAAATTGATTCAATGAAAAACAAATTTAAAAACATTCCTGTATGTTGTGATAAATCAATTATAGTTTTATTAATTGCAACTGTTGTTATTCTTCCTCTTTTCTTTGACATTCGTCTTTACAGTGTTTTTGACCTTAGCAAGGTAACGGCGCTATACTTGTTAACAATTGCCATTCTCGTAGTCTGGTCAATCAAATGTATCTTTAAACATGATTTTAAATTTTTTCATACCCCTTTAGACATTCCAATATTAGCTTATATATTCATCTTTATAATATCGTCTTCCATATCGATAAACCCCATTATAAGTCTTTTTGGTACCTATAAACGTTTCGAAGGTTTAACTGCAACCTTGTGTTATATATTTATTTTTTACACTACAGTTAGTATCATAACTACGCAGAAGAGGCTTTATTTAATTACTATTGCAATTGTAGCTGGCGCTACCGTTTCATCAATTTATGGGATTGTGCAACATCTTGGATTTGATATATTCAAGTGGAGTAGTTTTGAGGCCAGGCGAGTATTTTCGACCTTCGGGAACCCTGTTTTCTTCTCGGCATATCTTGTTATGATCCTCCCCTTGTCTGTTGTTCTATTTATTAATAATTCCACTCGATTAGAAGAAAGGTCAATTTCAAAATATTTCCATTTTTTATGGGTTTTTTTTATAATATCATCGATCATTTATGCTGCCTTCTGGCTCACCAATACACGAGCGTGTTTTGTGGCCCTTCTTGGGAGTTTGACTCCACTGCTCTTTCTGATTTTCAAGGAGCAAGTAACAGAAAAATACAAATTATTCATTTTGGTAATTTCTTTTGTTCTCATGGGAATATTCTTCAACGTGTATGAGACATCAATAATTAAGCGTTTTACGGAACGTTTCATAAGTGATAACCAGGCAACCAATAATCTCTCTGAATTTTCCTTTATTAAAGAGGATGTAAAAAAAGTACCAATTTCTGATAAGATACAGATACTCAAAAGGCCCTGGATTGCTACCAAACTTCCTATTACTGAATCCACTTTTTCACGCATTTTTCAATATCTTGCAGCGATAGAGATTATCAAGAATCATCCTGTTTTAGGTACTGGACCTGATACGATTGGTATTGTTTATCAAGAAAATTTAGCAAAAGTGTTTTCAGTACATGAAAGTGATAACGGTTTCCAATTTCCTAGACAGGACAGAATTCATAACGATATCCTTGATACAACAGTTACGCGTGGTATATTTGGTCTCGGTACATATATATGGCTGCTAGTCGCCTTTGGAATATATGCTGGTAGAAATTTCAAGCAGTTGAATAGCCAAAATAAAATACTCATACTAGGACTCTTGGCTGGAATAGTATCTTATCTTATTCAAAATGAATTCAGTTTTGGGAATACACCTATTGTGACGCTTTTCTGGGTGATGATGGGACTGTGTATCTCCATAGTGAAAATAAACGAAGGAGAAGGGGCATTAAGTATAGAGGATAAAGGATTAAAGATTAAGAAGGGTGGGGAAGGGGAGAAGTCTAGAAATGCTCAACCTCCCAACCTCCCAACTTCTCAACTGCATCTTTTTTATAGATGGCTTTGTTGTGGCCTTGTGTTAATAGCAATAGGATTTGTTACCATATTTATTATTCGATTCTACAGGGCAGATGCTTATTTTGAATACGGAAGAAGAATCATGGAGTACGAAAAAGAAAACTTACCTGCTATTACAGACAAGGGTTTATTTTTTATAAGGCGTGCTATTCTCCTTAATCCATATGAAACATTCTATCGCGATGAACTTTGCAGGACATACATACAAATGGCATTTAAAACAAAAGAAGAGGCATGGTTACAAAAGGCATACGTGGAAGCCAGTAATTCTCTAAAACTGATTCCTCAACACTACATGGGGTTTTTCCATCTTGGTATGATTCAGCAATTTTTGGCTGAGCATTTTGGCCGTAATACGATGGATAGTGCTATTAGCTATTACAAAAAGGCTATTGAGTCCGACCCATTCCAAGCCCCGTTTCATAGCAATCTTGCGTCTTTGTATATGAACAGGGGAGATGTTGATCGAGCGATTGAAGAACTGTATAAAGCATATCTAATTCGACCAGAAGAATTAAATCATGTAGATCGTTTAGCCAATGCATATTTACAAAAAGGCGATCTGGAAAAGGCTTTGTATTTTTCAAGGAAGACCGTTGAGCTTAACCCTGCAGAATCTGGTTATTACAATAATCTCGGAGCAATACTCAGCAAAAAAGGCATGTATGAAGAAGCGATTCAGGCATTCAAAAAGGCTATAGAAGTAAATCCAAAAGAACCCATTTACCTGGATAACTTAGCAAGACTGTATCTGTCTTTAGGCAAGTATGATGAATTGATACCCTATTATAAAAAATTGATCGAACTTAATCCTTCTGATGCAGATTGCCACAATAATCTTGGCGCAGTTTATAAAAGGAAAAAACAACCGGAAGATGCGGCTGAGTCATTTCAAAAGGCTGTAACATTAAAACCCGATAATCCCATTTATACTCATAATTTGGCCAGTGCGTATGTTGACGAGGGTAATTATGCCCATGCCGGTGAGATACTTCAAGCATTTAACACGGCTTATCCAGATCACAATTATATAAACATTCATTTGCTGCTGGCCGATTTATATTTAAAAAATGCCGATTGGGAAAAAGTTGTTTCTGCGGGCAAACAGGCCATTAAAATAGATGGGAAATCCATCGCAGCTTACAAGATGCTTGGTGTTGCATATTATAATATGCATCAATACGAACTTGCAGAGAAAACATTAAATCAAACCCTTACACTAGATCCCAATGACCAAGTGGTAAAAGACTTGCTTGAGAAGATTTCTCATAAAATAAAAGGATAAATGGAAACTTTCTTTAATCCCTCCTCGGTTGCCATCATAGGCGCCACTGAAAAGGCGGGCAGCTTGCCAGGTATCATCCTAAAAAACCTCCTCGATATGGGATTCAAAGGTAAAATGTATCCAGTAAACCCAAAATATAAAACCGTCTTTGGTTTGAGATGTTTTTCCTCGATACTTGATGTTCCAGACGAAACAGCCTTAACCGTGATCGCCATACCCGCCCCATTGGTACTGGATGTGATTAAACAACAGGCACAGAAACGAATTCGACATTCCATAATAATCAGTGCTGGTTTTCGGGAAATGGGTGCAGAAGGTATTGAAATGGAGGAAAAGATCAAACAGGTTGCAATTGAAAATAATATACGGATACTCGGCCCTAACTGCCTGGGCGTGTTGGATAATTATGCAAATTTCACAACATCCTTTTTGCCATGGGAAAGGGTAAGCAAACCTAAAAAAGGTGCATTATCAATCCTCTCGCAAAGTGGCGCCTTTGCTATTGCATTGTTAGACTTAGCAACGCAGGAAGGGCTGGGCATAGCAAAGATGATAAATTACGGAAATAGAATTGATATTGGAGAATCTACCCTCTTGCCGTTTTTAATGGATGATATGCATACAAAGGTTATTGCGATATATATGGAGTCTGTAGATCATGGGAAAAGGTTTATCGAGGTGGCGAAGGTCTGTTCAAAGAAAAAGCCTATTGTGGCGTTAAAGGTTGGGAAAGGTGCGGCTGGTATTGCAGCGGCTAAATCCCACACGGGCGCTATTGCAGGAAAATATGAAATCTACAAGGCTGCATTTTTAAAATCGGGCATAATTGAGGCCAATGGTCTGGAGGAATTTATCGATGGTGTAAAGGCCCTTTCCATGCAAAATCCACCCAACGGGAATCGGATATTGATCGTTACGAATGGCGGAGGCTTTGGCGTTATTGTAGCCGATTATTGCTCAGAGAACGGCTTGGAGGTTCCACTGCCATCTCCACAATTAAAAGAAAAGTTAAAAAACAAATTCTCAAGATTTTATGTTGTTAATAATCCTGTTGATTTAACGGGAAGTGCATGCGATGAAGACTATCGAATAGCCTTAAATACGTGCATGATCGAAAGCGATGAATATGATGCCGCTATTATCATACCACTTATGTCACCACAGGGAATGACGGAGAAAATAGTTGCTCTCGTTGTGTCCACGATGAGATTATCGGGAAAACCTGCGGTTATCTGCACGGTGGGTGGAACATTTACCATGAAGATCAAGCAATTATTTGAAGATCAAATGTTTCCAGTCTATCCCTCTCCTGAACGAAGCGCGAGGGCAATGTCTATGCTGTTGAAAAGGAAAATATTGCAGGAAGGAAACGTGTATCCGACACTATAAAAATTACTTGCATTTACCCAGAATACTATTATAGTATTCCTTTAAAAGTATTCGTATCTTCCATTAGACAAACTCCTTTTCGGAGAAAAGATGAGCGTAAAATGCGCCTTAAAGAAGGTAATACACGTTCTGATTCCTAGTCGTTTAGTAATATGCATTTTATCCATCTCAATCTTTTCTATCCTTATTCCTCAACTAAGTCATGGTCAGGAAGCAGATAAAATAGCTGAGACCTCCATCAATTTACAGCAGGAAAACACCTCTACAGAAAATCGTGATAAGCTGGATACCGTCGAGTCTCATCCCGCTACTATTACGGAACGTGTGAAAAAGATTGCAAAAAAAAGAGGTTTTAAAAAGACACTATCACATACTCCTGCATTCGATAAAAGTGGTAATATTTATCTCGCCTCCTCTGATGGCAGGATTTCTGCCATTGACCCAGCCGGGAACACAAAATGGTATATCCAATTAGCCGATAAGATTAATACGGGCTTTGCAATAAGTTCTGACAATGTCCTTTATTTCAGTTCAGAAAAAACGCTCTATGCAATTGATTTAAACGGCACGCTCAAGTGGATTTTTAATGCAGATAATACCATTGATTTTCCCTCTGTTATAGACAATAAAGGAAATATCTATGTCGTAACGAAAAGAGATGACTTTTTATATGCGATCAGGCCTAACGGCAGTTTGTACTGGAAGGCTCATATAAATGGGCATATTTCAACCCCGCCTTCCATAACGATGGATGGTAGGATTTATATTACAACACAAAACAACATACTCTATGCTATAAACGCCGATGGGTCTCTCCGGTGGCGGCGAGAAATATACTGCAGAAGCAAAGACAAGCCCATCTCTGGTGCGGAAACGGTTAGCGCTGGCGGCTCAAATAACACACCTCAGTCCAATGCAAAATCTGTCAGAGAATCACAGGAACAAAACCCTCCACAAGCACTCCGCATTTCTTATGTAAAATCAGAAGAAATACACACTTCTTCAAAAGAGGCGGATAAACCTTCAATTACTTCTTTTACGGCGTCAACATTACAAGGCAACCCGCCGTTGTCTGTAAAATTTTCTGATACCTCTGCGGGTGAAATTATCAATAGATGCTGGGATTTCGGGGATGGAACACTGATAAATTCAGAACAGTCGCCTGTCCATACGTATACAACACCTGGGAATTACGACGTGCGCCTTATTATAAGTCGGCACGACAGTACAGCAACCATCGTCAGGCGAAACTATATTACCCTATCAGATAACGAAGCCCTTGTGTCTATTGCAAATGGTAATAATCCATAATTTTTAAATTTTCATTCACAAACAGCCTGTTTTTTGGTAAAAGTAATAAAGCGTTGGTGTCGGGGAAAAGCCTTGGTAGTGACATGCTCAGTTTTGGGCTTATCTGAGCAGCTTCGACACCGACGCTCTTTTTGTTTACAAATTCTTATAACCACAAATCCATTTTCAGTTGCGGCTATGCAACCCTATTGCCATGACTTCCACAGAAATTGAAAAGACCGACCTTCAGGCTATTGATAAGATAGTCGCGGGACGTGCCAAAATAAAAAATGAAATCGCAAAGGTTATTGTCGGACAGGAGGAGGTTATTGACGACCTCCTTATAGCCCTCTTTTGCAAAGGACATTGTTTGTTTGTAGGCGTGCCAGGACTTGCAAAAACACTCCTCGTGAGTACTCTCGCAAACGTTTTAAACCTTAGGTTTAACCGCATACAATTTACACCCGATCTGATGCCTGCCGATATTACCGGTACGGATATATTGGAGCAAGATCACGCCTCCGGTAAGAGATTTTTTAAATTTATCAAAGGCCCTATCTTTTCAAACATCTTGCTGGCCGACGAGATTAACCGCACGCCCCCAAA
This sequence comes from Planctomycetota bacterium, assembly GCA_023261485.1. GTDB lineage: Bacteria > Planctomycetota > Brocadiia > Brocadiales > Brocadiaceae > Wunengus. The sequence goes on from JAHFOY010000008.1 coordinate 9,829, forward strand.
GACACAAGCAGCGCTGCTCCAGGCAATGCAGGAATACAAAGTAACTGCCAGCGGCACTACCTATTCTCTCGATCTTCCCTTCATCGTCTTTGCCACACAGAACCCCATCGAGCAGGAAGGTACGTATCCCTTGCCTGAGGCGCAGCTTGACCGATTCATGTTTCAGATAAATGTTCAGTATCCTTCAAAAGAAGAAGAAGTCGAGATTGTAAGAACAACCACATCCACATATAAACCAACAATAAATAAAGCTTTCAGCCCTGAAGAAATAACGAGCCTTCAAGACCTTGTTACAAGGGTGCCGGTTGCCGATTATGTGCTTGAATATGCCATAAAATTGGTACGGGCATCAAGGCCGTCGGATTCCAGTTCGCCTGATTTTATTAAAAAATGGATTAGCTGGGGGGCTGGTCCCCGTGCATCACAATATCTCATCCTTGGCGGCAAAGCACGCGCATTGCTGGACGGCAGGTATGCAGTTACCTGCAACGACGTACGGGCAATTGCCAAGCCTATCTTGCAACACCGCATTATTACTAATTTCCACGCCGAGGCCGAAGGGAAGACGTCTTTACACATCATTGACCAGTTACTCGATACCATAAAAGAACACACGTGATAAATTTACAATTTCGGATTTACGATTTTAGATGTATAAATTTTTTTATCCATCAAAATCGCAAATCGCAAATCCAAAATTATTTGCTTACGGTTAGTCTATGCCAGAAAATCCTTTTGATCCGGTAACACTGTCCAAGATTGCCAGTATGGAACTCCGTGCGAGGCTTGTGGTAGATGGGGTCTTGTCGGGCATTCACAAAAGCCCTTACAAAGGTTCCAGCATAGAATTTCTGGAACATAAAGAATATTCACCCGGAAATGAGATAAAACACATTGACTGGAAGGTGCATGCTAGGACGGATAAGTATTACATCAAGGAATTCGAGGAGGAAACAAATCTCAAATGCTATATATTCCTTGATACCAGCGGGTCAATGGAATATAAATCGACAGGCATCAGTAAGTTTGAATATGCCGCTACCCTTGCTGCCTCTCTGGCCTATTTATTGTTAAAGCAGTCTGATATGGTGGGTCTGATCAGCTTCAGTGACAAGGTACTCCAGTACGTGCCACCGAGATCGCGCATTACTCACTTACACGCACTGCTCAATACCCTCACAGCATTAAAACCTGCGGGTAAATCAAATACCAGTGTTATCCTCAACGAATTCATCGAGAAGATCAGCCGTCGTTCCTTAATTATTCTCATATCTGATTTTTTTGATGATACAAATAAAGTAATAAATCAATTAAAGTATTTTCAATTCAAGAAAAATGAGGTTATTTTATTTCACATACTCGATCCGTATGAATTGACATTTCCTTTCGAAACGATTACATATTTTGAGTCCATGGAAGACGAGAGACGTATCCTGGCTGATCCAAAGTCCATAAAAGACCGATACCTTTCCGGGATTAACCGTTATCTTGAACAATTCAAACAAGCATGCTTTGAAAACCAAATAGATTACTGGCTCATCGATTCTTCTACTCCGATGGACCAGTCGTTGATCAAGTTTCTGGCAAGAAGAGAAAGCGCCTCACGCCCACTCCACAAATCCTGATATCAAATCTTTTTCATTTAAACCGACGCAAATAAGTAGTAAAATAATTTCATGATCTCATTCCTTAATCCCCTGTTATTATTCGGTATTCTGGGTGCCATTATTCCCATTATCATCCATCTCATAAATAAGAAGAAGGCCGTCTCCCATAAATTTGCAGCCATCGACTTTATATTACAGACCAATAAGCGCATTTCGGTAAAATTCAAACTTCGCCAACTGATCCTGTTAATCCTCAGGGCTTCATTGCTCGCCTTCCTCGCTATGGCCCTTGCAAGGCCATTTATGAAAAACTTTATCGGCGGAGCGCCCGAAAAGAACGTGCCGACCAGCAACGTTATTATCGTAGACGATTCGTACAGCATGCAGTACTCAGAGGATAATGAATCGTTTTTTATGTCTGCCAAGACAGCAGCGAGGGGGGTTATTAATAATTTAACGAAAAATGACGATGCCGCTGTAATCACCTGCTCAAGTTTGGGATCACAAGTCCTCCCTGAACTTGATTATGACAAAAAAAATCTTTTAAACTTAATTGAACAATTACAACCCGGTTTTGCTACCACGCATATTGTACCAGCACTGGATGCGGCAGTTGAGATATTAACTTCTGCTAAGGCATCTATTAAACGGATATTCCTGCTTACAGACCTGACACGGAACGGCTGGGATATCGATTGGTTCAAGAGTGGAAATGAAAAACTCCGCAGCCATGTGTCAAATATCCATATCGTGGACTTATCGGAAGGCAGGGAACTCAAGAATATAGCCGTTACCCATATTGAACCACAGATTAACGTGTCAGAAAGAAGTGCAGAAAGTACCCTCAAGGTGGTCGTATCTAATTTTACACCCACGCGGGTCAAAAACCTCCTGGCACAAGTTTTTTTAGACCAAAAAAAAGTGGCTCAGGGATTTTTCAACATCGAGCCAAACGCATCGGAGACAAAGGAATTTTACTTTAGCGTGGAAAAAGGGAAAGGGCACACCGGCTGGGTTGAAATTTCTGAGGACAATCTGAACACAGACAATAAACGATATTTTGCTATCAATACATCGAACAAGCTGGATGCCTTATTGATTGACGGCGATCCCAAAACAAATATCTACGAGAGTGAAACGTTTTATCTGGAGAAGGCTTTAAATCCCGGACGGGAGCATGCATCCTCTATCAAACCTACGATATGTTCAATACACGAAGTTAAAAACTTCGACTTTGCCAATTTTGATATTGTCTTTTTGTGTAATGTCGAAACCCTGCCGCCTGAAAAGATTCATGAACTTGATAAATTTGTCAAAGAAGGCGGATCGGTTATTTTTTCACTTGGGAATAAGGTGGACGCCAATTACTACAATAATTCATTTGGCACACTGCTGCCGCATCGACTCCATACCACGAGGACTTTTTCCAGCGATAGTCCGCTATCGGAAGAACAACCACTTCACCTGAAAACCGCAGAACCTATACACCCCGCCTTACGCATTCTTTCTGAAACGAATATGAATACGTTGTCTTCCGTGAAATTTTATCGGGTATTTTATGTCGACCCAACACCATTGGGTAATTGTAAAACCGTACTATCATTTTCAGATGATACACCAGCCATAATTGAAAGACAGGTTGACCGGGGAAGATGTGTGCTCTTTACATCGTCGGTAGATAGAGACTGGACGGATATGCCAGTAAAACCCTTTTTTCTTCCATTAATGCAGCAACTGTGCAGATTTTCAACGGGAAATATTGCAGAAGAAATACAAAATGAAACGCTGGTCAGACACGATTGGCAGGTTCTCTGTCCAGAAGAGATTAACAGCCTGGAAATAACCAATCCGGAAGGCGCAAAAGCCGTCTTACAACCTCAACTAATTGATAACGAAAAATCATTTTTATACAGCGAGACAAACATTCCGGGGATTTATACCGTTACCGTGGATGAGAAGCCTCATCCACAATTTCCCTCATATTTTCAAGTGAATGTAGACACCACAGAAGCTAATCTTGCAAAGATAAATCAAAAAGAACTTACCGCCATCCTGGGTGGTGTAAACCTAACCATAACAACCTCTCCTGTCAGTGAAGGCAGTGAAGTACTCATGGGCGAGGCCAAAAAGACCCTCTGGGGCACACTCCTCTTCCTCGCCCTCTGCATCCTCTTTGTCGAATCCTTCGTTTCGAGAAAATAATTTTTATTGACATACCTGGATTTTTTAACTAATATTTTAATCTAACTAACAATCATTATTTCTTATTGTTAAAAATAAATATGGAAACGGTAGAAAAACTGACTGAAATACTGAGAAGCCACGGCATGAAGATCACCCCGCAGCGGTTGATGATCTTTAAAGTGCTGGAGAATAATACCTCACATCCGTCCGCAGAAGAGGTCTTTAGAAGGGTAAAAAGGATTTATCCTACCGTGTCGTTTACTACGATCTACAAAACCCTGGAAACCTTGCGGGATCTGGGAGAGGTGAAAGAACTCATAATTGACGAAGACCGCAAACACTACGACCCCAACATCAACACCCACCATCACGTTATCTGCTCTTCCTGCAAAAAAATTCATGACATCTTTGAGGATTTTTCACCGCACGTCAAATTACCCGATTCCCTGAAAAAGGATTACACTGTCTCCGGGTTTCAGATATCCTTCCACGGCACCTGCAAGGAATGCGCCTAAGGCATTTGCAACAAACCTGCTTTTTAACCACAGATTCTCGGGAATCAAAAAGTCCCCTCCTGGGAGGGGATAAAGGGGTGGGTTATTCGGAGGCTTTGATAAGGGCATTGAATAAGGCCAGGTGGTATGGTGAGCCTGTCATGCGCTCTGGATGCCACTGGACGCCCACAAGAAATGGATAATCCCTACATTCGATAGCTTCAATAATACCATCCGCAGTATGCGCCGTATCTTTCAAGCCTTTGCCTAATCTCTTAATGGCCTGGTGATGTGTACTGTTGGCCTCGATACGGTCTGTTCCAATAATTTTATGGAGAAGAGAATCTTTTCTTATGGTAACAGTATGGGTGTATCGCTTGTTTTGTGAATCTTTGTGAATTATGGGAGTTTTTACTTCAGACGGAATGTCCTGTATTAACGAACCCCCCAGGGCGACATTTACAAGCTGAATACCATAGCAAATAGCCAGAATGGGTTTTTTCATCTGGATGGACGTTCCTACTAAAATAAAATCGGAGGTATCTTTATCGGGATGGACGCATACTGTTTTTTCTTGCCTTTCTTCTCCATAGCGTTGTGGTGGGACATCATTCCCTCCGGGGAGGAGCAATCCGGCTATTTTTTTCAGTAAGAGTTCCACGTCGCTTTTGTCCTTGATAATGGGCAATAAGAATGGGATTCCGCCTGCCGCAACGACGGCCTCGCTATAGTCTCTATAGGTAAAAGAATAAGGCTGTTTTCCTTCCTCTTCATAGTCGCAGTTGATGCCAATAATTGGTTTCATATATAATGTTTTTCTGCGATCTTTTTTACCGCATTGATAACATCATCGGTATCTTCTTCTGTTAGTTTTGCCGAGAGCGGCAGGGAAATCGTCCTGTCTGAGACAAATTCGGCGTTGGGAAAATCACCGCGTTTAAATCCAAAGGTGTTTGCATAGTATGGATGCAGATGTAATGCCACGAAGTGGATACCCGTACCTATATTTTCATTGTGAAGCGCCTGCTGAAAGGCGTCCCTGCTTATTCCGATCTTATCAATATCTAGGAGTGGCGTATAAAGATGCCGTGCATGGATGGTGTCCTTCTCCGCAGGTGCTGGAATAATGAGTGGTAATTCCTGAAACGCCTGATCATATTTCTTCCATATCTTTTCACGTATCTTGTGATACTTGTTAATACGCTTTAATTGGTGGATGCCCAGGGCAGCCTGGATGTCCATCATGTTGTACTTGTAACCGGGAAAAACGACCTGATAGTGCTTAAAACCTTTATCTGAATATCTATGCCATGCCCCCTTGCTCATACCATGCAATCCGTACATCTGCACCTTCTCTGCCCAGTCTTTGTTGTTTGTAGTTACCATTCCTCCTTCGCCTGTGCACACATTTTTTGTAACATAGAAACTGAATACAGTTATATCCCCGATATTACCCGCCCTTTGTCCCTTGTATACAGTTTCAATCGCATGGGCGGCATCTGTAATAACGAGCAGGTGATGTTTCTTCGCTATGGACATGATGGCATCCATGTCGCAAGGTCTTCCGGCAAAGTGGACGGGGATAATGGCCCGGGTTCGTTTGGTGATGCTTTTCTCTATGAGGTTTGGGTCGATATTCATCGAGCGTTTATCAATATCAACAAATACCGGTTTAGCCCCGATATGCGTAATAACATTAGCCGTGGCGGCAAAGGTCATGGGTGTGGTAATAATCTCGTCACCGCGGCCGAGTCCCGATACGATCATGGCAAGGTGAAGACCTGCCGTACAGGAATGGAGCGCCATGGCGTATCTTGTCCCCATGTATTTTCTGAACATTTCCTCGAACCTGGCTACCTTTGGGCCTGTGGAAATCCAGCCTGAACGCAAGGTGTCAACGACTTCGTTTATTTCCGCCTCTTCTACCCTGGGACTGCCGAAAATGAGATAGTTTTTTCGTATGGGTTTATTTTTCTTTTGTGTCATGTAATTCCCAATTTGTTAATTGATCTTGGATAAACCTCCCGCGCTACGAGTTATTTCCGGATTAAAGTATCATATATATTTTCTAATTTTTCAACCTCTTTATGAATATTATAATTCATTTCAACATGCCTTCTGCCTTCCCTGCCCATAGTTGGCCATTCTTCCGGGTGGTCAATGAGATATCCCAGGCGTTCTGCAAGTGCATCGGCATCCCGTTCCGGTACGAGAAATCCACTCTTCCCGTTGACTACGACTTCCGGTATATCTGCATGGTATGTCGAAAGTACTGGGACGCCCGATGCCTGTGCCTCTAAAAGGGTTGTAGGCGCTCCGCCTTCGCTATCACCATTCTGAGCGGTTGCGCTGGGTTGAATGTAAATGTGCGCCTTTTCTAATTCCTCTAAAAAAACACGGTGCGTTTGATAACCCAGAAGACAAACATACGGACTGAGATTGTTTTCGTGAATAAAAGCCCCAATATTATCCCTTAGTATACCATCACCGATAATTCTGAATTCAATCCGTTGATTTTTTGGTATTAAAATATTTAATGCCTGTAAGGCATATATGAGTCCCTTTTTTTCAACAAACCTCCCGCAGAACAAGATAACAATTCGCCCATCTGAAGGAGATACCCTTTCTTTGAAATGGATTTTTTCAATGTCAACCCCAATGTATTCTATGCTGATTTTTTCTTCAGGACACCCAATTCCCATAAGCGCCCGTTTCATGTTATTCCCTTCCACAAGAAATAAGTCGCCTTCGTTAAACAGCCGCTGATATGCCTTATTCCACAGTTCTTCACGAGGCAGTTGGGTTACGTCGAATCCATAAAAAGTAGTGATAAGCGGCAGTTTAAGCCATCGTTTTATGGGAATCATTGCAACGCCCTGAGGCCCAAAGTGTGCATGTATGAGACGTGCCTGTTCTTGTTTCAAAACATATTTGAAGTACAGGATATGTTCGAAATATATTTTTTTATTGAGATACAGATAGTATCCCAAACGGTCTCTGAACCACCACCATGAATAACGTTTGATTATAGAACTATCGTATATGGGACGAAACGGGAACTGTTCTGAATGGGTTACCTGCGTGGTTAAAACAATCGGCTTATATCTCTTTATATTTGTGAGGTACGAATATATGAAGGTTTCGGATAGTCCAAGATAAGTTTGAATGGCATGGGCAATGATTGGTTTCATCAGGGGAAAACGGCTTTTTTTATTTATTCATTCATTTGTGCCATCTATGCAATCCGTGGTTCCAGAGTCTTTTATAGAATATACCGGCTTAAATCCTCATCCTTTGCTATGGCTTGCAGCTTATCCTGTACATATTTCGCATTTATTATGACCTCTGCGCCATCCATATCGGGTGCGTCAAAGGAAGCGTCTTCAACGAGCTTTTCCATTACCGTGTGTAATCTCCTGGCGCCGATGTTTTGTGTGCGTTTATTAACCTGTACGGCAATATCCGCAATGGCCTCGATGGCGTTATTTTCAAATCGTACCTTGATTCCTTCGGTCTCCAGAAGCGCCTTGTATTGTTTAATCAGGGCATTTTTAGGCTCAGTCAGGATGCGTAAAAACTCTTCTTTCCCAAGATCTTCCAATTCCACCCTGATGGGGAATCGCCCCTGAAGTTCAGGTATTAAATCTGATGGCTTGGATACATGAAATGCGCCTGCGGCAATAAAAAGGATGCGGTCAGTCCTGACCATTCCGTATCTTGTGTTTACCGTAGTACCGTCTACAATTGGCAAAAGATCTCGTTGTACTCCTTCCCGTGAAACGTCAGGGCCTTGAGAGCGTTCACGTCCTGCGATCTTATCAATTTCATCTATAAATATTATTCCGAATAATTCCGTCCTCCTGATCGCCTCCTGCATGACCTTTTCCTTGTCTATGAGTTTTTCCGCCTCTTCCTGTAACAAAATCCTTTTTGCCTCTGCAACAGAGACCTTTCGCGCCTGTGCGCGCGGGGGGATCACCTTCTCCAGCATATTCTGGAAGTCCATGCCAATTTCTTCAACTCCTGCTACGATCCCCTGCAATACATACGGTTTTTCATGGATAGTAATTTCCACGATACGGTTGGCAAGTTCTCCGTCGTGCAATTTTTTCCGGAATTTTTCCCGTGTGCTTAAACGCTGTTCCTCGGCTTCGACATTGGGAGGTTCGGCGCTTTTTGGCACAGGCGGCAGTAATAAATCCAGGAGCCTTTCCTCAGCCATCTTCTCGGCCTTTTCCTGAACGTCCTGGATCATCTCGGACTTCACCATATTAACACCGATCTCGGTAATATCGCGTATCATGGATTCCACATCGCGTCCATGGTAACCAACCTCGGTATATTTTGACGCTTCGACTTTGAGAAACGGCGCCCTGACGAGTGCGGCCATGCGCCTTGCGATTTCGGTTTTTCCAACGCCGGTAGGGCCGATCATGATGATATTTTTAGGTAAAACTTCTTCCCGTAATTCATCGGAAAGCTGTTGCCTGCGCCATCGGTTACGGATGGCAATGGCCACGGCACGTTTGGCGTTTTTCTGACCGATAATATATTTATCAAGTTCTTCAACGATCTTGCGCGGCGTCAGTTCCTTCACTACTTGATTTCCTCCACCTTGATATTTTTATTGGTGTAAATACAAATATCTGCCGCAACGTTGAGGGATTCTTCCACAATCTCCTTTGCACTCAATGAGGTATGTTTTAATAATGCCCTGGCTGCCGCAATTGCGTAAGAACCGCCTGAGCCAATGCCGATAATACCGTCATCCGGTTCAATAACGTCACCGCCGCCGGAGATCAAAAAGGAATGTTGTTTATCGACAACGATAAGCAGGGATTCCAGCCGCCTCAGCACTTTATCCGTCCGCCATTCCTTGGCCAATTCATGGGCGCTGCGCAGGACATTTCCCTGGTATTGTTCGAGCTTGGCATCGAACCTCTCCATAAGGGCAAATGCGTCTGCAGACGAGCCGGCGAAGCCTACAATAACCTTGTCATGGTAAAGCCTTCGAATCTTTTTGGCATCCTGCTTTACCACGGCGGCATTCATGGTAACCTGGCCGTCACCGCCAATGGCGACCTGCCCATCCTTTCGAACTGCCAGAATTGTTGTAGATATGATAACAGGGTTCACGTTTAAATCCTTTTTGATAGAAAATCAGCATTGAATTAGTTTTTTAATGTTATCAATTTACAGAAGAGTTATCAAGGGTTTTCTCGTTTCTTGGTGTTTGACAAACAACGATTTGGCCGTATAATTAAGCCAGAATCACACCATACATGGGGAACAGTTTATACTTACTTATTATTTTGGTGTTTGAATGAAAACTATCCAAAGTATGAGTTTTTGTCCAGACAGTATTTATGTATGCAATAATTTTTGAAAGGAGGTATGCGTTATGGTAGCCAAAGACATTATGAATAAGATTGTTACTGCTGCAAAGAAGAATACGATTGGCAGGGACTTGGCCATAAAATTATTGTCCGGTATGTATAGCGGATTGCCTGTCGTGGATGATAAAGGAAAGGTTGTTGGAGTAGTGAGTGAATTTGACCTTTTAAAGGCGATAAAAGAAGGAAAGAAATTAGAACAGGTAACGGCTGAGGAAATTATGTCAAAGAAACCCATATGTGTAACTGAGAACACCCCAGTTGAAGAGATTATAGACCTTATGACGAAGCATAATATTATCCGCGTGCCTGTAGTGAGAAACGATAACCTGGTGGGGGTTATATCCAGATGTGATATCCTCAGCAGTATTGTGGAACCTGAGTTTGTGACGGTATTTGCTGATTAAAATAACTATTTGGCCACGAATAAAAAATGTAGCAGTTCAACCCACCGCAGAGGCGCAAAGTACGCAAAGTTTTAATTCTTTTTCCCATGTTTTTGTTACTTTGGGCATTTCTTTGCGTCCTCTGCGCCTTTGTGGTGAACTAACCATGTCTGAACAGACGATAAAATTTAGAATTACCGGTATGCATTGTGTAAACTGCGCCGGGACGATTGAACGAAGACTCAAGGATTTACAAGGAATTAAATCTGTTAGGGTCAATTTCTCCAGCGCAACCGGCATCGTCACCTATGACTCTAATGTTACTAACAAATCCTCCATTACAAAATATGTAAAGGATATCGGTTACGAGGCAAAGGAACAGGCCCGACTTGATCAGACATCTAAGGCATATATTCAGATGGGATGGCTTGTTTTTAGCATCATGGCATCTGTCGCCATGATGGTGTTTATGTATGTTCCCATGTTAAGCGCAATACACGCCTTTATGCCTTATATGCTGATGATCGTTGCTACGGTAACGTTGGTAGGTCCGGGAATGGATTTTTTTATCAGTGGTTACAAATCCATTAAGAATTTCTCTGCCAATATGGATGTACTCGTTTCAATGGGCATTCTGGCTTCTTATCTTTACAGTACTTTAGCAGTTTTTGGTGTCTTCGGCATGTTTGGCCACGCATTCTTCGAAACAGCAGTGATGCTAATTGCCTTTATCCGCATTGGAAAGTATCTGGAGGAGCGGGTGAAGGGAAGGGCAAGTCATGCGCTCCAAAAATTAATGAAACTCCGGTCCGATAAGGCACGGTTATTGTCACAGGAAGGAAAGGAGTTGGAGGTCATGGCCTCCTCCATTCACGTGGGAGACAAGGTCGTCGTCAGGGCTGGCGAAGTCATTCCAGTAGATGGTGAGGTTGTGGAAGGCCTCTCGTCCGTGGATGAATCCATGGTGACGGGTGAATCCATGCCGGTTGTGAAACAAAAAGGTGACAGCGTGGTTGGTGCAACTATAAATAAAACGGGTGTGTTAATAGTAAAGGCCGCAAGGATAGGCGAAGAAACGGTTTTATCGCAGATTATCAATATGGTTGAAGAGGCGCAGATGGATAAAGCCCCTGTTCAGCGGTTTGCAGACAGGGTATCGAACGTATTCGTTCCGGTGGTAGTTGGTTTGTCTCTTTTAACCTTTTTTTGCTGGTATTTTGTGTTTTATAATTTTGCAGGGCAGTTACCTTTTCTGTGGGCATTAAAAATGGCGATTGCAGTGCTGGTGATCGCATGTCCCTGCGCCATGGGTCTTGCTACGCCAACGGCCATTATGGTTGGAAGTGGCGTGGGACTTGACCGTTCCATCCTCGTTAAACGAGCCAGCGCCCTCGAGGGAATTGCAAAGATAAATACTGTAGTATTTGATAAGACGGGGACGATTACCGAGGGACATTTTGTCGTTACCGATATTATTACTTCGGGCGCTGTTAGTGAATCTGAGTTGGTTACATTTGCGGCTGCAGGGTGCTCCTTTTCGAATCATCCGCTCGCCCAATCGGTAGTGGAAGAAGCGAAGTCAAGAAAGTTAACGTGGGATGCCGTTAAGGATTTTCGCGAGGAAGCAGGCAGCGGTATTGCCTGTCAGTATCAGGGAAAGGATTTATTTATCGGAAATGAAGGGCTTATGACTGTCTACGGAATAAAAATTGAGGCACATGATAAGATCAAAGAACTGTCTGCTCATGGGAAATCTCTGCTGTATGTCGCTTACGATCACACATATTTGGGTGTACTTGGTCTCGCGGATAGAATAAAGCGAAATGCACGAGATGTTATATCGCAGTTAAAGCAAATGAACATAGGAGTTGTAATGATGACCGGCGATAACGAGCAGGTAGCGAAGTCCGTAGCGGCAGAAGTAGGTATTGATGAATATCGTGCAAAGGTACTCCCTGCTGAAAAGCGAGAAATTATAAAGGATTTTCAGAGACATGGCAAAAAGGTGGGGATGGTCGGAGATGGTATTAACGATGCGCCTGCCTTGGCTCAGGCCGATGTGGGAATTGCCATTGGCGCTGGAACGGATGTTGCAAAGGAGACAGGCGATATTGTTTTAGTAAAAAATGACATGATGGATGTCGTCAGGTCGGTTCAATTGGGTCGGCAGACGTTATCCAAGGTCAGGCAAAATTTGTTTTGGGCCTTTTTTTATAATGTTATTGGGATCCCGATTGCAGCCGGAGTTTTGTATCCTCTTTTTGGAATAAGCCTGAAACCCGAGTATGCAGGATTAGCCATGGCTTTTTCTTCCGTGTCGGTGGTGACTAATTCCCTGTTGTTGAAACGTATGTCATTCCAAAAATTTCTTTAAGATGTCCACAACCTCGTTGCTGCTTGAAACAAGCTTTGCTCCAACAAGCTGTTTGTTATTCTTTTCCATAGCCCAAACTACCTGATAGAGCATCTTGACCTTTTTTGTTGTGGTCTTCTTCAGAGAGACCTTAAACTCGATCATGGCATAGGTGCCGGGTTTTATTCTATTATCCGTTTCGAAACACAAGCCATTAATGCTAATATCTTTTGTAATACCTGATTCATGATCTTCGTTAATTTTCGGTAAAACGATATATTTTAATGGAAAATGAACCTTTACTCTGCGAAGTCCCCTTTTCTCTATAGGAATAGCGGCAGTATTTTTTGTCTTCGTTTCCCCGGAAGTGTAAATACAAACCCTGTTCTTGCCGGTTTTTTTTGCCAGGTACATTGCTGAATCTGCCTCTCGTATGAGTTTTTTCGCTGCGGTGATGTGATGACCAAACAGAGAAGATAAACCAATACTCACAGTGAGTTGAATGTCATGACGTGTGATGGGGAATAAAGTTCCTGCAATTATGACCCTTAATCGTTCCATTACAATTATGCCTTCTTCAATATCAGTTAATGGCATAATAATACTAAATTCTTCACCTCCGTAACGCGCCAAAATATCTGTGTTCCTTATTGTTTCCATTACCCGATTGGCAAAGTGACGTAACACCTTGTCTCCTTCCGGATGTCCATAGGTGTCATTGATTGCCTTGAAATTGTCAATATCAATGAGGGCAATGGAGAGGGGATGCTTATATCGATGTGCGCGGAGAAATTCTTTTTCTACGGCATCGTCAAAGTAGTGTCGGTTGTATATGCGTGTCAGGCTGTCCGTAATTGACAGTTCCTTCGTTGATTGAAACAACCGGGCATTTCTCAGCGCAATGGCGAGTGAATAACACACGGGGAAAAACTGCTGAATAGCGTCGGCATCGAAGGCGTCAGGCTTGTGACTTACCATGGAGGCATATCCGAAGTCCTCGCTATTTGCAACGAGTGGAAGCGTAATAGCAGACTGAATCGATTCCGGTTTTGTTTTTGCCGATGTGTCGTTCGTCACATTGTTTTCTATAATCTGTTCAATATCTTTTGTGGAAACTCCCTTGCCCGAAGTGGCTGAAAATATTTTAAAGACATTATGAACTGCCTGGTTGATAAAATGGCTGTCCACAGCATAATTCCGTAAAATATACAATGTTGGCTTTGTTTCAGCTAAGATGAGAATGAGCAACACAGAATAATCAAATAATTGAGACATTTTGACCTTTACGTCCGTTATGATATCACGAATTTCCAAGGGAGAACAGGCATTGGTGTTTATTGTTCGCGGGACATTTATCTCAAGGGTTTCTTTGTTTGCCAATGAACCTTTGCATATCCTGTGGGATTTCTCTTTTCTCTTAATGTCTTTCTTTTTGACCAGGGAAAGCAGTTCCGAGGTCTTTTGAAGAAATTCCCATTCGCAGAGGGCATTCTTGATAATCTGCTTCACGAGATCGATGTCATGAAATGGTGTGATGATGTATGCATAAATACCCCACTTTATGGATTCCTTGCCAAGGGATATTTCATTTTGATGAATCAAAAGTATTATACGGGTATTCGGGGAAACGGCTATAACGGAAGAGGCATATTGTTTGATCTTTTGCTTCGAAAACGTGCTATTAAGAATAAAGATGGCAGGTTTTCTCTTGTTTAATACGGACTTGAGTGGGGTAGCTATTTTGAGTGTTTTGATGTGACAGGGGGGTAATACAAATTTCCTGAGCTTGGGCAGCTCGTGCTGATTGCTGTCACTAATGAGAAACAGAGGTTTCATAAAAGCCTTACTTCCACTTTTTTAGTAACGCAGGGCATTACACCTTTTTCCATGAGGGGATTAACACAACCTCTTTCTCCCCATTCTTAACGGAGAATTGGAGTGATAACTAAACAATCATCCTGAATTTTCCTTTCCCTGGATTCCTCTTTGAAAAGTTTGTTGCGGCAGCTTTAATTATCATTTTTAGACAATACTGTCCTTGAATTATACAAATTTGAGCAAAGATGTCCACTAAATATTTTGTGGAAATAATATGTTCAGCGTAAGACTTTTAGCTAATACTTCGATACATTCATTTCTTCCATCCGCCCTGTAACCATAAATACAATCCTTTCCGCTATATTGGTTACCCTGTCTGCAATCCGTTCCAAATTGTGGGATACCCATGTAAGATAGGTGGCTTGATGAATTATTTTTGGATTTTGTATCATCAGAAGCAGAAGCTCTCTGTAAATCTGATCATGAAGGGCGTCTACCCTGTCATCTTCATTACAAATACGTCTTGCTGCTTCTACATCTCTATTGACAAACGCCCTAAGGCATTTTTCGAGCATGGATAGTCCTGCCTCAGTCATTATAGGGATATCAATGAGGGGTTTTACCAGAGGTTCGTCTCCTATCAATAAGCTTATTTTGGCAATTCCCTCCGCATGGTCACCCATACGCTCGAGATCGGTTACTATGCTTAATATGGAAGTTAATTCCCTTAAATCAACAGCCATAGGCTGCTGTGTAGCGATAAGGGAAATACATTTTTCTTCAATCTCAAACCGCTTTTTGTTTATATGAATATCATTTGCTATGATTTCTCTGGATGCGTCTTTGTTCCTTTTCTGAAGCGCTTCCACAGATTTCCTTATGGCATCCGTCACCATATTCCCCATCTTCAGCACTTCATCTTCAAGGTTTTTTAACGCCCTGTGATAAACTTCTCGTGTCACGTTTTTCTCCCTGTAAAAAAGAATCTTTCTACCCAAATCTTCCTGTAATATAGTCCTCCGTCTGTTTTTCGCGAGGATTGGTGAATATCTCCGTTGTGATGTTAAACTCTACGAGTTCTCCGAGCATGAAGAATCCGGTGTAATCTGATATTCTGGCTGCTTGCTGCATATTGTGGGTAACGATAATAACGGTGTAATCCCGTTTCAGTTCTACCAGCATATCTTCTATCTTGGATGTTGCAATGGGGTCCAGGGCAGAACATGGTTCATCCAAAAGTAAAATCTCCGGTTCGGTAGCCAGTGCCCGTGCAATACACATGCGCTGCTGCTGTCCGCCTGAAAGGTCGAGGGCGTTCATATGCAGCCTGTCCTTTACCTCGTCCCAGAGTGCGGCTCTTTTTAAGGCATTTTCACAGATATCGTCCAGGGAGCTTTTTTTATTGATACCGAGGACTCGGGGGCCATACAACACGTTCTCGTAAATGGTTTTTGGAAAGGGGTTGGGTTTCTGGAAGACCATGCCCACCCTCTTCCTGAGTTCTGTAACATCGACGGAAGGCGCATAGATATCCTGTCCGTCTATTTGAATAGAGCCTTCAATAGTCACGCTTTCTATGAGATCGTTCAGGCGATTCAAACACCTGATTAATGTGGACTTCCCGCACCCGGACGGCCCGATAAAAGAAGTTATTCTCTTTTTCGAAATGTCAAGGTTGATTTCCTTCAGCGCCTTAGTCTTGCCATAGTAAAGGCTCAGGCCTATGATGTTAACAATTGGGTCGGGGACTTCCATTCGCACCTTTTCCATATTAACTCACCACGGATATTCACAGAATTACACAGATTTATTTACCTGCTATCAGTGCTACTCCGTGTTTTTCTGTGGTAAACCATTATTTCTTATAATGACGCCGTACTGTACCATTTTTTCAGCTTAGTTCTCACCACGATAGCGGTAAGGTTCAATACAAGCACGGTAAAAAGCAACACAAGGGTTGTCGCGTAGACCATGGGAATGGCCGCCTCGACATTGGGAGATTGGAATCCGACATCATATATATGGAAGCCCAGATGCATGAACTTCCTTTCCAGATGTATAAAAGGAAAATGCTGATCCAGGGGGAGGGAAGGCGCAAGCTTTACAACCCCCGTAATCATCAGGGGTGCAACCTCTCCGGCAGCTCGTGCTATGGCGAGAATTGCGCCGGTAAGTATCCCGGGGACTGCCTGGGGAAGCACCACTTTCCATAACGTTTCAAACTTTGTAGCGCCAAGTGCATATGCCCCCTCCCGTATGGACATGGGGACAGAAGAAAGCCCTTCTTCCGTCGCCACGACAACGACGGGCACTGTCAGGAGAGCCAGGGTGAGAGACGCCCACAAGATACCGCCAGTTCCGAACGTAGGGGTTGGCAGCGCTTCTGAGAAAAACAGTTTATCGATACCTCCGCCTAAAAAATAGATGAAAAAACCAAGGCCAAAAATCCCGAAGACTATGGATGGAACTCCGGCGAGGTTACTGACCGATATCCTTACAAGCCGGGCGATACTGCTGTCACTTGCATATTCTCTGAGATATACCGCAGTCAGAACGCCAAGCGGGACAACTGCAATACTCATGATCAGCACCATCATGACCGTTCCAAAAATAGCCGGGAATATCCCCCCTTCGGTATTGGCTTCCCTCGGTTCATCCGACACAAACTCCCAGAACTTGGCCACGTAAAAACCAATTTTGGCAAAACTTCCCATGGTATTAGGTGCGTAGAGACGGACGATCTGAAACACGGGTATGGTCTTTTCACTGCCGTCGGCCAGGAGCGCCACGACTTCTTTTTCCCTTGCCTTTTGGTGAAGCCCTGTCAGGATGTCCTCTTTTTCCCGGTAAGCCTTTTTAAGAACGTCCATTCTGGCGTTGACAGTTGCGATCTTTTTTTGAATCCCGGTAGTGGGTGGTAACGTTGACAGTCGTTTTAATTCAAGGCGATTTTTTTCCATCCGGTAATTTATATTACCAATCTCCTTTTTTTCCACAGACCGGATCTTTTTAAATAACCCCCAGCTTTCCTTTAGCATGGCCGTCATTTCGGCAGGGCTTACCGGCTTTATATCATCTCCCTGTTTCCACCCTTTTAAAGAACCGTACATATTGCCCCACTCGCGTCTTTCGAACGCCAGGGCATCATGGGGAAGTTCGTGAGATACAATGTCTGCGTCGTCTATCCACCTGAAATCCATGCCAAAGACGTCCCTGTTCCCAACCTTCAATTTAGTCCGATAAGCGTCTTTTTTGTGGGGAATGGATTCCTTCTTTGCAATCTCTCCCAGGACTACTGCGCCATCCCGGAGCGTAAACCGGACAAGCTTGTGAGGCCAAAAGATGCCGAACCCGTTTATCAGGATGAGAGCGATCAGTCCGCATATCATCAATAGGCTGATGGTCAGCGTACCTGCCGTCAGCCAGATATAGGGATTGCCTGTTTTAAAAAGTTTCTTCATAATTTGCTGTACCTCCGCCTCATCCTCTGGCGTACCATTTCAGCGAGGGTATTGATGGTAAAGGTAGTTATAAAAAGGAGCAGGGCTGCGAGAAAAAGCACCCGGTAAAGTGTGCCTCCAAACGGGGCCTCTGGTATCTCAACTGCTATGTTTGCGGCAAGCGCCCTGAACCCGTTGAATAAATTCCAGTCCATTATGGGGGTATTGCCCGTTGCCATAAGGACGATCATGGTCTCGCCCACCGCCCTTCCAAAACCGATCATAACGGCCGAAAAAATTCCCGGGCTGGCGGCGGGAAGCACCACCCTGACGGCCGTCTGCCACGGGGTTGCGCCAAGCGCCAGCGAAGCCGATACAAGGCTATTGGGGACGTTGCTGATGGCATCTTCAGATATGGTAAAAATAAGCGGTATTACGGCGAACCCCATTGCAAAACCCACGACAATGGCATTCCTCTGGTCATACTTCAAACCCAGAATATCGAAAAGCCATTGCCGGTAATCTCCCCCGAAAAAGACTGTTTCAAAAACGCCGCTGAGCTGTACGGATGCATATACGGCCCCGATAATAAAGGGTATTAAAAATAAGGTTTCAGTTCCGTGCCTGTATCCGCCCTTTATGCGGGCAGGGATGGACTTCCAGATATAAAATGCAGCGGCAATAGCGAGTACGATAAAAAACGGCATAACAACCAGCGCCGGAAATATCCTTTCCATTAACGGCGCAAGCCATAATCCGGCAAGAAATCCGAGGATGACGCTGGGAAGCGCCGCCATGACCTCAATAACGGGTTTTATTATTTTTAAGGAACTATGGAGAAACTGGGACGTATAGAGTGCAGCAAGAATGCCAATAGGCACTGCAATGAGCATGGCATAGATCGTGCCCTTGATGGTGCCGAAGATTAACGGCACAAGGCTCAATTTCGGTTCAAAATCATCTGTCCCTCCGGTGGACTGCCATACAAACTCCGGTTTTTCATAACCCTCATACCATATCTTCCCAAACAGGGTTTTTAAAGTAGCTTCCGGGTGTGGATTTGAAATGTCCCATTGGCGCAGGTTTCCGTTTGAATCCATAACCAGAATACCATTTGCCTTTGGTGAAAAGGCAAGGGCGGCAGGGATAGATTTTATCTCAAGGTTTAATAGCGTTTGTTCAGAGGTTGCATGGTTGAGATGGATTGACCCGTCAGAGGCCGCCGTCACAAAACCTTTGTCCCTCAGAGATGAAGCAACCGCCGCAACCGGGGCATGGTGGGATTTGAGGGTATGCACCTTTTTAAGAACCCATCCGGAAGGTGATGCCTCATCCCGTACCTGCATCCATACGTTTACACCGCCGCCGTAGTCGCCAACTACAAGCGAAACATCTCCAAGCAAAAAGCCCAGGGCAGTTACCGCCTTGTCAGACACCAATATCTTTTCGGCAAGAAAAGGGTTTTCCCTGTCCTTCACATTGATATGAAATATCTCACCTGCGGATGTCCCGGCGTAGAGATTTTCCATAAAATGGTCAAGCGCCAGAGAAGTTATTTCGGCCTTGTTTTCCTGATTTGTTGAGCTATTGGCGGCAAGTATTCCCTCCCTTGTGTCCGTTCTTTCCGAAGGGAGCGGCGCTTGATTACCGGTTGTTGCTGTTTCTTCCTGCAACTGGGATGGAAATTGATTGAGGCTGTGTTGCGTTGTGAGGCTGGTAATATCCTTCCTGGTTTCTTTTCTTTCTTCCGCGCCAAAAAGTGTGCTTTTTGTTTCTGTGGATTTAAGTATGAGCCTGCCGTCTTTCGTACAGGCAACTGTAACTGTTGCGCTGTCATCTCTCCTGGCTGCAATAAAGGCAATCCCCTTCCCCTCGTCGCCAACCAGGGTGGGTTCTTCTTCGGATATTTCCGGGAGTATGGTTCTTTTTTCGTTTTCAAACGATTCGGAAAATTTGATGGAGACCGTTAAAACCTTTCCGTCGCTCGTGCCCAGAGCAAGAAGATTATTATCCCTATCGACCGATGTTATTGCAGAACCGTTAAGCCCTGTGATTGTATAGTTTTTAAAGACCTTACCGTCAGACAAAGAGACGAACTCTACCTTGCCGTCCTGATAAACGGCATAGGCAACCCCCTGGTGCTCGTCCACGCCGATGGCAACCGCCTTGCCCTGAAGAGAATATGTGTTTTCCTTCGATACCTTTGCGCCCTTAAGAAGCGGATAAACCTCCAGAAAAATAAATAAAAATAAGGCAAGTACAACAAAAACAGTGGCCGCACCACCAAATGTAATAGCCCAGTATGCGGCCCTGTCAGTAAACTTTCTTCTTTTTAAACTTTTCATGCACTATTCTATTTTCTTCAGTTCCTCTTCAACAACAGATGCCGGTAAAGGTACGAATCCGTCTTTTACCACTACATCCTGGCCTTCTCTGCTCAGAATGAATTTTACAAACTCCTTAACGAGGGGATCGAGGGGCTGACCGGGTTTTTTATTGATATATACGTAAAGAAACCTTGCCAGCGGATAAGAACCGTTCAATACGTTTGCCATTTCGGCATCCTTATACGGTTCCCCCTCTTTAAATGAAAGAGGTACAGAGCGAACACCGGATGTCCTGTAACCAATACCGCTGTAACCTATGGCATAACGGTCCTCGGTAATCCCCTGCACCACTGAGGCAGAACCTGGTTGCTCTTTTACCGTACTCTTGTAATCGCCTTTATAGAGGGCGTGTTCTTTGAAAAAGCCATAAGTGCCAGATGCAGAATTACGGCCATAGAGGCTTACCGGCCGGCTCACCCACTCACCCGTTAAACCAAGCTGTCCCCACGTCTTAATATCCTCCTTGTATCCACCCTTCCGTGTCTTCGAAAAAATGGCGTCCACCTGAGGAAAACTCAAACCTTTTATTGAGTTGTCTTTATTTACATACACAGCAAGGGCATCCAGCGACGTCTTTATCTCCGTGGGTTTATACCCATATTTTTTTTCAAAGCCGTCAATTTCTGTCGGCTTCATTGCCCTGCTCATGGGGCCTATCTGTGCAGTTCCCGAAATTAGTGAAGGCGGAGCAGTGGTAGAGCCCTTTCCTTCAATCTGAATTTTCACATTTGGATATAACTTGTTAAACCCTTCGGCCCAATAGGTCATGAGGTTATTCATGGTATCTGAACCTATACTGTTCAGGTTCCCGGAGACGCCCCCGGTCTTGGCATAGGGCTTGATAACCGCGCCAGACCAAGCCGCCTTATTGGCAATGGCTGCACAGGCAAGGGTACAACTAAAAATTGCTATTAACAGCCAGAATTTTTTTACCATAAACTTTTTTCTCCTTTTATTACCAGCATCATGTTTACGAGTAACATTTTACTCAAATTTATTATGGAAGTCGACTTATTTTTGGACATGGTTTTGTGGATGACGATCGTCATATTCTTTAACCGCTTCGTCCGAGTCAAAGACAACGGTTTCACCATTCTGTCCATATCCTATCTTCGTAATGCCCACGCCAAGTTCCCCTGATTTTTCAAAGTTCCCCTTCCGTGCAGGCGAGGTAAAGATGTACAATCTGCCATCCTTCTCAAATTCCCGGTAGGCCTTGATACCAACCTTTCCAAGTATCTCTTTTACAAGACGGCCTTCATACTCAATTACCGCATCTTCTGAATCAAAGACGACCGTTTCGCCGTTACGTCCGTATCCTATCTTAATAATACCTTTGCCCAATTCTCCAGACTTTTCAAAATCTGCCTTCCGCGCGGGTGAAGCAAACACATATGTCCTTCCGTTGTTTTCAATCTCTTGATAAGTACTTTCTTCCTTGACTGATTCGGCAGTAGACACGGCCATTTGCGAAGCGGTACAAAATACCAAACCCGCAATACCCGTGGTAAAAAGAAAATGTAAAGTTTTTTTTGTTAACTTTTCCATGTCTTTCAACCTCCTTAAATTTTTGTAGGGGTTGAGCATGTTCAACCCCTACAGAGAATTTCTAAATATTAAAATATAATTTGATACTGCACCCGGACTCTGTTTTCTTCTTTATCCTGATCCTTCGTATCGGTCACGTAGTGTCCAACATCTGCCTGTATCTTGGAACGGTGGGCGCGGAAGTAATAGTTGATACCTGCCGTGTATTCCCTCTGGAGGTCATTCGATACATCCGTGTCGGGGTCAACCATAGAATAACGAGCCGCAACCTCAAGTTTTTTCGGCAACACGAAATAGCCGGTCTGTGTATAGAACCCGTCTGAATTTACCGTATCGCCATTGGATTCCGGATCCTCTGTCCTCAGAAAATACTCATTATTCCAGGATATACCCTTGTATTTTAAACCCGTGTCGACAACCCCTATAATCGTGTTGGTGTTCTTGATTTTTTCATCATTTGCCTTTCCATCAAAGGCTACAGAAGCGCCTATCGTTGCCTTCAATGTATCGGAATACTTCACATCTGTTTCATCGTAGTAATCATACTTTCCAAAGGGGTTGTACCTTGCGTTCAGCACGTACATGAGTTTGTTGTCAATGTTGTCTCCGGAGTTTTTCTCACCCGCCCCCTGGAATACCGCGGCATGATACTCTATGTTTCCCTCGAAAGGTTTTCCGTAAATATCAAGACCGTAATCACGATCCTGATCAAATGCCTCACTGGCAATAGACCTGTCCTGTAAGAGAAGCTTCGAGGATGACGAGACCCTTTGCCTGTTAAATGGCACTTTAAAATATCCAATCTTGGCATTTACTTCCTCAAGGGGTGTCCAGTACACATAAAAATCCCTCATACCCAAATTAAATTTATCTGCATCAGCTTCCACATAATAGTGCAGGTTTTTGCCGTAGATATTGCCGCCCATGTAAACCCTCGCCCTGCGGAGATTGATACTGCTGGTGTCTACAGCGCCAAAATCTTCGTCATTGTCTTTGTACGTATATCGGAATTGCATCCTGCCACCCAAGTTTAATGAGTAGTTTTTATCGAGTGATTTAAAACTGAGTGCGTATTTTTCATCGTCCGGAGTGTATTCGGCTTCAACAGCGTTTGGCAAACCAAGCCCCAATTCCTTTCGCGCCTCGGGAGTTGAAAGGTAGTTTTCGACAGCCTTTTTAACATCTTCCTTTGCAATTGGCGCAGTTTCAGTGTTAGCGGTATCCAAACGATTTTTTAAGGCCTGTATTTGCTCCTGCTGTTTTTGTACGGCCTCTTCCATCTGCTTCAATTGCCACTTTAAATCTTCCGTCTTGCTTCCGGACGCTTCAACTGGTTGTGCCTCCTGCTGTGCTGACACCTCATGCACCATATCCCCTGCGTATGTACTACACAATATAATCACCGATGATAAAACATACTTATACCATTTACTTCGCATTTCAAAACCCTCCTTTTCTAAAAAGATAAACCATGCAAATCATGAAAGTAGAATAAACTTTGAGTATTAAGGTAATATTAAGAAATTGTTAATTTTGTGTTAAGATTGAAAATGGTTTGTGGCTGGCGAAGAAGGGGTCTCGAAGCGTTAAAAAAATTTGAAATTACGGGTTTCACAGGGGCAAGAACGGATTCGTAATCCTGAATTATTGCAAGAACTTAAAGAGCGCATCGGTTAATGCTGGCATCCTGTCCGTCGCGATAATGGGCTTGAGCGACGCTCCCGGCGGTCAGCGCCGCGTTTTGGCGATGCGCTCGACTTGTTCGAGGTAGCGGGCGATGTCGTCGCGAGGTTTTACTTCCTGCGCCCGGCGCAATAACGGAACGGCTTCTGCGTATCTGCCCAACCCCACCAACACCTGCGATTGACGGATCCTGGCGTTGACCTCGAAGGCCTCCAGACTCGCGGCGCGTTCGTAGTAGAAGATTGCCCGGTCGGGCTGGTTCTGCCGGGAATAGTGCTGGCCGAGCAGCATCAACGCTTCGCCGTCGAGCGGGTCAAGCTTCACAATCTCTTCCAACACGCTGGCTGTCTCGCCGTTGCTGCCACCTTCTGCCATGCTGAGGCGAGCTTCGAGCTTGAGCAGTTTCCGGCGATCAACCTCTTCCAGTTCGTTCTCCCAGACCTCGCGGATGTGCGTCGCGACTTGCCGGGCTTGAGTGAGCGCGCCGCGCGCTGCCAACAACTCGGCGGACTGCAGCGCCTGTCCGTGCGATTGATTTGCATCCACGTCAACGGCCCGCAGGTACGCACTGGCGGCCAGGTCCATCAGGTTTTCGCTGACGTAGATGTCGCCGAGCGTGTGCAGGCTGTCCACTGTCGATTTGCCGAGGCGGTCCACGGTTTCAAGGTCTACAGCGGCCTTGAGCGGTTGTTTCATGCCGAGGTAGGCCTGGGCCTGCAACAACCAGAAATCGGTTTTTTCCGGGTAGCGCCCGATGAGCACCTCCAGCAGGGTGGCCGCATCCTCGAACTTCTGTTGTTTAAAAACGCAGCGGGTGATGCCAAGCCGCCACTCGGTGTTTTCAGGCTGGAGCAGCAGGGCGTTGCGGTACGCTGCTTCTGAGGCCTGATAATCCTGTTTAGCGGCGTAGGCGAATCCGAGCAGGCCATACGAATAGGCGTCACCGCCGCCGAGTTGGATCATCCGGGTGAACGCGCTGATTGCATCGTCGTACTTACCGTCTCGGACGTAGATCAGTCCGAGGTTGCGCCAGGCACGGCGGAAACTGGGGAATTTCTCCACGGCCTTTTGATAGTTGCCGAGCGCCTCGATCATCTTATCCTGTTGGAACTGAATGCCGCCCAGAGTGAAATCCAGGATCGCCGAACAATCCGGCTTCATCCGATTTATGAGCGTGCCCTCGGCCTTGGGCAGGTCTTCCGCCATTAGGGGACGTATCTTCTCGAGGATTGAGACTTCCTCGGGCGTGATGCGAGGTTCGACCTCGGCGTTAATACCGTAATATGCAACGAACTCCTTCTTAAAGACCGGATCATTCCAGATATCCGGTTCCGATTGGCTCAACTGAGACGCCCGGGTTTGCGTTGAAGAGCAGACGGTTATTCCGAGGAACAGAAAAAATAGAGTGAAGGGGAAATGTCTGAAAATTGTAATACGCAATTTTAATATTTTCATAGTTATTGTCCTTTCGGGAAGCTGATGGGCACACGCAGCCGCACGGCATGGCCGCTCCGTGTGCCGGATTCAAATTTCCACTGTGTTTAACCGTGCATGGTTCATGTCTTCCTTCCGCGTTGTCCGTGATGAGCGATTTGGGAGGCCGCTTTCAGAGTGTCCGCCGCCGGATGCATCAGCATCTTCACCTGTGTGCCAGCGGATTCGATTTCAAGTCTGACCTTTTCCACCCGCGTGTTTAGGATGTTGAACGGAATCAATGCCGTGATGGCGATGCCCAATCCGAACGCCGTGGCAATGAGCGCCTCGGCAATGCCGCCCGTAATAGCGCCGGGTGCGCTGAGTTCTCCGCCGATCAGCGAAAAAGAACCCATCATGCCGGTGACCGTGCCGAGCAACCCTAGCAGCGGCGCGAGCGTAATTACCGTGTCCAGAATTGGAATGCCGCGCCGGAATCGTTTCAGTTCCAGCTCTTGCGCATACAAGAGTGCGCTTTCGAGCGCTCTCTCGTCGTGCGTCAGCGCATAACCCAGCACTCGCACAACGTAGAATTCCGACGCGTTGCTGATGCGGATCGCGCACTCCCTGTCGCCCTGTCGGAGCGCGGCTAAAAATTTCTCCATCGCTTGCGGATCGCGCTTGCGCTGCTCGTTGATCAAAAAAATGACACGCTCAATGACCGTGCCCAACGACAGATTCGAGGCGAATAATAACGGCCACATAATAGGCCCGCCTTTCTTTAAAATGTGGATCAGGCTGACATTCTCCGGAAACGCCTTAAGCACGTTGGCGCGCCAGATAAAGACAAGAGCCAAAATAAGGAGACAGGCAAAGAACGCTGCTTTCGCACGCGGTCCCAGCCTCACCCGGAACCGCCTGTACGACGGCGTTTCTGCGCCGGGGAAATTCCGAATGTGCCTGAAGAATTTTTCTTTCATGATCGTTAGCTCGGTTGAAAGCGGATCGGCACGCGCATTTTGCAGGGCACGCGCTGGCCGCCTTTAATTGCCGGCTCAAACTTCCATTGCTTGACGGCATCGAGAGCCGGTTTCTCGAATGCCGGGTGCGAGGACTTCACTACTCGCGGTTGGGCGACTTTTCCTGTCTGGTCCACGACGAAAAGGACGGTGACGACGCCTTCGAGTTTTTTGCCGCGCAATTCGTTGGGAAAAACGGGCGCGGCCTGGAAAATGGCCCTCGGTTTCTGGTCAATTTCGCCGAGGCTGAACGCGTTTCCGAGTCTCTCGTCCATCGCGCCCGTTTTGCCCATGCCGCCGATACGGCCGCCGGACGAAAAACTGAGCGCCTCTGCGAAATCGCCGCCACTGCCGGCTTGTCCGCTGAGCGCCGCCTCGATTGCGCTGAGGCTGGCGGCTTCCAACTCGGGTGCGCTGTCAGCGGCGGACAGTTCGAGATTGCGGACGATCTCAGAGGCATCCGGAACTTGTTCGCTTTCGGTTTCCATCTCCTCTGTTTTCTCGGTCATTGTCTTCAAATCCTCAGCTTTCTCCTTTTCTGACGAGACATCCTCATTGCTCAACAACTCTACCTGTTGCAATGTGCCATGATCCTTCTCGTGGCTGTTAAACAGCAATCCGCCGAACAAGATTATGACGGCGTGTAACGCAAGGGCGCAGGAAATACCGAAAAACAGATTGATCTTCATTTCTTGTCCGTGTTGATGCCGACCTTGGCAATGCCGATCTTGCGGACCTCGTCAAGGACGGCGACCACATATTTGAAATCCGCGCCGGCATCGCTGTTGATGATGACCTTCGCGTCTTTGACAGTCGACCTGAGCGTCTGGAGCTTCAACGGCAACTGCGCGACAGTGATTTTCTCCTTGTTGTAAAACACATCGCCTTTGTCCGTGACGCTCAACGTGACGGCTTTATTTAACTCTTGCTGGTCACCGAGCGATGCGGCGCTGCCGGCGGTCGGCAATGCCACCTGCACGCCCTGGTTTTTCGTCATCGAAAGCGACACCATGATGAACGTCGCCAGCAGAAAGAAGATGATGTCAATGAGCGGGATAATTTCAATCCGCGCTCTTTTTCCGGAACCGCCGCCAGATGAACTATGCATTGTTAATTCTCCTTATACGGGTTGACAGGGATGAACTGGGAGTCGTCCGCCACCGTGCTTGCCGGTGTATGCATCAGCAACTCCAACTGCGTGGCTGCTAGTTCGATTTCGCGTCTGGCCTCTTCCATCCGGGTGTTTAGAATGTTGAACGGAATCAGCGCCGTGATAGCGATGCCCAATCCGAACGCCGTGGCAATGAGCGCCTCGGCGATACCTCCCGTGATCGCGCCTGGCGCACTGAGTTCCCCGCCGATCAGCGAGAACGACCCCATCATGCCGGTGACCGTGCCGAGCAACCCGAGCAATGGAGCAAGCGTGATCACCGTGTCCAGAATCGGAATGCCGCGTCGGAATCGTTTCAGATCCAGCTCCTGCGCATACAAGAGTGCGTTTTCGAGCGATGTCTCCCTGTGTGTCAGCGCGTAGCCTAACGAACGGACGACGTGAAACCTCGACGCGTTGCTTACATGAATTGCGCCCTCTGTGTCGCCCTTGCTAACCGCGGCGAAGAATTTCTCCATCGCCTGTGGATCGCGCTTTCCCTGCTCGCTGATCAGAAAAATGACGCGTTCGATGACTGTGCCCAGCGCCAAGATCGCAGCGAATAACAACGGCCACATGATCGGTCCGCCCTTCTTAAAGATGTGGAACAGGCTGGTTTTCTGCACGAGTGCCTTGAGGGCGCCGCCGCGTGACGGGTCGAGCGGCATTAGTCCTTCACCCTTCTCCACCAGGTCTGCGATTCCGCCTTGCAGAGCGCCTTCCAGCGGACGAATCAGCGGGTTGGTCGAGCCGGACTGTGGGATGGACAGACCGGACACAGTGACGTTCCTTGCGCTGAACAAGGCCACTGGACCAATAATGACGTACTTGCCCAACACCACTGCTCCCTGCATATCCACACCGACGCCGGAGAAACGTATCCCTCCAATGGCATCAAACAACCGCTTCAGCGAGACGTCGGCCAGGGCAGTCTGCCGGCTGAATTTCTCCGGCATGGACAACGAGGGGTTTTCCGTTGCCTGCCTGGCGGTCTCGATGGCTTCGCCGCAATACTGGAGTTCGCTGACGTTGACCTTCGATTCGAATGTGCGTGCATACTCGTTGAGCAGGTTGCCAATGTAGAGTAGCTCATCCTGACGGGCTTTCATCTCGGCCTTAATGGTAATGATCTCGAGGTTGCCGGCATCCACCAGACGCGTGACCTTTTCGTTATCGCGCCGTAATTGCGCGAGTTTCTCCTCCATGACCGAGAGTTCTTGCGCGAGAGGCAGTTTTTCTGCCGAGATCTGCTCGCGCAGTTGGCTGAGTTCCTGAATGCTCCTTGCAAGTTCCTGCCCGGCGGAAAGGGACAATTGATTCATCGTCTCGTCGCTGGCAGCAGGCTTTTCAGAAAAACAGCAGACGGCGAGGCAAAAGATAAAAAAGATACCGGTGAGTGTTTTCATGAGAGTTTTCATTGGAGTTTCACCGGAACCCCCACGAAGGCCGGGCTTTGTTTACCATCGAGGATTTCCAGCGCCATCACAACGGAGCTACCTACATCTTTTGATGGTTCCCATTTCCAACCGTTAGCTGTGGGGCGACCGATACCCGCTTCGCCGCCGGCGCTAACGTAGTAAGCCTGCGCGAGCCCGACATACATCGTTTTGACCTCGGAGGGTTTACCGTCAGCGAGGTTGTGGACTTCGTAGCTGACAGTGATTTCGTTGTTGGCCTTGTTGAGTTCGTTGAGAATGCCGAGAACGTTTTGAAACCGCTCGGCAACGGAGACGTTAGTCTTTGCCGTGTCTTCCGGTATCCGTTGATACAGGGGTTGAAGTTTCGTCCGTGTCGGCTCAGGGAGTAACTTGAACAGCCGGCGGATTTTACCTTCCATACTGATCACGTCCACGGTCAACTGCTCGCCGGCGGCCTTGAGTTGGTCGTTTTCAGCTAGCAGTTCGCTGCGTTT
>JAHFOY010000008.1:38715-50178 GCA_023261485.1 Planctomycetota bacterium
GATTTGATTTCTGATTCTTTTTTCATACTCACTTTATTTTTTTAGAATTTTGTTAACGGTATGTCTTACCATGTCCCGGTTATGTAAAACGAGAAATCAATGCCCTTGGTATAGGAGGTTCTAACCGCTTCATCACCAAGATAATCTGGGGGGCGGTAGACCTCCTCAATTTCCGGATTGAGCAGATTCCTGGCCTTAAACGTCAGATCAAAGCGCTTTCCGATTTTTTTGGATACGCTCAGATTGAGTGTGCCATACTCAGTTGCGTAGACGTCTGGCACGTAATTGCCATTTCTGTTCCCAGCGCCAGTCACCAGGGTATCGCCTTTCACCGTATAAAAAAGCCCGATTTGTATGCCAAGGCGCTCATAGTCATACATCGAATAAATATTGTAAAGGTGTTCGGGTGCATTCATCATGTCGCGGGTAGTTGTCTCAACCCCGGCATCGGCAAGGTGTTTCCTTTCACTCTCAGGGAGCGTCACCTCCGAGTTAATAAACGTTGCATTGCCCCCAATCGAAATGCCTTTCATCGTATCCCAGAAATACCCCAGTTGCTGCCGCGTTTCGACTTCAAAACCGCTCAACTTGCCTTTAGGAAAATTCATCGGCGTCATAAATGAAAATGCGTTAACCATATCCTGCACATATTCAATAGGACCCTCGATGTCTTTATGGAACCAGGAGCCTGATATCAATCCGCCTTTATAGGGCGTATAATCAAGGCGCAGATCGTAATTTTGCAAGGCGCTCATCTGCAACTCAGGATTCCCGATAAAAATATCGCCGCCGAGGAATTCCTGCTGCTGAATGGGCGTGAGTTCTTTAAAGGTGGGGCGGGCCACGGTTTCACTGTATGAACCACGCAGCGTAATCTTCTTAATCGGTTTCAGTACAAGCCCGATCGAAGGCAGCACATCGTTCT
Source organism: Planctomycetota bacterium (assembly GCA_023261485.1). GTDB lineage: Bacteria > Planctomycetota > Brocadiia > Brocadiales > Brocadiaceae > Wunengus. The sequence goes on from JAHFOY010000008.1 coordinate 39,641, forward strand.
GATGATACGAAACATCAGCTTCACCGGGAAGCAGATCAACGTACAATCGGTTCCCATCCTTGTCAGTCGTCACCCATTTCGCATCCTTTTCAGGGTCATTTATGACGTTGAGTGAGGTGGTTTCATAACGCATCCCACCGATCACATTCACAAGAGAACACAGGGGTAGGTCTGCCATGTAATACCAGGCTGAAATCTTTTGTTTGCCCTCATAATTCACGTCCACAAAAGGCGGTCCATCTTTTATCGCAGGGCCGCCCAGATCCAGAAATTCATCGCTATAAGAATAATCTTCCCAGGAGCCTTCATACGTAGGAGCGGCATCCTCTCCGGTCTCCCTGTAGTTGCCAAAAGAATCCTGATTATACGTGCGATCCACCTGATCATTAAATGCGCCTAGTTTCACATACCCTTCATCACCGCTCCATTGTTCAAAGGGAAACTTCAAGTTCAGAAAATATTGCCTGCTTTTCTCTGAAATGTCCGTCCAGGTTCGCGAAACATTTCCCAGGAGAAAATTTGAGGCCGGTGTGTATGGGCCATAGTGTGACGGATCAGTATGGGACGGAATATTATAGTCGGGATAACCTTCGTTATAAGATTCTGCATACCAGGCCGAACCGAACTGCCGTTTGTCAGGTTCATTTAAACCGGAAGAGCTTAGGGCAACGGTCCAGTCGGCTTTAGGAGAAAGAATCGTGAAGAAATTATCGAATCCAATTTCAGAAATGGACAGTGTGTGCTCTCCGTTTAATTGCAGCGTGTCTGTTGTCCGCTCGGTATACTCCAGCGTTTCTGACCTAAGGTAGGGCGCCGCATTCTGATTTTCGTGTGCATTGCCCAAGCCCTTCGGATCGTTGGGGTCATAGCCGGGGAAATAATATGCTTTACCCCTGGTATCTTCGGCAAGAATCGCCGTATCCTCCGTAGACTGGGTATGCATATAGAGTAAAGACAGCGAATGGTCTTCTATTTCCGCACCCACTGAACTCAGCACGCCCCATTGCACCGATTCGCTCGCCTTGGTGACATCAAAAAGAGCCGTTTTGAAATCTTCTCCTACTGCCGGTACCGGCGGGTTTGGCGGTCCGTCTGGATTTCCGTATTGAGGGGTCAGCCCTTGATTGGGATTCTCTTTATCAATCCATAAGGAATTATCAACTCCGTTGTCATAATAGGAGCCGTTCCGTTTGTAATATGGGCTAAGAAGGCCACCGACCTTGATTCCATTCTTGAATTCATGTTTCCCTCCCGCAGTCATCGACAGATCATAATCAACTGGCGCATCATCACGGGAAACGCCTAAAGGACCGGTAAAATTGCCATCCGACGGCATATCCCGACGGCCGTCATCTATTCCCAAAAAATTCACTCCACCCCCCTTGTAGGTAAGAAAATTGCCATTACCCGTCACCTGCGTGTTATATTCAGTACCGCTCTTAAATTTGAATACATTTTCGTCCGGGATGCCTTTGAGTTTCACATTCACGGCTCCGCCGGAGGCATCACCCTGCTGATCCGGCGTAAAGGTTTTGCTGACCTGAACGCTGTCGATGATCTCTGCAGGAAACTGGTCAAGCTGCACGGCGCGCTTATCCGGATCTGCTGACGGCAGGCGTACGCCGTTCATCTGTGAATTGACGTACCGATCCGGTAGTCCGCGAACCACAGCGTATTTGTCGTCCTGCACCGTAGCGCCCGATATCAGATTCAGCGCGCTGGCCGCATCACTGGCCCCCGCTTTACTTAACCAGTCAGAACTGATCGAGTCCAAAAGCGCCGGGCTTTCGGCGCGAAGCATCAGCAGTCCGGCTTCCGTCCCCCCGATCTGCAGATCCTGGACAATAAACTCCTCCATCTCTGTAAACTCGCCGGACAGCGAAGCCTCCACGTCCGTCATCTTTCCCGGCGAAACCGCCACATTGGCTTGCACCTGCCGGGTGTAGCCTTCTTTCGAAAAAACAAGCGTGTAACTCCCCGGCGGCACTTGACTGAAAACAAAGTTACCATCCTCCGTGGAGGTTATTGTATTGCCAGTTTCGGCAATCGTGACCTGTGCGGCGGCCAGAGGTGCATCAAAATCCTTGTCATACACAATGCCGCGAATAGAACCTGCTTGCTGTGCCAAAGCAGTCGTTGTAAAGAGAAGCACCATAACGAAAAATATTACAAAAAGTCTCAACCCCTGAGCTTCTCCAGCCATTCTCTGGCAAGTTGTTGCGCCTTTTCTATTTGAGATGGGGGCATCTTTTTCTCAATGATGTTGCGATGCTCCCTCGCAATCTTATTTCCTTGTGCCGATCCAAGGCTGTACCACATATAGGCAGAGACATTATCCTGGAGAACCCCGCGTCCGTATTCATACATCATACCCAGTTTGACCTGTGCAGAAGTTACCCCCTGATCGGCTGCAAACCAGTACCAATTAGCCGCTTCCGTAAGGTTTTGAGGAACACCTTGTCCTTTTAGGTACATAAAACCCAGATTGGTCTGCGCAATACTTTCTCCCCGTTCGGCCGCAAGTTTAAACCATTTGAACGCCTCCTTATAGTCACAAGGAACGCCTTGTCCTTTGAGGCACATCAAACCCAAATTGGTCTGTGCAACGGCAAGTTCCTGATCTGCGGCAAGTCGCAACCACTGAGCTGCTTCCTTGTAGTTTTGAAAAACATCTTGTCCTTTGTAATACATCCACCCAAGCAGGAACTGGGCTTCTGGAATACCCTGCCCGGCAGAAAGCTGCAACCACTTCCTTGCCAGGGTATAGTCCTGAATTACACCCTGTCCGTCGTAATACATTAATCCCAGATTATTCTGAGCCGGGGCGTATGCCTGTTCGGCGGCAAGACGGCACCACTTGGCTGCTTCTTTATGGTCCTGATGAACGCCCGATCCTTCGGAATACATCGCGCCCACAAGGAACTGGGCTTTGGCATCGCCTTGTTCGGCAAGAGGTTTCCACTCCAGAAAAGCTGCCGCATAGTCTCCGTTATTGAATGCATTCCAACCCTTCTGAAGGTCAGCACAATATCCTTTAGTTGAAACCAGCAAAAGAACTGCAAGTGTGCAGAGAATATGCAGCAGATTTTTCATGTTTACCACGGATCTCCCAACTCTTTGTTAATCTGGAGAATTCTGGCCCATAGTTCAGCGTCAGGCTCTACGCCGTGCAAGGCCATCGAGCAGCAGGTGGCGGACAAATCTTCGGCGCGTGGTCTGGAATTGGGATTTTCAACGCCTTCTTCAACGGCCCGTTTATAAATCGCCAGTGCGGCCGCCGTGTCGCCCATTGACTGATACGCCTCCGCAAGGGGGCGAAGCGCTCCCGCCCGGCTGATGTCCACAATCTTATTCCGTTGCGAATCGAAGAGTGCGAGCAGGGCGTCCGCTTCGGTTCGGGCCTTTTGCCTGTCGCCAGCCAGGAAGCGCAGTCTGACTAATTTCGATATCAGAGAAATACGGTATTCCGGAGGCCATTTTGCACTATCCATCAAAAACTGTGCTTCGTTAACCAGCTCAAGCGCCTTGGCTTGATCCGCATGATCCAACGCAAATCCGGCCAGTTCCGTCAGCAGTTCAATCCGCTTAAAAACCGGCAATTTGCCCCAGGAGGTTTTAATTTTATCTTCCGCCATCAAACGCCGCCCTGCGTCGTCATAAAAACGGTTAAAGAGATTGGCGCACGCCTTCAGCGCATTTTCCACGATGTCAAAATTACCCGGCGCAATTAATGCGTCCAGCGCATTCATTTGCTCGTCAAAATAATCTTCGCCGGCAATCATTGCCTTCACCCCGGCGACTTTGCCCGATTCAGAATCTGCTACACCCGTTTCAAATTGATCGGCCTGCAGGGTCTGTCTCAGCAAGGTGTAGGTACTGGCAATCTTTACTCTGATTTGGTCTCTGCGCCAGTCTTCTGCTGACTCAGAAGTTTCAACGGCGAGATTCAAGTATTGCTGCGCTTCGTTGGCATAGCCGTGCCTGGCATAATAAAAAGCAAGGTCACAATAGCCTGCCCCACGGCGCCAGTTGTCAATCCTTTCAATAAGATCAAGCGCCCGCCGCGGCTGATCCAGTTCAAGAGATGTCGTAACGACCTTCTCCTGCGCCCGCGAACGGTCTTTGATGTGCGGTGTAGCCGGAATTGCCGATGCCGTTTCAAAAGCAAGGTTGAGCAATTTGCTTTGATAAGCCGCAAGAGTCTTATCCGTTAAGGAGCCGGCTATGACTGAGTTCTGTTGTGTAACAGCATCTGTTCTGTCCTGTTTGCCGCAACCGGCAGAAAACAAGAAAAATACGGAGACAGTTAACAAAAGACATATTTTTAATTTTAGTATCATTCTTAGCTCACCGTTTTGACAAATAAATGATTGCAGCGGCGATGCAATCAGACTGTTTTAAAAAAGGATTAAATTAGGCTGCCTTTGGCAGCGACTTTTTCTTTTATTGTAGCGCGACATTTATGTCGCTTATGCGGGATAAATCCCGCGCTACATTCTTACTTTGAAATTCCTGTGCATTTAATTAAACCTTCAGCTACTAACAACAGAGTAGTGGCAAGGCTCGCCTTGCCACTACCTGCTTCATCTCACCTACTCTATTACTGACAAAAAATAATTATTACTTCACCTTAACCTTCAGCTTTGTGCTCAATCCATCAGCCTCAAATGTTATTTCTGCGTTACCTTTTTTATTTGCATTAACGGTAAATACCGCCTCACCATTCTCATTCGTTACCTCACTCTCCGAAGAGACAGTTATGTATTTTTTATTCTTCCTGCTTAACTTCACAGTAACCGTATCGCCTTCAACAGCATTACCATCTGCATCTGTTAGTGTTACTGTGACATCAGCGCTGTTTTTCACTTTCAGCTTTAATTTTGACGGCGACACCGTTATCGTCTCAGGAGACGATGTTTGTGTTGGTGTCGGCTGTACTGTCGGCGTTGTTGCAGGTGTTGGCGATGGCTCCGGGGTCGGTGTAGGACTTGTTTCTACTTTAACGATCATGCCGTAGGCATCCGCAGCCGTCCAGCCTTGCAGCCAGTTTTCATCGGCGCTGAAAGCGCCGCGATACGAAGCCGGTGTGAAGAACCCGTCGGAAATAGCTGTATCGGCGCTGGTAAGAGCCTCATTTGCAGGACGCGGATCAATTGATTTAACAGGTAAGACACCTAATTTTTCTGAAGTAGAAGTAAACAAGTTGCCACGAGTAATGCTCTTAATCGGAGCGTCTTTCGAATCAGAGCCGGAAATGACCACGTTGTTCTTGTCCGGATTACTGCCGCCATTAACAGTTACGCCATACGTATCCGAATCAGTGTAGGCGTCCTTGTAAAGGTTGCTGAAGAACACACTGTCCGTGATTTCAGCGAGTTTGCCGGAAGTCTGAACCGTGTAGAGTGTATCAGCGTGGTTGAAGTCACCAACCGAGCACCCGATGCAAGCATTAACCGTCGAAGTAACAGTGTAATCCGTCGTCCACGTATCCGCAAACGACAGCGTGCCATTGTAGCCGTAGCCATTGGCGCCGTCGCCGTCTTTGTTGTCAGGTCGGACAATTTTTTCTCCGCAGTCCATAAATATACAGTTGCGATACTGGACACGGGCGTTGTCGCGCCAGACTGTTGCGCCATCCCCGTCAATCGGATTACCAATGACGGTGGCATTATAGATCGTGGTCGTGGTTACCGGCTGTGCGTCTGAATCTTCCGCACCGTCTGTTTCGAAACAGTTGTCACCCACACCGGAACCCTGTTTGGCATCGATGCTGTAGCCCTGAACGAGAAAAAGGAACTGGGCTTTGCCGCGCCAGCCCTCGTCAACGTCGAAGTTGTCGTCGCCGACGTTCCAAATGCTGATATATTTCAGGTTGACCGTGCCGCCCCAGATTTCAATACCATCATCCACATTGTTCATGATCTCAACGTGATCGATATCGGTTTCGCGACCGACACCGCCCAGCGACAGACCGTTGAGCTCATTGCCGAGACCGATCACTTTACCGCCGTAACGCAGCGACAGATAGCTGATCGAACCGCTGTCGTCATTGTCATCGGCTCCGCCGTACAACGAGTAATCAGCATTTGTTAAACCTTCCATCTGCTTCTCATTTAAACCCGAAGGATCCTTTGTGTTGTCACCCACCTGAAGCCCTCCGTAATGAGAAGCTGAAATCAATCCTTTACCCATGATCGTCAGATTGCCCCACTCATTGGCGCCCTCATGCCACTTCCCGGTTTTGGGGTTGCCGCCGCTGGGGTGGCCGGCGTCGGGTGTCCAGGTCGCCACATCATTGGTGGAGGTCATAATGACCGGGTTGTCTTTGGTGCCGTTTACGAAGATTTTAGCGCCGCGTGTCACAGCCAGACTACCCCCGGCATCGGGGTCGCTCGCGACAACCGTGCCGGCCTCGATGGTCAAGGTCGCTCCCGGCATAACGTATATCTGACCCTCCAGCCTATAGACGTTGTCCGCAGTCCACGTCGTGGAAGCGGTGATATTTTTCGATACCGTTACAGTGGCCGCACTGGCGGTGCCAGCCACGAAAAGGGCTATCAGCATCCCTACGGCTGTCTTTTTTATATTTTTCATTATATATTTCTCCTTTACTCTTTACTTGTAACCTGCTTAACGGACATTGCTTTCAGTCCGCCCTCCATTTCATTCAAATCTGATTTCCTTGAACCCCCAAACCTCCTTTCATTTTTAGTATGTTCTAAAAAAATCCTTTATGTAAGCACACAAAACGATCCTTGCTGCATATTAATTATCCAGCAGTCCCGTCTGCTTCTCTTCGAGTTGGAACGACAGTTTGTTGATCCCTTTAACTGCTATACCGTACCGTCTATCCATCGCGGTAACCACATGGCGCATAAACTCCGGCATCTTTTTATCGTCTATTTCAACGGTTTCTGCACCGAGCATTTTCGTTTTAGCATTCATGTCTTGTAATAGAACAATCAAACGACTGTAAATCTCTGCAATGCTTGTGAAGTCACTAGCCATGGTACTCAGCCTGATTCGTTCACTCCGTGGCAATTTGTCAACAAAATCCATAAAGGTATCTCTTGTGATTATTTCCACTACTGCGTCTCCGTCTGCTATTACCGAAACGGTTCTTTTTGTCCTCACAAGGCAGTCTATTTCCCCAAAGGTATCGCCTTTTGTTAATGTGCCAATCAGCACCTGCCTTCCGGCAGCGTTTTTCAATACCCTGGCCTTGCCGTCTTTTAGGACATAAACATAGTAAGGCCATGTATCTTCTTTGATGATAGCCTCACCGTCTTTGATTTTCATAATTCTTGAATCGGGAAATTCCGTATATATATTCATACTATTTCACCTCAGTTTTGTTTATGTTTTATATTTTTCACAATTTAAGAATTGCGGGAGAGGGAGGAAACCACTCTCCCACATGGGGGTCCGGTTGTCCTTACCAGTGATTTACATGAGAGGTAATTTACGTAAAACTACAAGAAGTATAAAATTCCAATGTTAATGGAATATTAAGGGATTATTAATTTTATGTTAAGTTTAGGGCTAATTCCGGATATTAGAAAAAGATAAAAGGCATCACAAATTACATCGGAATTATTTTCCGTCTACATGATAGATATCCAGTCCAAGAGAGGTGTGTCTTGTCTTTTGAAGCCGTTGTGTTATTTTGATATATTTTTTCCCAACGGAAGCGACGTAGCCTCGTTCAAATCTTTGAAAACAGAGCTTGCATTCAACATACGTATCCGTTTCTCTTAAATTTGGAAGGACGTCGCTTTCCTCTATGCGCATTCCAAGTTCGGGGGATTGTTTAATGTCTCGAAAGCTGCTCGTAAAGATTCGAAATTCTTTATCGTTGCCGCAATTGGGACAAACAAAAAACGTGTTCATTATCATCGTTTCTTCAACTCCTTTCTTAATTTTGCACTATTTATTTTTCACAGGTCTTTGAAGGCACTACAGCAATGAATATAACCTTTGAATATTAAAGCAGTATGAAGAGATGGTTAATTTTGTGTTAAATCTTCCGGAATAATTTATTTTAAACATTCCAGTTACTCCCTGAATTTATAGCCAATTCCACGTATCGTGATTATACGGCTTGCAAAGACGTTTAATTTTTTTCTTAGGGAGGCGATGTGTACATCTATTGTGCGGTCAATGACAAATGTTTCATGTCCAGAAATCGCATCAAGTAATTGATCTCGTGTAAATACTCGTCCAGGCTTGCCGGCAAGTTGGTGAAGCAGCTTGAACTCTGTGAGGGTCAACGGGACGGGTTCATTCTTTATGGTTACCTCGTGTTTATACAAATCGATTGTAAGGCCATCTATTTCAATATAATCTTTTGTTGTCGAAACAGTTTTTGTTCGTCTGATGACTGCTTGTACACGCCCTACAAGTTCTTTCGGGCTAAAGGGCTTTGTCATATAACCGTCTGCGCCCAGTTTCAAGCCCGTGATTATGTCGGCCTCCTCCCCTTTTGCGGTTAACATGATAATCGCAGTATTAGAAAGCGCCTGGTCTGCTTTTAATTTTTTACATACCTCAAGACCATCAATTCCAGGCAACATAAGGTCTAATATGATAAGCTCCGGTCTTTCTTTTCTGGTCAGGAACAGCGCATCTTCACCGTTATCGGCAGATATTACTTTATAGCCGTTTTTTTCAAGATGATAGCGGATTAATTTTGCGAGGTCTTGCTCATCATCTACCACAAGGATTTTTTCTTTTGACATAGGATTATCTAATAGCGCAATGCTGCAACAATTTGCTCAATGTGCTTTTCTGCCTCTGCCGTTATCATTTCCCTTGTAAATCACATTATTAGTTTAAAGTTCGAATGTTAAGGAAATGTTAATTTTGTGTTAAATATTTATTATTGACAGGAATGCTCAACGGCGGGAAAATCTGACGCGTACGCATATGAAACCACCATGAATGCTACAGTCTTTTAGGAAATCACATACTCATAAGGTTCAATACACCAGTTCAATTTTTTTGTCCTCGAAAAAATCCGAGATATCATTGGCCTTTTATCTTCCCCGCCAAACGTCTTTTCAATCCAGCCTTTGATAACGTCTCTTACCTGCCTGAAAACAGCAAGTTTTTGGTCTTCACTTCCTTTAAACTGGGAAGGATCATCAAAATCACTATGCAGATACTCATCTCCTCCTGGAAAGAAAGGACACTTCTCTTTTGCCTGACTACAAACGGTAACCACATAGTCAAATTTCATTCCATGAAAAACATCCACATTTTTTGACTGGTGTGTTGATATATCAATGCCAATCTCTGCCATCACTTTAATAGCGTAAGGATTAACCTTTGACGGTTGTGTTCCGGCGCTGTATGCTTCGTAACGGTCTCCATAAAATGCCTTGAGCAACCCCTCCGCCATCTGCGAACGGGCAGAATTATGGGTACAGATAAACAATACCTTCTTCTTCATAAAGTACCTTTTTCTTTTGCAGTATAGGGTAGAGTTTTACACTGTGGTAAATCTAAATGGCATTCTTTGAATACATGGCACGTTTTTTTACAAACTGAAACTAACATGAGCATTACCGGCACCTCAATCAGGACACCCACCACCGTTGCGAGTGACGCACCTGAAGATAATCCGAAGAGCATTGCTGCCGTTGCGATTGCAACCTCAAAATGATTGGATGCGCCTATCATTGCTGCAGGGGCGGCATCTTCATATGAGAGCCTCAGTAATCGGGCCAAACCATATCCCAGCGCGAAGATGAATATTGTTTGAATAAAAAGTGGTATGGCAATCCATACTATCGTTAAGGGATGCTTCAATATAATTTCCCCTTTGAAAGAAAATAAAAGCACCAACGTTGAAAGGAGTGCAATGATACTTACCGGGGTAAGCCAATGTGGGAACCGTGTATTAAACCATTCAAACCCCTTGGATTTAATCAGCCACTTTCGTGAGAAGTAACCTGCAATCAGGGGCAATGCCACATAAATCAACACGGAAAACAGCATCGTCTGCCACGGAATCGGCATTGCGTTTACACCCAGCAGGAACCCACCGAGAGGTGCGTAGAGTATCAGCATGCTAAGTGAGTTTATGGCGACCATTACCAGGGTAAGGCCGTCGTTCCCTTTTGCCAGGTAGCTCCACATTAATACCATAGCGGTGCACGGGGCAATTCCCAGGAGAATTGTGCCAGAGATGTAACTTCTCCACAGCTCCACTTCCTGTCCGGACTTAATGATTTCGGTTCCGGGTAAGAATTCCTTAAATAGGTATCCCAGAAAGAAGAAGGCAATTACATACATAGTAAAAGGTTTCACTGCCCAGTTGATGAATAAGGTCAAAGCAACAGGTTTTGGAGTTTTTGCTGCTTTTAGTACCTCTGCAAAATCAATCTTCACCATAATGGGATACATCATAAAAAACAGGCAAATAGCGATAGGAATGGATACTTGATATATTGCGAAAGTATCCAACCTTACAGCAACCTCAGGCGCGAATTCCCCTAAACCAATACCTGCACCAATACAAAGCAAAACCCAGAACG
>JAHFOY010000089.1 GCA_023261485.1 Planctomycetota bacterium
TGCGAGCAAAGCATATTCTGCGCCACCTGCTGTGCTGACATTTCCAAGGAAAATACTACGGCCGGCTTCTTCTCGACCACACCAACGTGTTCAACAATGTTCAGCACAAGGCTCGTCTTCCCCATACTCGGCCTTGCAGCAACGATAATAAGTTCCGATGGCTGCAATCCACAAGTAATATCGTCCAGGTCATAAAATCCGGCAGACAATCCGGTCAGTCTGCTTTGTCTGTCATGGAGATTTTCAATGCGGCTGAATGTTTCTTTAAGGATTTCGTTTAGCTTTGTCGATGCTGTATTAAATTTCTTCTGGGTTATATCAAAGATAGCCCTTTCCGAGGCATCCAACAATTGCTCGGTATCTGCGGACTCTTCGAAGGATTGTTTTTGTATGGTAGCTGCAACCTCGATCAGATTTCTTTTTATAGCTTTTTCACGTACTATATTCGCATAATATTCTACATTTCCTATCGTAGGGACGGACTCTTCCAATTCCATCAAGTATTCCACACCACCGACTTTTTCCAGCAGCGAACGCTTTTTCAGTTCCTCCCTGAGAACAACCAAATCAATCGGCTGCCCCTTATCATAGACTTCAACAATTACCTGATATAGTTCCTGGTGCGCCGTTTTGTAGAAACTCAGCTTATTCAATAATGGTATAACCAGGCTAATAACCTCGTTATCCAGTATCATTGCACCCAGGACACTCATCTCAGCCTCAATGCTTTGAGGCATAGTGCGTTCAAGTATGGACTCAACAACCATCAGTCACTACCTTAAAAAGAAACTAGGCCTTCTCTGGCTGAACCACATCTTCATTCACAACTGTTACCTTACACCTCGTTTGCATTTCTATATTCAGGGCAATCGTGACCTCAAACTCACCGCAGACTTTAATTGGACTATCCAATTTTACCATCTCCTGATCTACAGGATATCCTTCCCTTCCAAATGCCTCTGCGATTTGAGCGGACGTGATAGAACCGAAGAGCCTGCCTTCTTCGTTTGCCTTTGCAGGGATTGTGCAGGAAGCCGTAGAAAGTTTTTCCAATACCCCCGACAACCGGTCTCTCTCTTCCTTCAGTTGCAGTTCCATCTTTATCTTTTCTTTTTCTATCTGCTTTAAATTGGCAGGAGAAACATTCGTTGCCAACCCCTTGGGCAGCAGATAATTTCTGGCGTACCCTTCTTTTACTTTCACAACATCGCCAACCCGGCCGAGTTTATCTACATTTTTCTTCAATAACAATTCCATGATTATATCCTCCTAGGCCACATACGGAAGTAGCGCCATAAATCTCGCCCTTTTGATAGAAACCTTCACTGAATGCTGATGATGGGCACAATTCCCAGAACGTTTTCTCGAAAAAAGTTTTCCTTGAGAAGTTGCAAGTTTCGGTAAATGTATCGAATCTTTGTAGTCTACTTCATCTACACCCATCCTGCAAAACCTACACTTACTCGTTTTATTAAACTTTTTTTTACTCATACATTATTTATCCTTCTATAAAAATTCTATGAAACAATACTAAAATGGAATTTCTTCATTGTTAATATCCAGATTGGCATCTTCAGGTATCATGTCAGGTGGTTTACCCTCTTTGGATGACGAGCCCATTTCTCCACCGGGACGTTTAGCCGTTCCTCCAATAAACTGGAAATTATCGGCAACAACACGGAGAGTACTTCGTTTTTGTCCATCCTTAGTTTCCCATTGATTAAACTGCAAACGCCCTTCAATAAAAATCGGATTCCCTTTACTGAAGTATTCGCCTACAACTTCCGCGCTTCGCCCAAAGATATTGATATCAACATAACACACATCTTTTTTCTGTTCCCCGGTTTTAGCTGTCCAAGCCCTATTGATCGCTATTCCAAAGCTTGCAACCGCCAATCCTGCCGGGGTATATCTCAGCTCAGGATCTCTCGTGAGATTTCCCATAAGAAACACTTTATTAAGACTTGCCATACCTAAACTCCCATTAAAAAACCCATTTTGACAATTACTTTACAAATTCATTTTTATAGAAATTTTGTCAGGTTTTTTGAACCCCAAAGTACGGACTGCGTCTTTAAAATCCTATGCTTCTTCTGCAACTTTAACAGACACATTGCTTTCTTCCAATAAATCCACGACCGGTATCTCAGGTATTTTATCAACGTCCTTTTCTGCCACTGGCGCAACCGCGCCTATCTGAGATAAATCTTCAATCTTATCGTCTTTTACAATCAAAAAGCGTATAATATAATCAGAGAGCTGGAAATCCCTTCTGATCGTTACGATAGCTGAATTTTTAGCATTAAAATGGATCAACAGGTATGTCCCGCGCTTGTGACCTTTGACCTTATATGCTAATTTTTTTTCGCCCCACTTTTCGGTTTTTAGTATCTCTGCACCGTTTTTTTGCAGAATGTCCTGAATGTGTTTGACCACATTATCCCACTCTGTATTGGCATGGGTATTATCAATTAAAAACAACCCTTCGTACATCCTCAAATTCTATTCCTCCTACTTTTGACATTTATACTATAAAATACAAAACTATTTTATACCTTTATATACACACCAAAAGGTCAATTAAATTTATTCATACAAGCCTCAACACCTTCAAACATCCATGTTTTTAAGGCCTGACAGGCATCTTCAATAGCTTCTTCTTTCAAGAGCTCTTCTTCTTTAGAAAATGCGGAGAGGACATAATCACTCGGATCTCCATTCGCGGGTCGCCCTATCCCAACTCTTAAACGGGAAAAATCTGTAGAACCCAGGCGGTCTGCTATAGATTCCAGCCCCCGATGCCCCCCACACCCGCCACTGCGTCTAATGCGTATTTTCCCCGGGGGCATGTCCAGATCATCGCATATGACCACTAGATCCTGCAGCGAGCATTTATACATATCCACGGCTTCTTTCACGGCAATCCCGCTCAAATTCATAAACGTCTGAGGTTTTAGCAGGACAATCTTTTCCTGCTCCACAGACTTCTTACAAAAGAGGGACTGAAATTTCTTTCGAGAACACTCCATTTCAAGTTGCTGTGCAAGCCGATCTATTACCATAAAACCCAAATTGTGTCTCGTCTTCAAATATTTTTCCCCAGGATTGCCCAGACCAACAATAATTTTCATTTAGCACATACCACATTATTAAGTCTTTTTTGCAGACTCCGCAGATTCTTCTTCTTCTCCTTCTTTTGGCTTCTTGGTAATTACTTCCGGCTCGGCCAGTAATTCCTCTTCCGATACGGCTTTTGCCTCTACAATCTGGTGCACGGATGTAACAACTGATTCTGGGTCCGATATATACTGAATACCTTCCAGTACGGGCAATTCCTTAACGTGAATCGCTTTACCCAGTCCCAGTTCAGATATGCTTATTTTTATTTTCTCAGGGATAGCAGTCGGAAGGCATTCTATCTCTATGTCTTTCATAACATGGGTCAACACACCGCCTTCTTTCACCCCTATAGACTCACCGTGCAACTCAATCGGTACCCGCAGTTTTACTCTTTCAGTCAAATCAATCCGCGAGAAATCCACATGAAGCACAGAGTCTAAAATACTATCATGCTGAACATCCTTTATAAGTGCAGATTCTTTTTTATTATCAAACGTCAAATTGACCATCCTTGTCCCGGTATGAAGGATACGATTAAAATCGTGTTCATTCAGACAAAGCATAACATTGTCCTGTTTATGCCCATATACTATAGCTGGGATTTGTCCGCCTTCTCTCAGCTTTTTAGCTGCCTTACTACCCTTTGTTGTTCTTTTTTCCGCCTTTAATTCCAAGATTTTCATCTATTTTACTCCCAAAAACAAAATTTATTAAACAAACAGAGAACTAACCGATTCATGCCGGTGAATTCTCATAATCGCATCTCCTAAAAGTTCAGAAATAGACAAGACCTTTATTTTATTGCCCAATCCTTTTGCCTTTTCAGAAAGAGGTATCGTATCGGTTACTATAATTTCCTTAATCGGCGCAGCGGACAGCTTTTCCACTGCAGAGCCACAGAATACAGGATGAGTAGCGCCCACATAAATATCTTTTGCGCCACGTTCTTTGAGCACATTAGCTGCCTGGGCAATCGAACCTCCCGTGGCAATCAAATCGTCAATCATTACCACGTTTTTATTTGCTACGTCTCCTATTACAAATCCAATTTCTGTCTCTTCCGGCCCTACCCTTCGCTTATCTACAATAGCCATCTTTATTCCCAATTTCTTGGAATAATTTCTGGCCAGTTTTATACCCCCAACATCCGGCGTTACCACCACCAGGTCTGCAGAAGCCAACTTTTCAAAATATTTTGATATCACAGGAAATGCAAACAAATGATCTACAGGGATATCAAAAAAACCTTGAATTTGAGCCGCATGCAAATCGACCGTAAGCACACGGTCGGCGCCTGCTTCAGTTATAATGTTCGCAACTAATTTCGCGGTTATAGGGACTCGCCCCTCGTCCTTTCTATCTTTTCTTGCATAACCATAATATGGCAACACTGCTGTGATACGCGCAGCCGATGCTCTTTTCAGACAGTCTATAAATATAAGCAGTTCCGTCAAATTCTCATTAACAGGGGGACACGTCGGTTGCACCAAAAACACGTCCGCACCCCGAACATCCTCATTTACTTTCAGGTCAATTTCGCCATCGGGAAACCGGCCTACATAAGCATTTCCCAATTCAAGCGACAGATGTTCGCAAATTTTCTTTGCCAGAGAGGGGTTCGCATTTCCCGAAAAAATCTTTAAGTGGTTTATCTCCTCCAGCCTTCTTTTTTTATCCATATCTACCCTTCTATCCTAGAAAAAAGCCCTGCTTTGTCCATCATATTAGAAACCTCCACATCATCCTCTATCTTAGTGCCTGCCTTTATATACGCAAAAGGACCGACACAACATCGTTGGCCAATAACTACATTTTTACAAATATAAGTAAAAGGATACACCTTTGTCCCCTCACCAATCTCGACGCGGCTTTCAATAAACGTACTCGCGGGATCAATAACGGTTACACCTCTATCCATAAAATAACGTACAATTTCATCGCGTCTTATTTGGTTGACAGTCGCCAATTCCTTCTGGGTGTTTATCCCTAACACCTCTGCAGTATTTGTACCCGCAAGACACTCAATCTTCTTACCCTTACGGTAAAAGACCGAAATAATATCAGTCAAATAAAACTCGCCCTTTTTATTGCGCGGTGCAATTTCGTTTAACCCCTCCAAAAGGGACTTTATCTTAAAAACATACATACCTACGTTAATTTCTTTGATCTGTAATTCTTCTGCGCTTGCCTCACTCTCTTCAATAATTCCTTTTATACGCCCACCAGCATCTCTGAAAATCCTGCCGTATCCTTCAGGTCTGTCTAAAAAAGCCGTTAATAATGCCACGTCTGCATCGGCCTCTGCATTTACCGCAATCAGTCTTTTAAGCGTTTGAGGCTTAACGAGAGGAGCATCACCATTTAATACCACAACGACATCCGCGAGACCGGCAAGAAGATGCCTGGCAGACAGAACGGCATGTGCCGTTCCCAATTGCTCCTGCTGTTCTACAATCCCGACAGACACTCCTTTAAGACTATCTTTTACTTCTTCTTTTTTATCTCCGACAACTACAATTATCTGCGAAATTTCTGCATTTTGCACAGCCTCGACCACACATTCCAAAAGGGAAATCCCACATACCTCGTGGAGCACCTTGGGTCTTGCAGACCGCATTCGCGTCCCTTTTCCTGCTGCAAGAATGACCGCTGTGGCGTTTCCCATCATCCACGACATTCAATAAAAAATGCAAAATTACGCCTATAAAATACAATGGCTACCCGGGGAGGACTCGAACCTCCAATGAGAGAACCAAAATCTCTAGTGTTACCATTACACCACCGGGTAGCAATCCTGTTAACAGAAGGTTTTAAATACGCAAAACACACACAGCAAGACCTTTTTTATTCTGCTACTAACACCGCCCCTTTATCCGCAGATGTCACACATCTTGCATATCTGGCCAGCAAACCTTTCGCTATCTTTGGCTTAGGTGGCGTCCATTTTGCTTTACGCTTTGCGAGCAATTCTTCTGCAATATTTATATCTAATTTTCTATTTGGTATGTCTATGACTATTTCGTCACCATCCTCCACCAATGCAATAGGGCCGCCAACCATTGCCTCTGGAGACACATGACCAATACAAGGCCCCTGGGTACCACCGGAAAAACGCCCATCGGTAACCAATGCCACCGATTCCCCCAAACCCATTCCAACAAGCGCTGCTGTAGGCGCCAACATTTCTCTCATTCCCGGCCCACCGCGAGGTCCCTCATATCGTATGACTACGACCATGCCTTTTTTAATCTCTGAATTCATGATAGCCTTCATCGCATTTTCTTCACTATCGAACACCTTCGCCTTACCCCGAAACTGCATCATCTTCTCGGATACGGCGCTCTGTTTAATCACGGCACCATTTGGCGACAAGCTTCCATACAAAACGGCAATTCCACCTTCCTTATGATATGCCATTTCTTTTGACCGGATAACTTCTTCGTCACAAACTTCTGCTTTCTTTGCTATTTCTTTTATACTTAAACCGCTAACTGATAAACCATCGTTTAAATCATTATACAAACGTTTCATAACAGCAGGGATACCACCCGCATAATATAGATCCTCTAATAAATATTCACCCCCTGGCTGCAAACTCGTTATATGCGGAGTTCTCTTGCTAATATCATCACACAACTTTAAATCAACTTCTACTCCTGCTTCTTTCGCAATAGCGGGGATATGTAAACATGAGTTTGTAGAGCCGCCAAGCGCCATGTCCACCATAATGGCATTCTCAAAGGCTTTCCGAGTCATAATCTTTCTGGCCGTAACACCCTTTCTAACCAATTCAACAATCTGCTGCCCACTCTTGTAAGCAAGCCGTTCCTTCTCGGAAGAAATCGCCAATGCTGCGGCACACCGGGGCAGCGACATCCCTAACGCTTCAGACACACACGCCATGGTATTTGCAGTGTAAAGCCCCTGACACGAACCAGGACCTGGACACGCCTCCATCTCAAGGCAAGATAGTTGATCGTCAGTAATCTCCCCCTTGCGCCTTCTTCCCACCGCTTCAAAGGTATCTTTTACCAAAGACAATTTTTGTTTCCCAGACCGCCCAGATATCATGGGACCTGCGGTCACTACAATCCCAGGAATGTCTAACCTGGCAGTGCCCATCAACATGCCCGGAGTAATCTTATCACAATTTGTCAGCATTACCAGCCCGTCCAGACAGTGAGCGCTCACTACACATTCAATGATATCGGCAATAAGGTCTCTCGATGCAAGCGAATAATGCATCCCTTCATGTCCCATTGCAATTCCATCACAAATGCCTGGCACACCGAAGATAAAGCTAATCCCGCCGCCTGCATGAATCCCCTTTTCAATCGCTCTTTCCAGCGACCGCATATGTATATGACCAGGGATAAGATCGGTAAAGCTGCTTGCAATACCGATAAACGGCTTGCCTAAATCCTCCCTGCTAAGACCTGTTGCATATAATAGAGCCCGAGCCGGAACACGTTCGAGACCCTTTGTAATTTTATCACTACGCAAGTGCTTGTTTTCCCAAATGTAAAGATTATCCCTCTATAATATTAAGCCTTATTATTATAGCGAAAAGCTTCCTGTTGTCAAACTAAAACTCTTTACCGGCAATTAGATTTCCCTTGACTTTCACCTGACATTATGTTGAAATTTTTCCATAGTTAACTGTTTTTGCATTCCCCATTTAAACCACTTTTGTACCACATGATTTTGGTTAGTGCATGTCTTTTGGGTCTGAACTGTCGGTATGACGGACAATCAAAGGTGAACGAACCTTTGATTTCTTCCCTAAAAAGCACCAACATTATCCCTTTTTGTCCGGAACAACTTGGCGGATTACCCACGCCGAGATATCGTGCCTGGATTACCCATGGTGACGGAAAAGATGTATTAGAAGGAAGGTCATGGGTAGTCAACGAGGTTGACACCGATGTCACGGCACAATTTATTAAAGGGACAGCCGAAACAGAAAGGTTGGTTACACTTTTCAATATCAAAAAAGCATATCTGAAAAGTAAAAGCCCTTCATGTGGCGTGGAAAAAATTTATCGTAATAAAAAATTAGTGACTGGAAATGGAGTTTGTGCTACGATGCTACTCCAGAAAAACATAAAACTAATCTCTGTTTAGTTTCACAGTAAGGAGCATGCATGAATCATACAGAACAAATTGAATTGCCTCAGGCGAAGAAGGCAGGTTTACACAGAAGGCTTTACGATTGGACGTTACACTGGGCGCACACACCTTATGGGTCTATAGCCCTTTTTGCATTAGCTTTTTGTGAATCCTCTTTCTTCCCAATACCGCCGGATGTACTCTTAATGGCGCTTGCGTTCTCACTGCCAAAAAAGTCTTTCAAATATGCCGCAATCTGCTCGGTAGGCTCAATTTTGGGCGGCTGTTT
This sequence comes from Planctomycetota bacterium, assembly GCA_023261485.1. GTDB lineage: Bacteria > Planctomycetota > Brocadiia > Brocadiales > Brocadiaceae > Wunengus. The sequence continues at coordinate 8,519 of JAHFOY010000089.1, forward strand.
CGGTTACTTTATCGGATACCAATTCTTTGAGCATATAGGACTGCCCATCCTTAATCTTTACGGTGTAACGGATAAATTTAACTATGTTAAAGACAAGTACAACGCCAACGCTTTTGCAGCCGTAGCCATTGCCGGATTCACACCCATCCCATATAAGGTCTTTACCATAGCAGCAGGTGCGTGCAAGATTAACATCTGGACATTCATTATTGCATCGGCTGTCAGCCGTTCCGGTAGGTTTTTTATCGTAGCGGGGCTTGTTTACCTTTTTGGACCGAAAATAAAGAATTTTATAGATAAATACTTTAATATTATCTCCATAGCTTTTGTAGTAATCCTTGTTGGAAGTTTTATCCTTATAAAATTATTCAAATAAAGGAAATGTTATGAAATCATTATTCTCGTTAATAACTCTCGCGATTGCCATATTAACTCCATCAATACTGCTTGCAGAAGCTGAACAACAACAAGTGTGGGAACCTCAAGTAGCCGGGCGTTTCTATCCTGGCAACGAAACGGCGCTTAAAGACCAAATAAATACCTTTCTTAAAAATATTCCCAAGCAACAACCAAAAGGAAAACCTATCGCAATCATTTCCCCCCATGCAGGATATCAGTATTCTGGTCAGGTGGCAGCTTACAGCTACAATGCTATCAGGGACTTCGGTTTTACTAGGGTCGTCATACTAGCACCAAGCCATTTTATGGGCGGCAAACGCTTTCGAGGCATCTCAATTCTTAACGTAAAAAACCTTAAAACACCTTTAGGGGTTATCCCTGTAGACGAGGATGCCTGCAACCAGCTACGCAACGCATCCAAGGAATCAAAACCTGATGCTTCCCGTCAAACCATTAATCTCTTTGGATCATACGAAGGCGCCTTCAAGGGAGAACATTCACTTGAAACCCAGCTGCCTTTCCTGCAAGCGTCACTTGGCACATTTAAAGTAGTCCCTATTATGGTAGGCATATTAACAGACAATGACTACGATCAAGTTGCCGATGCTATCAGGCCGTTAGTGGATGATAAAACACTCGTGGTAGTAAGTTCCGATTTTACGCACTACGGCGAGGGGTATGGCTATGTACCATTCAAAAAGGATATAGAAAAAAACATTCACACTTTGGACTATGGCGCTTTCGACAGAATTCTCTCTAAAGATTTTGAAGGGCTAAGGATGTACAGAAAACAAACCGGTATAAATGCCTGCGGTATTATTCCAATTGCGTTACTGCTAAAACTATTGCCCAATGAAGCACAAGGCGAAATTTTAAATTATGACACATCGGGACATCAATCCAATGATTTTTCGTTTTCTGTAAGTTATGCATCCTTTTTATTCACCAAACCTTTAGAGACTAAATCCGGACACTATCTCCCAAAAGCCGAAACACTGGATGACAACTCGTCTTTCAGCCTAACCAAGAAAGAAAAATCACTGCTGCTGTCATTAGCCAGAAGCACACTGGAAACCTATACAAAAACCGGTGTTCCTCCAAATCTTGGCCAAACAGACTATGCACTTCCTACCAGGCTAAATGAAAAATATGGGGTGTTTGTGACATTAAAAAAACACGGAGAATTACGTGGATGTATTGGCCATATAATACCCAGAGTTTCCCTCTCTCAGGCAGTAATCGAAAACACTATCAACTCCTCTGCTAATGACTGGCGATTTAGTCCTGTTGGAGCCAAGGAAATTAATGATATTACTATCGAGATTTCAGTTTTGAGCCAAATGAAAAAGATTAACGGACCGGATGAATTTATCGTAGGCAAAGAAGGCATTGTAATACGCAAGGGACAAGCCAGCGCCGTATTTCTCCCACAAGTTGCCAATGAACAAGGATGGGACAGGACAGAAACCCTCTGCCAACTCTGCCGAAAGGCAGGGCTATCACAGGATGCATGGAAGGACGACAACATGGAATTTTACGTTTTCACTGCTGACGTATTTCATGAGGGAGAAAAAACGTGACGTCTTCTTTAATATAAAACAACCGCAGGTTGGAGCCAACGCCTGTTGACGACCGGTGTGTTTACACACACCGTTGTAAATTGCCAGTCGCCGTCTACCGCGCGACAACATTGAATTCTTTAAACATTAAGATACAGAGGCGCTTATTCAATTGGATGAACAGGCGAAAAAAATTCTTTTAGATATTGCGCGAAAAAGTATTGAGGCCGCTATAAAAAGACAACCAATCCCGCACGTCACCTGTAATCACCCAGAACTTCAAGGACAGCAAGGCGCTTTTGTCACCCTAAAAACTCACGGGCAACTCCGCGGCTGTATCGGTCGTTTCGTTTCCGACATACCGCTTTATCAATTAGTCTCAGTGATGGCTATTTCTTCGGCAACGGAAGACCCTCGATTCGAATTCAATCGTATCAAACCCTCAGAACTGAAACACCTCGAAATTGAGATATCTGTATTATCAACGTTAAAGCTAATTCAAAATCCGCTTGATTTTGAGCTCGGCAAACACGGTGTATTTATAAAAATGGGGTCCCAAATAGGTTGTTTTTTACCACAGGTTGCCACTGAAACCGGATGGAGCAAGGAAGAGTTTCTGTCACACTGCTGTTCAGGCAAAGCTGGTTTACCTAGCGACTCTTGGAAATATGGGGATGTGGAAATTTACACCTTCACTGCAGAGATTATTGAAGAAAAACACATTGGTTAGCGCGTCCCCCTTTAATCGCGACAGATATGATAATAACCAAAATATTACATCATTGTTATAAGTCATTTACTTCTTTTCTCGAAAATACGTCCTACATAAAAAATCATGCCACCAATAAATAAAAAAACAACTTCCATCTTCATGGAATCTTTTGCAATACCAAAATAAAGGGCTTCCAATACAAGAATAATCCCTATAATCTGTAAAATTCTGGCAATACTCATTTTATTTATTGTCCTCTACACGTAATTTTTCCGCTATCTCTATTGCCTTCAATAACCCTTTAGCCTTATTCAGGGTTTCTTCATATTCACGTTCGGGAACGGAATCAGCCACAATCCCTGCACCAGCTTGAATGTAAGCGTCGTTACCATTTAAAACTATCGTCCGAATGGTGATACACGTATTCATATTTCCAAAAAAGTCGAAATATCCAACGGCTCCTCCGTAAGGGCCTCGCTTGGTCGTTTCAATTT
>JAHFOY010000090.1 GCA_023261485.1 Planctomycetota bacterium
ATGCCTTCCTTCAAAGCCCCGCAGGTAGTCGTGGTCACACCGCTCGAATGCCAGTCAAATCCCAGCACGCAGCCTAATGCCTGAAACCAAAATGGATCAGAAAGTCTTTTGGGCAGCTCCTGAGGACCGTATTCACTGACAATGGCGATAATAATTTCACGCGCCAGGCGTTTCATGCGCTGGAAAAGCCATGACGGAGCCTTGCCACCGTGGAGTGGTAGATGTGCTATACCCGTTTTCATAGTATTGAAACCAATTGAAAAATGTTTATCTAAAGGATACTATTTTAGATAGAAAAGACAACTAAAAATTCATTAACATTCGCGAATAAAAATATTTTTAGATAAAACGTTCCAGACATCACAATCTCTCATTGCTCATGTTTTATGAGGGTGTTTTGGCTTGACAAACGATATTAATTCCAATATCTTAACGCAAGTATAACAATAGAATGAAAATAAATGTTAGGGATATAAAAAGGAGTTGAAATGGCAACAATACAAGAGATTGAAAAGGCAATATCAAATCTGACCCCAAAAGAATTATCTCAGTTTAGGATATGGTTTACAAAATTTGATGCCGCAGCATGGGACAAACAGTTTGAAGAAGATGTAAAGTCAGGCAGGCTTGATGCTATTGCAGCGAAGGCTATTGCCGATTTTAAAGAAGGCAAATTCAGGGAGTTATGAGTCACTTTACCAGCCCATCATGAATAAACAGGTAAATACCAAGATGTCCTCTTATAGATGAAAGAAAAGATATTTTGTGTTTCTTTCTCTGCGTACGCTGTAGTTCCATTCTTTATTCCTCTCTAAAGAAAATGCATTTCTCTCACAAAAACACTTTCAAACTCCGGAATTTGAGATAACTCCATAACCTGTGTGGTTCTGGCGATGCAAGTCGACTTGCTTAGCAATTCCTTATTCAGGAGCATCCTCACTGCGCCTTCCAAACTTGAATTTCCAACATACATCAGCCTTGCTTCTTTCAGCCCTGGCAAAAAACCCGTTCTGAAAAGACTCTCCTCCTTCAGGTGATAACCAAACGCCCCTGCAATGATAACTGTTTTCAGTTCTTCCGGCTTGATGTTGCAGGTGGCAAGCAAAATATCCACTCCGGCCCTGATGGCGGCCTTTGCAAGCTGGACTTGTCTTATGTCTTCCTGTGATAGTGACACTCCATCCGATAATTGAAAATGACGTTTCCCGTTTTTCTCAAACAAATATTTTCTATATTTTTCAGGTATTTCAAGGCCTTCTTTGCACTGCAACCGTCCCCTTGAGTTTACCAGGCCTACCCGTAAGAGTTCTGAGACGATATCCAGCAGGCCGCTTCCACAGATACCCCTTGGCGGGCAGTTGCCTATAACTTCCATCATTAACTCTTCTCCGATAGTAATGTGCTCGATTGCGCCTTCTCCCGCCCTCATGCCTGAACTTATGATCATCCCTTCAAAGCACGGGCCTGCTGCGGTGGACGTTGCAATCGTTCTGTCATTCAGCAGGAGCGCCAATTCGCCATTAGTACCTATGTCCAGGAAAAGAGCCGGAAGCTCTTTTCCTTCGCAAAAGGGAGTCGGTGTTGACAAATCTGTTTTTTTATTCATCGTGAAGTGATGAATAGCTACAAGCCCGGAAACAATATCTCCTCCAACATAAGCGGAAATACCGGGAAAGGTCGTAATCATTGCAAACTCTGGAATGCCCATGCCGAGTTCTTTCGCAGGGAGTGAAACGGCGTCAAGGGTTTCAGCCTTGTAGGGATATTCTCCCAGCCCTTTAATTTCTTTGTTTAAAAAGATATGCTGCATGGTGGTATTTCCGGCTGCCATGACCTGATAAATATTTTCGGCTAATACACCGCTTTCGGTAGTCACACGATGAATGAGAACGTTAATGGCTGATACAATCTCATGGTGCATCCGCAAGAGACCGTCTTTGTGAGATACGGAATACTTAATTCGCGACATGACGTCATGACCATAGTATACCAATGGATTAAGGGTTGACGAACTGTTCAACACTTCGCCAGTGTAAAGGTTAACCAATGATGCAACCAGCGTTGTCGTACCGATATCCAAAGCAATCCCATAGATTTCAGATTTAGTGTTACCTTTTTCAATAGAAACGAGTGCATCGTTAACAAATACATGTGTAGAAAAAAGATCCTTGCCATTGTGGACTACCTCTTTTCTTACAGAGGGATTGATGTTGCGTTTCCTGTCACCTTCTGCATAAAAGCCTTCAACAATTTTAAGAGTTTTCCTTTCATTGGATGGGATGATGACTTCCAGATCAGTTTCTATGATAGTCTTACAGGCAAGCACTGTACCGAGGGTTTTGTTTGTCCGTATCTGTACCAGATCCTTTCCACACCTGCCCGTACCGCCACACGGGCCTTCGATATTGACACCGAGTTTTCGTGCTGCTTCCAGAATGGTAATTCCTTTTGGCACCCTACCGCTGATTTTTATTGGATAAAAAGTTATTTCTATTTCCTGCATTTTAAACGCCTTTTGCTGCTTCCGTCATAGCCTTTATATGTCTGACAGGGGTTTTGGCGCTGAGACCGCATGCCGGGGCAAGGATATCGACGCCGAAATTTAAAAGGGTTTTTGAAACCTTACGTATGTTGTTCTCACGACCATTTTGCAGAAGTAGGGTGCTTACGTTACCCATCAGCTTTTTCCCCGGTATCGCATGCCTTACTTCTTTCATGTTTACTACTGAATCTACACTTATACATTCAGAATCGAGTTCATTGAGAGGTTTGTAAATAGAACTTACGTTCCCGCATATATGGACGATAACCGGTTTACCGAGCATATGCATACGGCCTATCATCATGTTCAGATAGGGAAGCACAAACTCTTCGAATAATTCTGGGCCGAGAATTTCACCCGTTGCAGAAGGGTCGGATATTACGATAAGGTCAGCGCCGCTCTTAATAAGCGCCTCGCCATACCTGATACTATTGTCCGTTAAAAATCTGAGCAGACCGTGGACGTCTTCCGGTTCCCGTCTGAGCGCCTTGAAAAGTATTGTCGCATCTATCAAAGAGGTAGCAAGGCTTAACGGGCCGACCAGGTTGCCCGGCACGGGGACATCCGGCACTTTCTGGTTTAATATCCCCATACATTCAAGAATTGTGGGAAGGCGGCCGTCTTTATAAGGATTTAGCTCTTTCAAATCCCTCCAATGCCTTACGGATTTAAGGGGATAATTTACTATACTGGGAGTGGTAATCTCGTCACCGTCTTCCACTTCTCCGCCCAGCGCCTCTGCCTCTACGGTCATACAGAAAGGAATACCAAGGTTCTCAATCCCCGTCTCTTCGTGCATGGCAATCGAAAGCGCTGCCATTTTCTTCGCATCCCTGTGTACCGCTGGCCAGCGACAATTTGTTCGTATCATTATCTCCCTGTTGGCCATAGTCATCATCCCGCCGGGGCAGATGACCGGTGTTCTGTCAATACTCTCGCCGAGGAGGGCTTTAAGGAGCCGTTCTTTTTCAGTCATAATATCGCTAAAAGAAAAAATTTGCTGATTATTCCCATCTTGGGAGGGGTTAGGGGTGGGTCCCTTGATGCATAGGAATTTCAATCTTTTTAAAATATGTAATGGATAAACACACCCCTACCCCTCTCAAGAGGGGAATTTAAGAAGTCCCCTCCTGGGAGGAAACCCACCCCTTAGTCCCCTCCAAGGAGGGGATTTAGGGGTGGGTAAAAAATTACAAGTCGTTGGGTTTTTGTCTTTTAAAACCCAACCTAATTTAAACTGATTGGAAGTCGAGCAAATTGCCTTCCCGCTTCAAGAAAGGCGACCATATTTTCATTGGGCGTTTTTATGGGGACTTCGCAGCCTGTGGCTACTATGTACCCACGATGGTTGTCAGAAGCCTTTGCTATACATTCTTTAACCATAGTGGTTATGATCTCCGGGTTTCCCTTGAGCATGCCGTCCGCCGGACTTACGTTTCCCATTAAACATACCTTCCCTCCTACCAATTCTTTGGCTTCCAGAAGGTCAATATTATCAATGCTCAGGATATCCGCCCCGCTTTCAGCCATACATTGTATCACCCTCTTTGTCTTTCCGCAGATATGGAGCACGCCGGGAAGATTATACGAGTGAATATGCGAGTAAACCTCTTTCAGATACGGCAGGACAAACTCCCGAAAGTGCTTCTCGCTTATCATAGAGCCTGTGGCAACAGGTTCAACCGTAACCGGCACACCGCCCGCCTTTACATAGGCGTCAATAAGGTTTTTGACTGATTGAGTGGTAACTTTCATCAGGGTATGTACAAGTTCAGGGTCGGTGTACAGTTCCTTTATAAATGTTTCAGTTCCCCGCAGAGCCGCAGATGTCGTAAATGGAGCGCCTATGACAGGCACAATAAAGACTTCCTTGCCAATTACATCCACGCACCGCTTTACCGCATCGAGGTATACAGGGAGTCTTCCGTCTTTTTCAGGGTTTACGGGTTTAAGCTTTTTGAGGTCTTCCCGTGTTTGAATGAAGGGTGTTTCTACCTGTGGCGCATCGTCTTCGGGAAAATGCATCTTTGTACCCATAGCCTCGGCAAGCGTTGAAGTAGTAGAAAAGATGTAAACAATGTCATGCCGATATTGTTTAAAACATGCGATATTGGCATTCCCCATGTTTTTCCCGCTGGTACAGAACTCCCTGACGGTCATGTTCAGACTCCTTGATGCAAAGTTAAGGATTAAGGGGCTTACAAGAAGCCTGTCAACCGCCTTTCCCTGAAGGATTGCCTGCATCCGCTCCTTTGGTGTCATTTCATCTTTATAAGTCATCGCACACCCCCATGATTTTTTCTCACACTTACAAATTCCGGGGTTTTAAATGTCAGGGGTAAATGAACGTCCTGAAATAAACTTTTTGCAACCCTTACTGCCTCTGCCGCATTCTTTGCATACCCGTCTGCGCCAATATTTTTTGCAAATCCCGGTGATATCGGCCCGCCGCCAACCATGACCCTGGAAGTTATGCCAGCTTTCTTAAGGTCTTCAATGATCACTTGCATACCGTCCATGGTTGTGGTCATGAGGGTAGAAAGGCAGACGAGATCGGCCTTCAACTCTCCGGCGGTATCAATAAACTTTGCATAAGGAACGTTCCTGCCAAGGTCATGCATTTCGAATCCTGCGTTATCCAGCATGATTTTTACCAGATTTTTTCCAATATCGTGGGTGTCTCCTTTAACGACGCCAATGACCACCTTTTTCTTATTCCACGTGCCTTCCTTTGGCAGGTAAGGCCTGAGCACCTCGATTCCTGCATACATGGCATCAGCACAAAGAAGTATTTCCGGAACGAAGTATTCCTCGTTTTCGAATAATTCGTTGACCTTATCCATTCCCTTTGCAAGACCGTCCATTATTGCTTCATAAGGGTCAATCTTACACCTTATAACCTCCGCGGCAGCCTCATTGGCGCGAGTTATGTCCATATTGATTACGGCCTGAGCCAGCCTATTTAAAATATCTTGCTTCTCTGCTTGCATAGACGCCTCCTGGTTTTTAAGCTTCAAAAAAAGTAACAATTCAGCACCCCCACCTGGCCTCCCCCATCGAGGGGGGAGGAATCGTTTCCCCCGCTCCTGGTGGGAGGGGCTAGGGGAGGGGGAGACTGATACCAAAAACAAAAAAATTATCCAATTAACTATTGGAAGAAGGACGGCGTTTTTCTCAGGCAGAATGGGGCTGAAAAGAATGGAGGTTAGGAGCTCTTGTGATAGATGAGTCACAAAGCAAAAAGTACCCTTGCGACTTTAAGAAATGTACTAAAGACAGGTCGTGAAGAGTCCATACCTTACCCGCCAAACCCTGAAATGGCGCCGCCACCTCAGTGACAGTGTTCACCCATATTTGAGTATCATATTTTTCTCCTGATCATGGGTTGGACTCCAAAAATGTGACGTTTTAACATCTATATGTGATTATGATTATGGTCGGTATGCGTATTGTGTGCGTTATTGATTTTGCACTCGCACCCAAACTGAATAACCGTATGTCCGATCTTAAATTTTTCACCCAGGATGCGATTGATTTCTTTGGATAGTCTGGTAGTCTCACTGATCAGCATATCCTTTGTATCAATGTGTCCGCTCATGGAATACATACCGGAGGTAATTGTCCAGATGTGAATGTCATGCGCATTATCAATTCCTTGAATCTGTTTGAGGCTCTCAATAACTTCGTCAATGTTGATTTCCTTCGGCGTCGCTTCCAGCAAGACGTCAACAGATTCCATCACCAATTTATAAGACCATATGAGGATGAGTACACATATCATGACGCTGATGATGGGGTCGACGATGAACCAGTTGGTATAATAAATGATACCTGCCCCGATTATTACACCCACAGAAGAAAGGGTATCGCCCAGCATATGCAGGAAGGCTGCCCGGACATTCAAGCTGTCCCCATGCCCGTGCCCGTGCTCATCACCGCCACCTTTAAGAATGAAGGCGCAGGCTACATTGGCAACCAGACCTACCATGGCCACAATAAACATCTTTCCGCTGGAAATGGTTTCAGGGTGCATAAAACGCCGGTAGGCCTCGTAAAAAATCCACACAGAAATCATAAAAAGGGTTATGCCATTAAACAAGGCTGCCAGTATCTCAAGGCGGTAAAACCCGTAAGTCTTTTTTTCCGTTGGCGGCTTTGAGGCAAAGAATAACGCAAACAGGCTTACCAGCAAGGCGAACAGATGGGTGAGCATGTGGCCGGCATCGCTGATCAGGGCAAGGCTGTTGGTAATAATCCCCCCGATAACCTCCACGACAAAGACACCGCCTGTTATAGCGCTCGTCAGGATGAGTCTTTTTCGTTCATGCGCCCTGTACTCATGTTTATGGCCGTGCTCGTCTTCGATATGATAATAGTCTATGCTGTGGATGTGTTCGATGGTTTCTCTCCGGTTAAATTAAGCCTTCGGCTACTTTTACCACAAAGACACAAAGGCACAAAGAAAAATCTTGGTGACTTGGTGGCGATTTTGAATTTCCTTAACGATAAATTATAAATCTCTCAGAGGTTTAAAACAAACATTTTTTACAGCAGTATTTTATTGACACCGATAAATGAATGTGTTAAAGAGTTCTCAGTTTATATTCGACAATAATTCATTTTCTAAACATTTTGAACAATTAAAAGGTTTGTGACAGTGTTACAAAATATCAGATCACCTAAATATTTCGGTTCGATCGAGGACGTTTAACCCTGCGAAGTTATCATAAAGATACAGCGTAGGGAAATGATTAATATGTATAATTTCAAAAATAAGATTTTTCAAGCTTATATATTGTGGTTTCTTGGAATTCTCATCTTTACCCTGGTTCTAAGTGTACATGCCAGCGATGAAGAAATTGATTCCCTATTTACTCTCGTTACGTCCACAAATGGTGATGCGGAGGTTGGTGTGGCAATTCCTGACAATCAGCAGGAAGTTTTTATTAACCTTACCCCTTTGAAATCCAAAAGCGAAGAATATGGAAAAGTGCGTATTGATTTCCTGGATCACAGTATTATTGCAAGGCGTACGAAATTTCTTTCAGGGCTGAAGGAAAGCGTAACATGGATTGGAAGGCCTGAAAATCTGGACGGTTCAATCGTTATGTCGGTTTGTGGCAATGTCCTTTTTGGCCGCATTGAACTAAGGGATGAGGTTTACAAAATAGAACCAGTCCGAAATTCTAACGTACATCGAATTTTCAAGCTTGATCCTGACAAAGCCGCTTCTATCGATGACGGAGGCCTGGTTCCGCCTTACGGCATATTGCCCGACGAAGAGAGTAAGGACTATCCTACTTCTGCAAAGAAAGATGACGGCTCGGTTTTTGACGTGCTTGTCCTGTATACCAGCGGTTTTGCGGAGGAATATCCAGGCGACGAACTTATAGCCCAAATCAGTTACCTTGCAGGTGTGGCAAACATCTCTTATACAAACAGCGAGGTCAACCTTGCTGCACGGGTTGTTGGCCTTCAGGAGGTTGATTATAAGGACGGTGGAGGGTTGGATGACGCCCTTAATGATTTAACATCAGGGAAAAGCGCCTTTTCAGATGTGGCTTCTTTACGGAATAAATTGGGCGCAGACCTGGTCACTTTATTAAGGGTTTTTTCAAGCGATAACGGTACGTGCGGGCTGGCATGGCAGATGACCTCGCTAAACGGCGCCTTCGAAGGATATGCTTTTTCAGTGATTCAGGTAGGCAGGATTAGTTATGGCAGCGGTTACATGTATTGTACAGACCAAACACTTGTCCATGAAATGGGACACAATATGGGCTGTGATCATGAAGAAGCAAATGCAACCAGTGGAGTATTCGAATATTCATATGGATACTGTTTTGCCCCATACAAATCGGTAATGGCTTATTGTACCAATGGCGAAACAAGGATCAGCTATTTTTCGAATCCGGAGGTATCTTATGACGGTCTTGCTACCGGCACGGAAGACGCCAATAATGCCCGTTCGATAAATAAAGTGAAACTGACCGTTTCCCAATTCCTGGATTCGAAATGCTTAGGGTCTATGACCGTGTCTCCGGACAAGCTGTTACTCATCAAGGAAGGGAGTGGTGAAGTAACGGTAACGGTTACAGGTGAGTACGATTCCCCTGTCGAAGGCGAGACGGTTACTGCAAAGGTTAATGCAGCCGGGAAAAAGTTTGTATCGGTTTTACCGTCGAGTAATGCTACTGACTCCAGTGGCCAGACCATATTTACCATAACTGCCGGGAAAAAGAAAGGAACAGCCAAACTCACTTTTAAGTCGGGTTGCCTGAAGAAGTCAGTAACCGTAAAGATTCGATAAAGAGTGGTAATTTGCCACGAATATTCACGGAATTACACAGATTTACGTTTACTTTCGTTCTCTTAGAAATTTTATAATCTGGGTGCAAAATGCAGGCAGATCATAAGGGTTACGTGAGGTAATCAGGTTACCATCAACAACGACTTCGTTATCTATAAACTCAGCACCTGCATTTGTAACATCGTCTTTTATTGCATGGAAACAGGTCGCCTTTTTCCCTTTTAATATACCTGCCGAGACTAATACCCAGCCAGCATGACAAATTGCAGCAACAAGTTTCCCTTGTTCGTGCATATTCTTTACAAAGGTATTTATTTCCCCGTACCGCCTCAAAATATCAGGGGCATATCCACCGGGAATGATAACCCCATCAAATTCACTTGCATTTGCTTTTTTTATTGAAAGTTCTTCTTGCACAGGATAACCTTCTTTACTTCCGTATTCCTTTTTCTTGCCGGTACCGACAAATACCGTTTCTATACATTCCTCCCGCAAGCGTAAGTAAGGATACCAAACCTCTAAAATCTGATATTGGTCTTCAACAAGTACTGCTACTTTCATTGTATCAGCCTCCTTTTTTCCCTGTTCTTTCGTAACAAAATAGATGGTTAAATTGAGGTGGATAATTTGTTTGCAGGTATATACCGCCTATAATAGCTGGATTTCTTCCATGCCACGGGGTACATAGGCTTCCATGTTTAACTGATTCCGAATTGTTTCGGCAAAACCCAGGGCGGTTTCTTCTTCGCCGTGCATCACAAAAACACGCTGGGGCTTCTTTTTGAATTTGCCTAGCCAGTCCAGCAATTCATCGCGGTCGGCATGGGCCGAGAGACCACCGATAGTATAAATTCTGGCATTCACAGCGATCTCTGCCCCTAATATCCTCACCTCTTTAACTCCCTCAACAATTCGCCGACCCAGAGTATCCTCAGCCTGATAACCCACAAAAATGACGCTGCATTCCGGACGCCAGAGGTTATGCTTTAAATGATGCCGGATGCGGCCCGCATCGCACATTCCGCTCGAAGATATGATAATGGCCGAACTCTTTATCCTGTTGATTGCCATTGAATCCTCAACTGATTCCGTAAACTTCAAGGTAAGCGTACTCCCGGGGAATTGCCCGGTTTTCACGAGTTCCAGGGTTTCTTTATCAAGGCATTCAGGATGTTTTAACGTAATACGTGTAGCCTGCATGGCCATGGGGCTGTCTACAAATACCCGAAGATGGTTTAATTTCCCCTCCCTGGATAATTTATTCAGGATATAAAGAATATCCTGCGTCCGTCCCACGGCAAAGGCGGGAATAATCACATTGCCGCCGCTTTTCAGAGACTCCGATACCGCCTGGGCAAATTCATCAATAGTTTCTGTCATTCCCTTGTGTTTTCGGTTACCGTACGTTGATTCGATAAATACAAAATCCCCTTCATCGATGGGTGTAGAATCTTTGATTAATGGCAAATTCTTCTGGCCGAGGTCGCCGGAGAAGATCAGCTTCTTTTCGTGCGTATCGTCCTTTACCCATATCTCAACGATGGCAGAACCGAGTATGTGCCCTGCATCCTGAAACCTTACCCTGATTCCATTTCCCAAATCTATGATTTTGTTATAAACAACCCCTTGAAAATAAGCCAGACTATTCGCAGCCTCTTGAACGGTGTACAGCGGCTTCACAGGCGGCTTTCCAGCCCTTAATCGCCTCTTGTTTTCCCATTCAGCATCCCGTTCGTGTATATGGGCAGAATCCAGCAGCATAACACCACACAAATCCACAGTGGCGCTTGTAGCAAGTATTTTTCCTTTAAAACCATCCTTTGCGAGTTTTGGAATGAGTCCTGAATGATCTATATGGGCGTGGGTTAATACGAGATATTGAATTTTTGATGCATGAAATGGGAATGGTTCTTCATTCCTTTTTTCAATGTCTTTTGCGCCCTGGAAGGCGCCGCAATCGACAAGGATATTTGCATCTTTCGTCTGGATATGATAACAGGAACCCGTAACGGTCCTTGCCGCGCCAATACATGTAATCTTCATATTTGATACCTCATCCACTCGCTGGTTCAATCGTCCACGATTGAACCTACCCCCTGTGTCCCCCAGTTTACGGGGGGATTATGGGGGGGGGGCACGACGGTGTCGGTCAAACCTGCGCCCCAATTCGAAACATTCGGTTCAGTCTGCAAGAGTGAAATATTAAAAATTCTTAAGTCTTTGATAGTGGGCTGGTTTCCTGTTTAACACGAAAATTAAGTGATTGTTAGCATTATATCTGTTCTATTAGTTTCAATTAATTCTGTCTATTTCAATTCATTTTAGCACAACTCCATGGTAGTACTAAGTAATGTATCAACTATGCTATTATTCAGAAAGATTAACAGAGAACTGATTATTTTTACCCGATTAATATGACACATAGTCTGCTTTTCTTAAGTAACGACAAAACCAAGCGGCAGCGGGTTTTTGCTGTCCGCTTGAGTGTCTTGTTGTGCGGTCTCAAATAGGCTCTGCTACTTTGTTTAGCTTTCTCATCATTTGAGATGTCCCGATTTCATGTTCCCATATTCTAATTACATCCCAACCCATCGTTTTTAGTTCTTTAGCTATCGCTTTGTCTCTGGCTTTATTTCTTTCAATTTTGACAATCCAATACTCTTGGTTTGATGACGGCAAACGGCAATGTTTCTTGCATCCATGCCAAAAACAGCCGTCAACAAATATAGCTACTCTAAG
>JAHFOY010000091.1 GCA_023261485.1 Planctomycetota bacterium
CAATAATCTGTGGAATTTCATAATCCAAAATCTGTGTAACCTGCGAAATCTGTGGTTTCAAATGGTTTTATTGGTCTGAGGCATTGCCTCGCTAGTTTTTTAGTAAAATCCGGGCGAATCTGCGTTTTCCCACTTTGAGGATCATGTCGGGCTTTATTTCAATGTTCAGAGCGGGATCGTTAATGGTGTCATTGTTTATGCTTACCCCGCCCTGTTGAACCAATCGCCGCGCCTCGCTGTTGGTATTTGCAAAGCCGCACAGGACGATGAGCCGAGTAATCCATATCTTGCAGTCCGTTAGTTCGCTGCTTGAAATTTGAACATCAGGAATATTATCCGGAAGCGCATGTTCTTTGAAAATGCGGTCAAACTCCGCAGCGGCAGCTTCTGCATCCTTGTCCGTATGATACCGCCGGACAACGGCCTTTGACAGGGCTACCTTTGCCGTACGTGGATGGGTATGGACGTCGAGGAGTTGGTTGATTTCATTGACGCTCAGGTCTGTGGCTAGTTCGAAATATTTACGCATCAGATTGTCCGGGATGGACATCGCCTTGCCGAACATTTCGCACGGAGATTCGGTTACGCCGATATAATTTCCGAGGCTCTTGCTCATCTTTTTGTTTCCGTCGGTTCCTTCAAGGAGTGGCGTAGTCAATGCAATCTGTGGTTCCATGCCAGCGTCCCTCTGGAGGTCTCTCCCCACAAGTAGATTGAATAACTGATCAGTACCTCCAAGCTCTACATCGCTTTTTACCATAATGGAATCGTATCCCTGCATAAGGGGATAGATAAACTCATTAACGCTGATAGGGATACCTGCGTTGTACCGTTTTGTGAAGTCATCACGTTCCATCATACGCGCGACGGTCATCTGTGCCGTGAGTTTGATAACGTCGTTAAACGACATTTTTTCAAACCATTTACTGTTATAGACTACCTCTGTCTTTTCCAAATCAAGTATTTTTCCCGCCTGAGCAAGATAGGTCCTGGCGTTTTCCAGGACTTTTTCATAGGTTATCATAGGGCGTGTCTTGTTTGCGCCGGATGGGTCGCCTACTGTTGCAGTATAATCGCCGATGATGAGAATGGCAGTATGTCCGAGCGATTGGAATGTGCGCAATTTGTGGATGGGAATGGCATTTCCTATGTGAATATCCGGGGCTGTCGGGTCAAGACCCAATTTTACACGAAGGGGTTTGTTCTCTTTCATAGACCTTCCCAGTTTTTTTATTAATTCTTCTTTTGTGACAATATCTACGGTTCCGCGTAGAATAATTTCTAATTGTTCATCTGCATCTTTAAACATAATGCCTCCGTGGTATTTTTCTTTTGCTCAAATCGTAATTCGTAAATCTAAAATCGTAAATCAGCTAAAATACCGGTACTTTTCCTTTCAAAAAATATTTAAAATACAGTAAGAAAACCAGGGTAAATGAATTATGTAAAATATGTATGACTACGGAGGCAACGAGGGTTTGTGTCTTCTCGTACAAATAACCCAGGAGTATTCCCAGGATAAGTATTTGTAAAAAGGCAAATGCATCCATGTGTACCGCAGCGAAAAGGGATGCACTTATCACAATAGCATATCGTCTCCCGAAGTAATTTTTCAATGCCGATTGCAGAAACCCCCTAAATATGATTTCCTCTATCAAAGGGGCAATGATAATCCCAAAGAATATTAAACTGATTAATATGAAGAGAGAATTTTCTTCTAAAATCCATTTAACAACGTCCTGCATTTCCGGGTTTATTCCGTAATAGCTGGAGATCAAATTGATAATGAAACCGGCGAGGATGATGATGGGAAGAGTAACCAGATATTTTTTTATACCCTGTTTAATGTTGTTCGATAAGTTTACAAGAGAAAGGCCCAGGGCTGTAATTGATTGATGGCATTCTACGTGGACGATGTAAAACACATAAGAACAAACCGATAAGTTGATAAAAAGAGTAACGAAGAGAATGACGTTACGGGGCCCGATATTTCTGAGAAAATCGTGACCGAAGACCGTAGAGACGAACTGCACGATTAACGGCATTCCAACGAACATGAGGATAACATAAGCAAAGAAGACCTTTATAGCGTCCTTTATGCTCCATCGGCAGTACAACGTAATCCTTTGTCTGGTCTGTGTGCTATTCACTTTTAATAGTCTGAACAAATACTTCCCGGTGTCTGGGTCCGTCAAATTCACAGAAAAAAATACCTTGCCACGTGCCCAGCGCCAATTTCCCATCTGAGACAGGGACATAAACAGAAGACCCCACTATTGTGGATTTGATATGAGCAGCGGCATTCCCTTCCATATGAGCATAGTGGCCGTCCCATGGCACTATCTTATTGAGTTCGTTTTGTATGTCCTTTTGAACGGAAGGGTCGGCATTTTCATTGATTGTAACGGCGGCCGTGGTATGGGGTACGTATACGTAACATACACCCTCTTTGAACCCTAATCTTTGAATAATTTTATGTACTTCAGGCGTTATATTAATAAATTCTGATTTAGAATGTGTTTTTACCTGTATCTTGTGCATGGTAATAAATAATATTGTGAACTCTTAATAAATTTTTTTGCTTCCTTGCGCTGACCAGAACCTGAAAAGTTCTAAACATTCCGCATAAAGGATGTTTCCTATTATTTCTATTGGACTGCCGCCCAGTTGCTTCATTTTCTCATTCGGGATGGTAAGTTCGCTAAATCCTAATTTCCTTGCATCCTCGATTTGTGTGCCATATACGATTGTTGATATTTTTGCCCAATGGCATGCGCTAAAGCACATGGGGCACGGTTCACAGGTAGAATAAATCACACAGCCGGATAAGTCAACTGTATTTAATTTTTTACAGGCTTCTCTGATTGCATGAATTTCGGCATGGGCGGTTATATCCATGTTTTCCCATACGATATTGTGAACACAACTGACAACCTCTTCGTCCTTTGAAATACAAACCCCAAACGGCGTCTGTCCGTTTTTAATGCCCTGTCGTGCCTTGTCAATGGCAAGTCTCATGAATTTCTCATGTATGATTTTCATCTTTTTTGGAAGTGGTATGATTCTTGGTTCAGTTTCCCGGTTATATCGCAGTTTTTAAACTAATTCTTCCACCTCAGACCTGGGTGTGCGCATCATGAGGTTACTTACAGCCTCCAGGGGGTCTTTGTTGGTAAAGAGTACGTTGTAGATTTCTTGAGTGATGGGCATTTCCACGTTTAGTTTATTTGAAAGCGCCGTAACGGATTTGGTAGTCCAGACACCTTCTGCAATTTGTTCCATCTTCTCTATGACTTCTTGAAGTTTTTTCCCTTTCCCAATCTGTTCGCCAACCCAGCGGTTTCGTCCATAAGGGCTGATGCAGGTCGTTATCAAGTCGCCCAATCCCGTGAGTCCCGAAAAAGTAGTTTTCTGCGCTCCCATGACGACGCCGAGGCGGCTAATCTCCGTCAATCCACGCGTAATGAGGGCTGCCTTTGAATTGTCGCCAAATTTCAGGCCATCACATATGCCTGCGGCTATGGCAATCACATTTTTCATCGCTGCACCTAATTCAACGCCTATCATATCGGGATTCGTATAGACCCTGAACCTGTCTGTGGTGAAAATTTCCTGAACGGTTCGTGCCAGGGCAATGTCTTTGGATGACGCAACAATGGTGGTCGGCAATCCGCGTGCAACCTCTTCTGCATGGCTTGGTCCTAAAAGGAGAGAAACAGGTTGATTCCCCAGCACGTTGGCGATAATCTCGCTGGGCCTCATAAGGGTGTCATTTTCTATCCCCTTTGTAACACTAACAACGGGTGTTCCATGAACAAAGAAATCTTTAAATTTCATAAGTACGGAACGCAGGTAGGGGGTAGGTGTTGCAACGACAACGATGTGTACGTCCATTAACTTGCGAGATATATCGGAAGTAATGCATATTTCGGAAGGGATTGGAATACCTTTTAAAAATTTGACGTTTTCTCTTTTATCCTTCAAATAATCTGTGTACGATGCATCGGACCCCCAAAGGGTAACATCATAACCCTTTTTGCAGAGCAGAATGGCAAGGGTCGTTCCCCATCCACCGTTGCCAATGATAATTATTTTTTTAGGTAATGATTTCGAAATCATTTTTTATCTGAGTTGTAAAAAATAGGGCTGGATTACTCCAGCCCTCTGAGAAGCGATATTTTTTTAATTATCAGATTGCTATTTCGCAGTCTGAAATGCCTCCATCTCATATAACGGATGTGCTGAACAAAGGTCTTTTATTGTCTTTCGAATATTTTCTTTAACTTTATTGTCGTTTGGCTGCGAAATGATTTTATCAATGCAATCCGCTATTTTAACAACCTCAGCTTCTTTCATGCCTCTCGAAGTTACCGTGGGTGTTCCAATACGAATACCGCTCGGTTCGTTTGCACCCCGTTCATCATAAGGGATCGTATTTCTGTTCAGAATAATATCCACGGTTTCTAACAATAACTGAGCCTCTTTTCCGGTAATTCCTTTATTGCGTAAATCAATCAGGAAGAGGTGATTGTCCGTTCCGCCAGAAACGATTGTATATCCCCGCTTTACAAACTCCTGTGCCATTGCCTGTGCATTTTTTACCGTTTGACGTTGACACTGCTTGAACTCTTCCGTCATTGCCTCCTTGAATGCAACCGCTTTTGCTGCGATGATGTGCATGAATGGGCCACCCTGAATTCCAGGGAAAACCACGGAATCAACCTGTTTCGCATACTTCGATTTACATAAGATCAAACCACCGCGCGGGCCCCGGAGTGTTTTGTGGGTTGTTGTGGTAACAAAGTCTGCATATGGGACCGGGCTGGGATGTACGCCGCCGGCGATAAGCCCGGCGATATGTGCGATATCAGCCATAAAGTAAGCTCCCACCTCATCTGCAATCTTCCTGAATCTGGGGAAGTCTAATATCCTGGGGTATGCGCTTGCGCCGGCAATGATTATTTTGGGCTTGGTTTTCAGGGCAATGGCGCGTACTTCATCGTAGTCAATGTATCCGGTATCTTTTTTTACACCATAATGGGTAATCTCGTACATCATCCCTGAGAAGTTCTTTTTAAAACCGTGGGTAAGATGTCCACCGTGGGACAAATCCATTCCTAACATACGGTCTCCCGGTTTTAACACTGCAAAGCAAACGGCCATGTTGGCTTGTGAACCTGCGTGTGGTTGTACGTTTGCATGCTCAGCCCCAAAGATTTGCTTTGCCCTTTCAATCGCTAATTCTTCTACCGTATCAACATTGTCGCAGCCGGCATACCATCGCTTTCTGGCGTATCCTTCGGCATATTTATTGGTCATCGACGTGCCTTGTGCTTCCTGTACTGCAAGGCTGCATATGTTTTCCGATGCAATCAAATCAACGGTGTTTTGCTGTCTTTCCTTTTCTGCTTGTACGGCACGCCAAACTTCTGGGTCATCGTTTTGTAATGTAATCATATTTTCACGTTATCCTTCAAAAATAAATTTGATAGCCGCAGGCTAAAACCTGCGAAAATAGCATAATTTAAAGGTTACAGTTACCTTTTAAGATAGAGGATTGATTAAATATGGTTAACTCGTTTTTACCATTTTCCATTTCAGGTATGTTTCCATAAATCCGTCAATCTCGCCGTCCAGTACCGCCTGTGTATTCCCTGTTTCCTTGCCAGTGCGCAGGTCTTTAACAAGGGAGTAGGGTTGTAATACATATGATCGAATTTGATGACCCCATGCAATTTCTCCTTTCTCATCATAAGCCGCAGAGAGTTCTTTCTCTCTTTCCTTTTCTTTTATCTGATACATTTTTGCCTTCAACATGCTTAAAGCCATTCTCCGGTTCTGGTGCTGCGAACGTTCACTCTGGCATTGTACGACAATTCCGGTTGGCAGATGGGTTAGACGAACGGCGGATGATGTCTTGTTGACATGCTGGCCGCCTGCCCCTGAGGCCCGGTAGGTATCCACCCGCAATTCGTTTTCGTTAATTTCGATTTCTTCTTCCTCTTCAATCTCCGGAAGCACATCAACCGCTGCAAACGATGTATGCCTCCTTGCGTTTGCATCAAAGGGGGAGATGCGTACTAGCCGGTGAACCCCGATTTCAGACTTTAAATATCCATAGGCATACTCGCCCTTTATATGGACGGTAATCCTTTTAATGCCAGCCTCTTCGCCCGGTAATGCGTCAATGAGGGACTGCGTAAATCCACTTTTTTCTACCCAACGGCTGTACATGCGGAATAACATGGATACCCAATCACAGGACTCAGTCCCACCGGCCCCCGCATTGATGCTTAAATAGGCATTGCAGTGGTCGTGCGGTTCACTCAGCATTGTCTGCAATTCTACTTTTTCGAGTTTCTGCGTGAATGACTTAATATCTTTTACGACCTCGGCCTCAGCCTGTTCGTCTTGTTCTTCTTCGGCAAGCAAAAACAGGCATTCGATGTCATCCAGCGTTTTTTGTAATTCGTGAAGAGGCAAAATTATTCCTTTGAGGGATTTTAATTTCTTGATAGTTTGCTGGGCATTATCCTTGTTTTCCCAAAAATGCGGGGAAGAGATTTGTCCCTCCAGGGCAGACATCTCTTTTTCTTTATTTTCCAGGTCAAAGAGAGTCCCGGAGGTGAAGTAAACGTTCCCTAAGAGGGGTTAATTCCTTTTCTATGTTACTGATCATAATTACGTACCTTATAAAAAAATCAATTATTAAGGAACAAATTATAAATTATGGAATACAGATATGTCAATATAGAATTTGGAATTGACTTAGGCGGAAAATATTCTTATCATTAGTTTCATCAAGGTTGTAATAAGTAACTTATCAAGCCTTTACGGATTCATTACTACTTTTCGGCTGATGTGATGTGTGTATTTATTCTATTGGTTTTAGCTGGATGTGGTTGTTTCTGGCAAGTTAACGAGAGATACCGAAAATATAAAGGAAAATAGCTGTGATCGACGGTGTAAAGATAAAGAAACTTAAATATATACCCGATGAACGTGGCAGACTAATGGAGATACTCCGAAAGGATGACGAGCTTTTCATAAATTTTGGCCAGGTATATTTAACGACAGCCTATCCTGACGTTGTAAAGGCCTGGCATTATCATAAGATACAAACGGACTATTTTGCTGTTATACATGGGATGATGAAGATCGTCCTTTACGATAGCAGAAAAGATTCTCCTACCTTTGGGCAGATAAATGAGTTTATTGCAGGTACATACAATCCTATTTTGATACAAATACCTCCGATGGTTACCCACGGTTTCAAATGTATAGGCGAGCACGAGGCGATTGTCATAAATTGTCCTACAGAAGTATACAATTACAATACGCCGGATGAATATCGCATGGATCCTCACAGCGCAGAAATACCATATTCCTGGGATAGAAAGGACGGATAATGAAGGGAATTGTACTTGCAGGCGGTCTGGGGACACGATTATTACCATTGACGAAAATCACCAATAAGCATCTCCTGCCCGTATACAAAGAGCCCATGATTTATTACCCGATTAAAACTCTTATTAATGCGGGAATTCGGGATATTATGGTTGTTACCGGCGGAAATCATGCCGGGGAATTTTTGAGATTGCTTGGAGACGGAAAACAGTTTGGTTTAAAACATATCAGTTATACCTATCAGGAAGGAGAGGGTGGTATTGCCGAGGCACTGGGTCTGACTGAAGATTTTGCAGACGGTGACAAAATCGTTGTTGTGCTGGGCGATAATATTATAGAGAACAATATTGTAAAACAAAAAGAGGCGTTTGAAAGACAAAAAGAAGGAGCCAAGATTATAATAAAAAAAGTTCCCCATCCGGAACACTTTGGCGTCCCGGAACTCGTTGAGGAGAAGGTTGTGCGCATTGAAGAAAAGCCAAAAAAACCTAAGTCAGAGTACGCCGTTATAGGTATCTACATGTACGATTATCGGGTCTTTGACGTCATTAAAACACTTGAACGCTCCGAGCGGGGAGAACTCGAAATTACGGACGTAAATAATTATTATATAAGGAATGGGTTTATGACATACGATACTTTAGATGGTTGGTGGATTGACGCTGGAAGCTCGCATGACAATCTTGCCCAGGCAAGCCAGTTAGTAATAAAGACGGGCGCTAATAAAGCAGACTGATACTTGTGCGTATAATTGCAGGCAGTGCAAGGGGTATACATCTTAGTTCTTTAGAAGGAGACAGGACAAGGCCTATACAGGATAGGACAAAAGAGTCTCTGTTCAATATATTATCGGGCGTTATTCCCGGCAGTCGTGTTTTAGATATGTACGCAGGCACAGGTGCAATTGGAATAGAGGCATTAAGTCGCGGCGCAATGTCCTGTTTTTTCATAGAAAATGACAGGTCTGCAATTGAGGTTATTAAGAAAAATCTTGAGGTAGCGAAGCTTCAAAATAAGGCGCAGGTCTTACTATACGATGTGTTTGAAATTATTCCATACCTTGAAAAAAACAAAATAGAAGTCGAAATCGTTTTTGCCAGTCCACCATATCCCCTCGTTGAAAAAAGTGCCTACAGAGATAAACTTTTAAACTTATTTTCACTCGTGTGCAGTAGGCATATAATACAACCAGAAGGTCTAATAATGTTGCAGCATAGAAAAACAAATTTTGAGATACCGTCGGAAGCACGTTATTTAGCATTATTTGATACCCGAACTTACGGCGATACACAGTTTTCATTTTTTAAAAATACAATAAAATAAGGACGTTGTTTATGAAATTCTGGGAAGAAAAAGGAAAGATAAAAATTGCAGCGCCTGCGAAGATCAATCTGTTTCTTGAGATATTGGGTAAACGACAGGATGGTTATCACGAGATCGAGACGGTCATGCAGGAAATCAGCCTGTTCGATTATCTCTATATGGAAGATTACGACAAAGGAGTAGCGTTTACCTGCTCGAATCCCAAGCTTGCAACAGGGGAAGAAAATCTCGTTGTTAAAGCAGTTCGACTCATGCAGAAAGAGTCAGGGACTTCAAAAGGTGTGAAAATCCATTTGGATAAAAGAATACCGATAGGGGCAGGGCTTGGCGGTGGAAGCAGTGATGCCGTTGCAACATTGGCTGGATTAAACAGATTATGGCAGACCGGATATGATGAAAAACAGTTAATGTCGCTGGCTGGAAAATTAGGTTCAGACACACCATTTTTTGTTGTTGGGAATACAGCTATATGTAAAGGGCGCGGAGAGATTGTTACCCCATATCCTTTAAATGTAAAGTATAATTACGTAATAATTTATCCAAGTTTCGAGGTTAGCACAGCGGCAGTTTATAAAAATTTCAAAATTAGCTTGACAAAGAATTTGAAAGATGTTAGCTTTTTCTTGCAAAAATTAGAGTCAGGAAGTCCGCAGGAATTAGGGTCTGGCTTACATAATCGTTTAGAAGATGTTGTTTTCAGGCTTTACCCGGACATTGAGAAAATTAAAAAAACATTAACAAAATTCGATTTCTGTGGTACACTTTTGTCTGGAAGCGGTTCGGCTTTATATGGTTTATGTAAGGAGGAAATGGATTCAAAGGAAATTGAATACAAAATAAAGATGCTAAATATTGGTGATGTGTTTATGGTAACCAATGATTTCTAGGACACTGCTAAGTGAACAGGAAGGGGGGAACATAAGTGAATATTACCGAAGTCAGGGTGAAGTTAACAGAAGCTAAGAAGAATAGATTGCAGGCATTTTGTAGTATTACGATAGATAATGATTTTGTCGTAAGAGATCTAAAGGTTATCGAAGGACACAAAGGGGCATTTGTAGCCATGCCCAGTAGAAAACTCACTGACAGATGTCCGAAATGTGGTGGTAAAAATCATTTAATGGCACAATATTGTAATGATTGTGGTACGAAATTGGATGAAAAACGCGCGTCCAAAGGTGCAGGCAGATTAAAATTACACGCAGACACGGCCCACCCCATAAATTCAAATTGCAGGGAAGAGATACAGGAAAAAGTTCTTGAAGCTTACAAAGAAGAAGTTGAGAAATCCAAAAGGCCGGGATATAAGCCTCCGAAATATGAAGACATAGATGATGTTGATTATATAGAAAATGAATTAAACGAGGACGTAGACCAAGAAAAATCTGATAAGTAAAATATATCGGTTTCATTAATAAATAGTTCAATCAATTTTCTTGCCGCATAGGTCGTAGTCCGGTTTTCCTGTGTTTATCAAGATTTATACACTCCTCCTAAAGCATACCTTAGAAGGCAATATGTAGATGGTCTTGCCGTAAATATTCTTTAATATTGATTAAATTTTTTCATACGTTACGGATCGATGATTAAAACTGGTTCACAAATTTTATTAGATGCATTAATAAGAGAAGGGGTGGAATACGTATTTGGAATTCCCGGAGGCGTCGTTTTACCTTTGTTTGATGTATTGTATGAGTCTCCTATAAAGTTTATTTTGACCCGGCATGAACAAGGCGCCGGTCACGCAGCGGATGGATATGCCAGGGCAACGGGCAAGGTAGGTGTTTGTCTTGCCACGTCGGGTCCCGGCGCTACAAACTTGGTTACAGCAATTGCGACGGCCTACATGGATTCGATACCTATTGTAGCTGTAACAGGACAGGTCAAGACGTTTCTTATCGGAAATGACGCCTTCCAGGAAGCCGATATTGTTGGGATTACACGTCCTATAACAAAGCACAGCTATCTTGTGAAAGATGTTAAAGATCTTGCCAGAATCGTAAAAGAGGCATTTTTTATCGCTAATACGGGAAGACGGGGTCCTGTGTTAATTGACGTTCCGGTTGATATTACCTTAGAAAAATGTGAAGAAATAATACCAACAGAAGTTGATCTGCCCGGATACAAGCCCAGATATGAGGGTAATATCCGTCAAATAAAGATTGCTGCCGAAGAGATTAATAACTCCAAGCGGCCTGTTGTTTACACGGGCGGAGGCATTATTTCCTCTGAAAGTTCAAAGGAATTACTTGAATTTGCAGAAAAGGGAAATCTTCCGGTAACCACAACACTTATGGGTCTTGGAGGATTCCCGGAGACTCACCATTTGTCCCTGGGGATGCTGGGAATGCACGGTACCGTTTCCGCAAATTTTGCAGTAACAGAATCAGATGTTTTGATAGCAATCGGTGCGAGATTTGATGATCGGGTTACCGGGAAGATTGATGAATTTGCCCCTCACGCCAAGATTATTCACATTGACATCGATCCGGCATCCATTAGCAAAACCGTCAGGGTTGATATCCCGGTTGTTGGCGATGCAAAAAATATATTACAGGAACTCAATAAACATATCCATTTTGTTGAGAGAAAAGAATGGCTTGATAAAATCAAGCAGTGGAAGGAAAAAAATCCACTATCGTATAATAACAGTGGAAACGTTATTAAACCACAATATGTAATCGAGCAGATCTGCGATGTGGCTAAGGGCAACGCTATTATTACAACAGAAGTGGGTCAAAATCAGATGTGGGCTGCCCAGTATTTTACGTTTACACAACCGCGTACATTTCTGTCTTCGGGGGGACTTGGCACAATGGGTTACGGTTTTCCCGCTGCTATCGGGGCTCAGT
>JAHFOY010000208.1 GCA_023261485.1 Planctomycetota bacterium
TGAGTTCGTTGACCCGTTTTTCAAGCTCCTGGGCTGGGACGTAAACAACGAAAAGGGCTATGCCGAGGCTTACAAAGACGTTATCCACGAAGACTCCATCAAGATAGGCGGCGTCACCAAGGCGCCTGATTACTGTTTTCGTATCGGCGGGACACGCAAGTTCTTTGTAGAGACAAAGAAACCCTCTGTCAACCTCAAAGACGACATTTCTCCCGCATTCCAACTGCGCCGCTACGCATGGTCAGCCAAACTTCCCTTGAGTATACTCACCGACTTCGAGGAGTTTGCCGTGTACAACTTTGGATATTCTCAAATATCATTTCGCTTGGTTGAATACAAATTAATTAGATGAACTTAACGGTACGGAGGTGTAACTATGAGTGATTCAAGTCCCAATAATACAAATACTGATAATAAAAATAATACATCAAGACCTCCAAACGCTATTGAATCACTTAATTCGATGCTTGCTCTCCAAGTACAAGATTTAATTGATAAGAAGCTTGATAGGGCAGAAGGGCGATTACGTGTATATAACGAAGTCGAATTAAAGAGGCTATCTGATAGATGGAGGATATGGGCAATTGCTGCAACAGTTATTGCTGTGCTTAGTATTTTGGCAGTACCAACAATATTAAAAGAATGGTTTAAAGTATATGTCAAAGAGCATATGAACAAGCCGGCGTTAAAAAAAGTTGCTAAGAATACAATAGTTAATGAAATGTCCACATTTGTAAAAGGAGAAATTGATCCATTAAAAAAAGAATCCGATACATTGTCAGAGCATATTAAAAAGATTAGTAGCGAAATAACCTCACAACAGAGGGACATCAAAAATGCCCAAACTTTGCTAAAAGAACAATTAGATATACAACAATGTTTAGTAGCTGCAAAAGCTGGTAAACGTGATAAATATGAAGAACTAAAAAGCATTGCAGAAAAGAAATTAGAATATAAGGATCTTGTTGGTGCGGCTCTAAAGGACATTGAATTTTATTATGAGGCAATTAAGTATCAGCTTGCAATTCCAAAGTTGAGGGATCGTATTTCTCAAAAAGACCCTGGTTTTTCTGTGGAAGAGGTCATTTATGAGTATCGTGAATCAGATGTTAAATTAGATCAGAGAGAGGCAGCAATAGATACGTTAATTGATTATTATAATGAAGGCAAAATAAAAGAAAATATTGTACAGGAACTGTGTGAGTCTGTAAATTCAGAGCAAAATCTTCGAGTAATTGCGAGAACAACACTTTTGTTGAATAAATTAACTGGGAAGTCATTTCGATCATTAGAAATAGATGCTGTAAGAGAGTGGTGGAAACAAAACAAAAATGAAACAAAATATCAATCACCATATAAACAGTATTTTAGATTTCTTGAATATTTTTATACTTTGGGAATGACAGAGAATAATATAAAACAGATTACTGGTTTTTTAGACGAAACCATTAGATTAGAACCTAATGCACTTCATGCAAGGTGTCTTCGTGGGTATATGATGATTATTTTGGGAAAACATGATAAAGCGGAAGAAGAGTTTAAAGAGGTTGAAGTACGTTGTAGAGATTTTTGGTGGTTATTATTATATAAGTCACTTTTGTTTGCTTGTAAGAATGAAATGGATAAAGCTGTTGATTTGTTGAGTCAGGCATTAACAAAATCACCTAATATTGAAGCACGGGCAAAAACCTGTGCTGAAATATTTCCAAAATATAAAGAAGTAATCGAACAAGAAAAAGTAAGAAGGTCTAATAATAAGCAATGATATACTCGAAAAGCAAGGTAAAGTTTGGCTTGTACCTCAACCTAACGCACTGGAATTGCACAAGCAATCAGCATCGGCAAAGACAGACCACGACAAGACCGTCACCCAGCGCCAGATTGACGCAACCGACCGCCAGATTGACCAGTTGGTGTATGAACTGTACGGATTGACGGAGGAGGAAATCAAAATCGTTGAGGAGGGTTCACCATGAAACCAAGCGGGTCACCAAGCTGGTTCACGCTTGTGACTTGAACCAGCGAATTAATGGAGCATCGTGTATTCCCCTCTAAAAAGAGGGGAGAAAGGGGTGTGTTTCCCATGAAGATACATTACCATCCAAAACTCAAAGAGCTTGCACGGAAATTAAGAACCAAGAGTACGAAATCAGAAATAAAACTCTGGCAATACTTGAAGAGTAAGAAAATGATGGGGTATGATTTTCATCGGCAAAAACCAATTGATAGCTTTATAGTAGATTTATTCTGTAATAAATTAAAACTTGCCATTGAGCTGGATGGTTATACCCACACATTTGAAGAAATTGCAGAGAAAGATGCTTCAAAACAAGAGAGATTAAAGGAATTTGGGATAACGGTATTGAGGTTCTGCGATGAAGATGTAATGAAAAATATGGATGGGGTTTTACAGGCGATTCGAAGCTTTATTGAAGACGATGAAAAACAAAAGAAACACACCCCCGGCCCCTCTTTTTAGAGGGGAGAAAGTCTCCGAATGCCCCAAGTTGGTTCAGTTTTCAACTTGAACCCAACAGTTTGATTCATCCGTCGGTTTAGATTTCTGGATGTTGTTAGCGGGCAAACTACGGGGTTGCAAACCTGAACCCGCTGTGAAAATTTATATATGTAGAGACAGGTTCCAAACCTGTCTCTACGACACGGACAAAAACAAAGGAATTTTATTGAATGAAGGCGGTTGTTAAAACAAAACGAACGAAGGGTATGGAAGTTGTCAATGTGCCCATCCCAAAGATAGGGCCGAGGGACGTGCTTATTAAGGTCAAGGTTGCATCTATCTGCGGTACGGACGTGCATATCCATGACTGGACACGCTGGGCGCAGCACCGCTTCACGCCGCCCCGTATCATCGGCCATGAGTTTGTGGGGAACGTTGCAAAGATTGGTGAGGAAGTGACCCATGTAAAGGTAGGAGACCGGGTTTCTGCCGAAAGTCATCTGACCTGCGGGTATTGTTATCAGTGCAATAACGGATATTCAGAGGTCTGCAGGAAT
>JAHFOY010000209.1 GCA_023261485.1 Planctomycetota bacterium
TTTTAGTGAATACCTCTTTTACACCCTGCTTCAGCCGGAGCAGGTCAAATTCATCGAAAGTCAACTGAGCAAGAGAAAGGATTTGCTTGTCAATACGGATGCACGGCCTGTTACCTATTTTTTAAATCTCATTTTATGGGATTCCCTTACCGGTGGGCGTTTGCATGGATTATTTCACGGCTTAAAGGATGTAGGCTTGAAAGCATTTTTCATCCCAATTGTGATTGCACTTGCAGGGAGGATAATTTATGTGGTTTTAAGGCAAATTAAATTACGAAAGAAGAATGGCAAATATCATGAATTTAGCTTTCATTACGACAAACAACTCAAAACAAACTGTCTGATCGCCCTTGCCACAACCGGGTTTACCGGTATAGCGCTGGAAATTGTGCTCCTTTACGCCTTTCAAAATATCTACGGTTATATTTATGAGAGAATGGGCGTCATTGTTGCCGTCTTTATGGTGGGTCTTGCACTCGGCGGGTATCTTATGAACCAAATTATTAAAAAAATCCAAAATCCAAAATCCGAAATCTCAAATCGCTGCTTGCTGCCAACAGTACTTGACTCCTACTGGTGGGTGATCATCCTTATAATATTTGAAGGAATAATTGGATGCTATGCGATCATTTTGCCATTTATAATCCACGCACTGTCTTCTTATTCAATTGGTGCAGAAATTGGATTGACCTGTTTCATTGGTATTGCAGGGGTATTGACGGGTTTGGAATTTCCACTGGTTAATAAGATATTTATGCAAAGCAACAAAGATATGGCAATATCCGCTGGGGTGACGGACGGCGCCGACCATATCGGCGCATTTTTGGGGGCGATATTGACAGGGGTAATCTTCTTACCGCTGCTTGGTGTATTCGGGACGTGTCTGATCCTGGCAGCACTCAATATATCGAGCTTGGTACTGATAGCATTTTCAATATTTTTGCGTAAAAGAATTTGAGGAAAATTGCTATAATATTTAGAAAATTTCAACGTAGGGACAGGTTTCAAACCCGCCCCTACGTGATTAATAGTTGGTCGTTAATGCCTGATTTAACGTACGGGATTTCAAACACACCCCCTTACCCCTCTCAAGAGGGGAATTTAAGAAGTCCCCTCTTGGGAGGAAACCCACCCCTTAGTCCCCTCCAAGGAGGGGATTTAGGGGTGGGTAAAAAAGTCGTTGGTTTTTGTCTTTTAAAACCCAACCTAATTTATTATGGAGAGTTGATAAAAACATGAAAAAGATAATTACGATTATAATGATATCTATCTGGATGGGATGCCTATTGTGTTACGCTGAAAATCAAAACGATCAGATGCTGCCCTTGTTCAAAGAAACGCAGCAAGCCACGGTGTTCTACCTGGATAATGGCATGGAAGTAATCCTTGTAGAAAATCACGCCAATCCAATGATCGCTGCGGTTACAGTCGTCAAGAGCGGCAGTCGCAATGAAGATGCCGCCAGTAATGGGTCAGCCCATTTTCTTGAACACCTGTTATTCAACGGCACAAAGACACGCACACAGAAACAGCTTTACGATGAGATGGACTTTTATGGCGGCTACAATAACGCCCATACCGGGCCAGATTATACCAACTACATGATACTCATGCCGAAGGAATTCATTGTCCAGGGGATGGATATTCAGGCGGACATGCTGTTCAATTCTACATTGCCCGATGAAAAGTTCGAAAAGGAACGCGGTATTGTTATTGAAGAGATTGGGAAGGGCGCAGACCATCCGGAACAGCAGGTCAGCAATCACTTCCTGAAGGTATTTTACGCTGGTACGCCGTACGAACGTCCGGTGCTTGGGACGGTTTCCACCATCTCACATCTAAAACGCGAAAGTGTATGGGATTATTACAAGACATGGTATGTGCCAAATAATATGACCTTAATGGTGATAGGTGATTTCTCAACCGCAGAAATGGTGAAATTGGTTAAAGAAAAGTATGGGCCATATCCCGCAGGCACGATACCGGAGCATAAAACCATAACCCTTCCCACGCCGCAAAGATTACGCATTATTAAGGCAAACGGCATGGGTAAATTCCCAAAGGATCGCCAGTATCTGACCCTGGGTTATCTGTTGCCGCCGCCAGTTTCTGATGATTTTCAGGCGCTGGTATTGCTGTCCGAATTCCTGGGCGGCAGGGACAATTCTGTGTTGAAAACGTTATTCACACAGGAAAAAAACAAAGAGCTTGTTATTGATATTGGTACAAGCGTAGATTTTAATAGCGACTTTTCTACACTACAAATATCCGTGGAACTTCCCATAAACATAGAGGTAGAGCATGTGGTAGAATTGATTATTCAGGCGGTACGGGATATGAAGAAGAACCCTGTTCAGGCAAGCGAAGTGCAATCAACGCTGATAGCCAGGGCAACGCATGAGATTTATTTGCAGGAGAGTTTACATTACTATGGCATGATGAAATCCGGTTATCTGGCGGCCGGTGGATATGCCTTCCTCCGTGATTATATGGACGGCTTGATGAAGATAACGCCGCAGTCAATACAGAAGGCGGCGCAATATCTAAGCGCTCAGATGCCTGTGATAACGCTCATGTCTCCTCCGGTCGAGAAAACAGCAGGCGAAACCGCCAGTCGATCACCCAACCAATACTCCATAGAAAAGCTGGAAAACGGCCTCACGGTGGTAATAAAGGAAAATCAGGATAGCCGTGTTATAGGGATGCACCTGCTGGCGAAGGAACGCAGCCTGAGTGAAGGCAAAGAGAAGTGGGGTTTGACGGAGATTTTGCAGCGGATGCTCCTTGACGGCGGAACGACAGAACATCCGGATAAAGCCTTATATCAGGCATTCGAATCCATAGGCGCTGAATTGAAACTCTATGACGATCCCAACATTCCGTTTGACGATTATTATCATACTCCACGGTTTGCTTATATGCGTTTAAAACTTGTGGACACCTTTTTTGAGCAGGGGTTAAAACTCCTTGCAGAAATGGTGAGACAGCCTAATCTTTCAGAAAAGGCATTT
>JAHFOY010000092.1 GCA_023261485.1 Planctomycetota bacterium
AGTAAATATCTTAACAATTTCATAATCAAATTGTATGCCTGAATATTTCCTTAGCTCTTTGATGGCATTTATACTATCAGTAGCTTTGCGATATGGCCGCTCCGATAACAATGCATCGTAGGCGTCTGCTACTGCAACAATCCTGGCTTCCAGTGGAATTACCGTTCCTTTAAGTCCATCAGGATACCCGCTGCCATCAATACGTTCGTGATGATATCTGACAATCCGAATGACCGTTTCGTTTTTAATAATAGGCGTCAATATCCGTTCTCCGATGAGCACATGTGTTTGGATGTGGTCGTATTCTTCCTTCGTTAGCTTCTTTTTTTTGTCCAGGATGGATTCCTTGATGCCTATTTTCCCTATATCGTGCAATAAGCTTCCGAGTTTCACGTCTTCAGTGTACTCTTTTGAGAGATACATTTTTTCGCAAATGCCGGTGGCATATTCTGTGACACGTCGGGAATGTCCCTCTAAATATTTATCCTTTGCTTCCAGGGCAAAGACGAGAGACGTGATGGCATCCAGAAATAAATCTCTTATGTTTTTCGTCTGATCGGTTACCTTTTGTTCAAGTCTAAAATTCCATTCCTTAAGTTCTGTATTTTGCGACTGTATTAACTTGTTTAATCGTTCTAATTCTTTCTGTAAATTGTAATATTCGACACCCTGTTTTACGGTATTCAGGAGTTCGATATTGTTCCATGGTTTTGTGACAAACCGGTAAACTTCACCCTCGTTTATAGCCTTTATTGCCGTCTCAACATCTGCGTATCCCGTTAACATGACCCTGATTGTATCAGGTGATATTTTTTTTGTTTCATTGAGAAATTTTAAGCCGTCCATACCGGGCATTCTGTGGTCGGAGATTATCAGTTGGATATCTTCTTGTTTGATTATTTCTAACCCCTTGTTGCCGCTATTTGCAAAAAACAATTTATAGCCCTCGTCTTCAAGGAGTCTTTCTAAAGTATTAAGTATGTTTTCTTCGTCATCTACGATGAGTATGGTATTTGGCTTCACTTTATATCTCCATAATTTCGAGATTATGCTGTTGAAACAGGCAGTTTGATGGTGAAAGTCGTTCCTTCATTTACTTGACTACATGCCTCTATCACACCATTATGATTTTTTATTATGTTATATGCAATAGAAAGTCCCAGACCCGTACCCTTCCCGACTTCTTTGGTAGTAAAGAATGGTTCAAATATTTTAGGCAGGTTTTGCTCTGGTATCCCAATGCCATTATCATGGATATCAACGTTGATATAATTTCCTTTTTGGTATGTGGTAATCCTTATTACGCCTTTTTCTTTTATTGCCTGTACGGCATTCAGGATAATATTCATAAAGACCTGTCCTAATTGGTATCGGTTACATCTTATCAGCGGGACGTCTCCATAGGCCTTTATCAACTCGGACTTGTATTTTATCTCATTCCAAATAATGTTCAGGATGTGTTCGATCTCTGTGTTGATGTTGGCCAATTCGAATTTATCGTCTCCCTTATATGCAAAGGTGCGAAGGGAGTCTATAATTTTTTTAATCCTTTCCGTTCCTTCCAAGGATTCTCTAATACTTTTTTCCATATGATTAACCACTTTATCCAGTTTGACATCGGCAACTGTTTGTTGCAGTTTTGCAAAGGGGGGGTCTGTTTTGAGTCTCTCTATCTCGGTTTGTAGTGTCTTTATAGCAGCAAAATGATTCTGCATTAACTCCAGGTTACAAGATATGTACCCTACGGGATTGTTTATTTCGTGGGCAATACCGGCAGCAAGCTGGCCAATGGAGGCCATTTTTTCAGATTGAAATAACTGCAATTGTGTCTTTTTAAGTTCTTCAAGAAGGGATATAAGTTGTGTATTTGCCTTTTCCAGCTTTTGGTTTTCTTCGTATATTTTTCGTTCCAATAATTTCCTTTTGGTAATATTCCTGAAATGTGGTTGTATACCAAACCGTGTCCTGTTTAAATCCAGCTCGCAAGTAAGAATATTTCCATCCTTTGTTATTACCCCTATCTCAAACATGGGATGTTTTTCCCCCGGTTTTAACTGCCAGGCCTTGGTAATGGCATCTTCTGACATGATGACTTCTTCATTCCTGATGATACCGGTGATTTTTTTGTGAAGCAAATCTTCTGGGGTGTAACCAAATAATTCTGTAACCCTTACGTTCATATTGTTGACGACAGCCCCATCTTTCAGCGTAACCATTGGATCGTTGGCGGCATCAAAGAGTTCCCGTAACTCCAGGCGTGCATTTACCAAATTAGTGGTCATCCGATTAAATGCTTCTGTAAGTTCTCCAATCTCATCCCTGGATGTTACCTGTATATGAGAGTCCAGATCTCCTTTTGATATCCTGTGCGTTGCTATGATTAAAGATTTAATAGGATTGATTATCCTGTGTGATACAATAAAGGCAGTAACCGAAATGATAAATACGCTGAACAGGCGAATTGCTATAGAGTAGTTTCTTACCCTGTATACAGGTTCAAATGCCTCGGATACATCTGTTTCTACCAACAACATCCAATCCATGCCCTTTATGTATTTTGAGACTCCAATGACAAGCACGCCTCTGTAATCTTTATAAATACCTGCCATTTCTTTGCCTTCTTGTATTATTTTATTAACCGGTTCAGTATTGACTTCCAGTTTCAATTGGGCATTGTCTGTAAATCGAGACGATGTCAGCATGAGCTTATGCTTGCTGACGAGATACGTTTCTCCAGTAGCGCCACGACGTGTCAGGGTGGTTAGTTCTGTTGGATATTGTGTCTTATTATGATAAGGTTGCGGCCCTTCATCAGGCTGGGGTTTAAAAAGGGTTTGACCCCTTAAAAATATGTATTCTTTCTTTTTTGATAATAGTTCACCCCCACCCTTCCCCATCAAAGGGGAAGGCGCTTGGGAATTTCCAGTGTATACGCGTTTACCAATAAGTATTTCCCCGCCCCTTGTGGGAGGGGTTAGGGGAGGGGGCTGTACGGTTGCCCTTTTTGTTTGGTCTAAAGGCGGTGATGTTGTGCTTGCTGTGACATCATGCTCCTGCTTACTTCCCACCGTTATGCTGTCCAGTTCAGATGCAAGTATCCGGATACCGATCATACCCAAAAAGGCGCCCGTATCCTTATGATTTACGGGTGCATAAAAGATCAGACTATACTCTCCCGTAACATCACAAAAGTAAGCATCCTTAACGAACGCCCCTCCTCTTGTTTCCAGGATGCGAAAGTCATCCGACATGTCTATGCCTACCCGTTTCACGTTACTTGATGCCGCTACGATTCCTTTGGGATTTATAGTAAATGTCTCCCGGAATCTCGGTTCGAGTTTGGTCTTATACTCCAGATATTTGCTCAGTTCTTGAGAAATATTCGTATTTTCAGATACAGTAACAAGTTTTTCCAGATGGTCTCTTATGAATCCATCAGAGGAAAAGTGTTTCGCGGAATTTTCACCATGTCGTAAAAACTCATTGATATGCTCTATCAGCGCCTCACCCACGAGGGATAACTCATTAAAGAGTTCCGTTTCTAATAGTCGCTTACTATGCACGTAATTTATATAACTCAGAATCAACGCTGGAATGAGGGAGAGCGTTACAAAGTAGATAAGTAGTTTCTTGCCTAAAACACCCAGGATTTGTTTTTTCATAATTTCTGTGCACTCAAATGCGCTGTTTTACCAATAAGTTACCATATAACTACCAAGTCTTGCTCTTTTTTGTAAATGAATACAGGGTAACAGGAAACAGGCTTAATAAGAGTCTTGGGTGTATGCTCTTAAAAAAGATATCTTTATACGTGGCATTTCCCGTTACTGTATTCCATAACACCTCGTTCATCCACTTGGTTTCCCAGGTATCCGGATGTTCAGACATATATTTTATATGAGATGACACGACGTGTTTCTGTCTTGATATGATGTCATTTGCGGTAAGGATTATGCCACCGTAGATGTTGTCGCGGCCCAGCAGTTTTTCCGCAGGCCTAAAATATCCTTCTTCAAAATCTTTTTCCGATACGCCTCGTTCAATTGCGGTTTTTGCGGCTAATTGTGCAGTTGTGAAAGCAGAGTCTATACCATTTTTATAGGTGCGAGAAATACCGGCATCACCGATGACGACGAGCCTGTTCGTGTATGGATGTCTGGCATGATTAATCGGTATCGAGGGGAAACAGATACACCGTTTCTTTGAGTCATCCCATCCTTCGGGAAGCATCTTTTGTATTTTCGGTTGATTCAGGAACGTGTTTAATTGCGCCTTATCCATGTCTTTTTTGCCGACAAGGCATATGGTCAGGAACGCTCCTTTAGGGATAAATGCAGCGAATCTTATAAATTTTAAGCCTAATGAGAAGACGTAGATATTGTTGCCGTACAATGCATCATTTACCGTTTTTGTCGGACAAATATCCACGATACAGGTTCGAATAGTTTTGGGTGGGATATAGCCAAAACCCATTTTATTTAATTCTGATAAGGTATCTGAATTGACCCCGCAAGCGCCTACAACGAGATCGGCCGTATATTCACCTTTCGATGCACCCTCTCCGTATGTAAGTTTTATGAGGTCGTTTGGATTCCCTGGTATTTCCAAGCTTGTTACTGGGTGGAGAATAATATCGGCTCCCGCTTTCCTGGCATGTTCTAAGAGAAAATGGTCAAAGCTGCTGGTGATATCGCAATTTGCAAATCTGGGTCCGCTTCCGCGAAATACGGTGACAATCCTTGTCTTGTGTGGTGGGTATGGATAATGTAAAGGTATGCTATACTCAGGAACCTGGAGGAAATAACCTTCTATCTCTTGCTGTATACAAGCGGGCGGCAGGTGGATGTGCTGTTCGGAAAGTTTATCTAAGAGCGCCTCGGAAAGAACACCGGCACTCATGTTGCAACCTGGGGCGCCTTTCTTGTCGAAGTGTTTTTTCTCAAATATCGTTACTGATACTTTAATGCCTGATTGTTTTGCATACGTTAAGGCAAGGTGCGCAAAGAAACTTCCTGCTGGACCGCCGCCAATGACGGCTATTTTTGCCCCATTTTTCAGATGCATGGTGTATATGAAACCCAGATTTCAAATACCATAGGTAAGCAAAGCCTCAACCAAAGCAGTGAAGACAAAGCAAGTGGCGGGTGATGGGTGAAGTTTCACACGTCACATGTTACTATTTCTAAAAACGTGCATAAAAAAGAAATTTTTACAGGGGTAATGCTGCGGTGAGGCTTATACAACGATTATTTTTGACCTTCTAAATATTTCTTAATCGCCAGTTGTGTGATGGCAAACTCCTCGATTTTCCTTACCCTTTGCAATACATGATGCCAGTCCTCTTCTGCACCACAGGGGCCATCTTCCTTGATTTTCTTTGCCAGTTTTTTTAAATCCATTTCCAACAAATCGAGCCTGTTTTTGAGGTCTTTCACTTTTTTCTCCATTAATAAATGTTTTTTACGGGATTTTTTTAATTGGTTTATCTTGCTCGTGATAAAGTGAAAATTCGTCTTTTGCCTTTTCCGTCCAACCCTTTGCTGTATAAGCAATGCCGAGCTTTTGGTGTATTTCCTTATCTTTGGGTTTATAGGCCAGCGCCTTTTTGAATTGGCCGATTGCGTCATCAATCATTCCGTTCGAAAAATAAGAAAATCCAAGATTGAAATGAATATAAGCCTTTTGTTTTGTCTTATTTTCCGGGATGAGTTCCAATGCCTTGCGATATTCAGGAACGGCTTCATTATGCAGTCCTTTGCAGCGAAAGGCATAGCCAAGGTTGTAGTGTGCCTCTGCCGATGCAGGGTTTTGGGTAATGGCCGTTTGAAAGGCACAGACGGCTTCATCCAGCATACCCATGTCCCGGTATAACAAGCCTTGATAATAATAGAGGTCAGGATAGTTTTTGTCCGTTTCCAATATTTTATTATAGGCGGCGAGAGCCTCTGAACAATTGCCCTGATTTCCGCAATCCAGGGCAAGTTGGAACAAGTCGTCATTGCTCATTGATCTTAGTTTGTCATTTAACTGTTGAGCGTTGTGTTTCCGGGAACCTTGAGAATTACCGGTGGCTTCGCCGCCAATGTCGCCGGAATTATAAATAATCCCTGCTTTTGGGGATGTAGTATCGTCCTTGCTGCAACCCAGCATGGAAGCTGCAAGGAGAAAGCCCGGAAGAATCGCAACAAAATATTTCATAATAAAAATACCTTTCTGAAAGGACAAGATGTACATAAATTCTATAGTAACAAGTTAAAAGAATTACACAAATATTGCAAGAAAAATAAAGGGAATATCGTTAACAATTTCGAATGTTTTCACAATGAGAAATGTTGTTTTTAATGATGCCTTTTTTTAATAGCGAAACCTATTTGAGAATCGTGATCGTATGCTTTTTGCCTAGCCAGCTGAATGCACCGACTACGATAAAATTGCGCTTTTCAGGTACAAAAATCTCTGAAATGACTTTATGCACATCATCTAACTTAATATCATGAATTTTCTGAGCCTGTTTCTCGGGGGTATCGGGTGTTTTCGGGGTGATTAAAAGTTCCTCGATACCAAACCAATTGGCCATAGCGAGCGGGCTGTCCATGACGAGTTGTGTCTGGCTGAATACCCGCTCTTCCGTCCTGTTGAGTTCCTGTTCGGTTATTCCTTCCCGAAAGAGTTTGTGTACCTCATCCATAACTGCCTGAGCGGTCTTTTCGAAATTTTCTTTTTTCGTAGAGGTGTAAATATCAATAGAACCCACGTCGGAAAACATGGTGGGATAACAGGCGATTTCATAGACCAGCCCCAGTTTTTCCCGCACGTTTAACGACAGCCTGGAACTGATTCCTCCCCCTAAAACATCTGCGAGCAGGAGCATGATGATGACGTTTTTGTGTTTGTATGGATACGCCTTGTGGCAGAGCTTGAAACTGGTAGTTTGAGAGGGAGATTTTTTGAACAAATATTTCGGCCCGGTTTGCGTGGTCTTTAAAGGCGGTTTCCGGGCAGAAAACTTTCCCTGTAAATTTCCGAATAAATCTTTTATTTGGCGAGAGACCGATTCTTTATCGAAGTTTCCGCTAACGCAGAGGACAATATTCTCAGGGACAAAGAATTTCTTGTAATGTGCGTAAAGGTCTTCGTCAGTCAGGGCTGCAATGGTTTTTTCGTCTCCAAATAAAGGCGTTTCAGTTGAACCATCTTTCCACATCAGGGAATAAGATATGTCATCAATACAGACATAATCCCCTTTGACATCCACAAATTGCTTCATCTCTTCCTGAATGATGCGCCTTTCTATCTCAATGTCGTCCGGTTTAAAGTTCCCGCCAAGGAGGATGTCGCTCAGAATAAGTAGGCTTTTTTCGGTATGTTTATTGTGTGCCTGGATAATTACGGCGGAATGTTCAGGCGAGGTGTAGGCGTCGCTGTCACCGCCGATGTTATCTATGGCCTGTAATAATTCGAAGGAATTTTTAAACCGTTTTGTTCCGCGGAAAAGCATGTGTTCAAGGAAATGGGAGATGCCAAGTTTTTTTTCGTCTTCGTATCGTGATCCCAGCCCGATGTATGCGGCCATAACCACAGAGTGTATATGCGGCATCTGTATGAAAATAATACGTAATCCATTTGGTAATGTTTCTTTGCTGTAGGTATACATTTAATTAAAGTCCAAAATGCAAATATCAAAAAACAAAATTGAGGAATGCCTTATTTCTCATCTTTAATTTCTTTTGGGTTGAGTATTCTTACCTTTCTGTCCTCTGTCTTTAATCGTCCTGCGGCAAAGAGGCGTATTGCCTCCGGATATGCCTCGCATTCTTCCTGAAATACCCGTGAAGCGAGGGATTGAGGGGTGTCATCATCGAGGACGGGAACGGTTCTTTGAATGATGATGGGGCCGTTATCGTAAACATTATCAGCAAAATGTACCGTACACCCGGAGATCTTTGCGCCGTAATTGATGACGGCTTCGTGTACTTTATTGCCATAATAATTGTGACCGCAAAAGGCAGGAATGAGTCCGGGGTGGATATTCATAACCCTTCCTTTGTATTTATCCGGAATTTTGTAAAGGTGAATAAAACCGGCAAGGGTAATCAGGTCGATAGGGTATTTATCCAATTCGGCTGTGATAGCATGACTGAAAGTCCCGATATCTTTGTAATTTGTATGAGGGACTACCGCCGTAGGTATATTGTGTTTTCTTGCCCGGTCTAGCCCGACAACATTGGGTTTGCTGCTTATTACAACCCGGATAGCGGCATTTAATTTCCCTGCGGCTATCTGATCTATAAAATTTTGCAGGGTATTACCGCTGCCGGAAATTAACACCCCTAAATTTATCATAAGAATGTATGAAAAATATTGACAAGAAAAATAAGGTTTGTTATTATGTTTGTCTTTATAGTTCCAGAATGTTTTCAATAAGTATTACTCATTAAAATATAATATTCAACTTTACATGTCAAAGATAATTACTGAAAAGTCACAAA
Source organism: Planctomycetota bacterium (assembly GCA_023261485.1). Classification (GTDB taxonomy): domain Bacteria; phylum Planctomycetota; class Brocadiia; order Brocadiales; family Brocadiaceae; genus Wunengus. The sequence continues at coordinate 8,490 of JAHFOY010000092.1, forward strand.
AGGCGTTCGCTGAGGCGCAGAATTTTATACCAGGTGGAGTAAATAGTCCTGTCAGGGCATTTGGCGCGGTGGGCGGTACTCCGATCTTTATAAAATCTGGCTCCGGATGTTATCTTACCGATGTTGATGGAAATAGATATGTGGATTATATAGGTTCATGGGGGCCGCTTATCCTGGGACATGCAGACCCAAGGGTTGTAAAAAGGATTAACGAGGCAGTTGCCAATGGGACGAGTTATGGCGCGCCGACAGAATTAGAGGTAAAACTGGCGCAGCTTATCAAAGAGGCTGTGCCTTCAATTGAGAAGGTAAGAATGGTAAATTCCGGCACAGAAGCCACGATGAGCGCCATCCGTGTGGCAAGGGGATTTACCAGGCGGGATGCGGTCGTTAAATTTGAGGGCTGTTACCACGGACACGTAGATAGCTTGCTTATTCAGGCAGGTTCAGGCGCTACAACGTTGGGGACGCCCAACAGTCCCGGTATTCCTCAGGATTTTGTCAAGCACACAATATCCCTTCCATATAACAACATAGATGCCGTAAATGAGGTATGTTCTAAACGAGGGAAAGACATTGCCTGCATCATTGTCGAATCGGTTGCCGGCAATATGGGTGTTGTGATTCCCAAAAAGAATTATTTGGAGGGATTGAGAGAAATCACAAAGAAGCACGGTATTGTGCTGATATTTGACGAGGTGATGACGGGTTTCCGGGTTGCGCACGGAGGTGTGCAGTCTCTTTACAATATCAAACCCGATTTAACCACGTTGGGAAAGATTATTGGAGGCGGTCTTCCGGTCGGTGCGTATGGCGGAAAGAAAGAGATTATGGATAGTATATCTCCGGTCGGACCTGTATATCAGGCCGGTACGCTTTCAGGAAATCCCGTGGCGATGACTGCGGGTATCGCTACATTGGAAATATTAAAAGATAATAACGTTTATAAAATTCTGGAAGAAAAATCAAAGCGGTTGGCTGTGGGTATGGAAAAGGCATGCAAGGATGCCGGGGTTCCTGCCTACCATACCCGTATAGGATCGATGTTGTGTACGTTTTTTACCGATCAGCCAGTTACGGATTACGCCACAGCCAAGAAATGTGATACAAAGCGGTACGCAAGGTTCTTTCATGGTATGCTCGAAAGAGGGTTTTATTTTGCGCCGTCTCAGTTTGAGGCAGTTTTTGTATCAACGGCTCATGGTGAAACGGAGATTGACTCGACCATCGAGGCCTTTAAAGAAGTAATAAAAAGTTTTTGAAAGATAATTATGGCGATTACAAATATAAGCGGTGATATAAAGAGTGTGTTGGAGCGTATCGGCGGTATGTGCTTCAGGGCGGAGTCGGTTTTGAACCTTTGCATGGATGGATTTATGAAGCACAAGGTTAATTTGATCGACGAGGCAGGGAAGTTGTGTCCGGCCCTCCGTGACGAAGGAAACGAATTGAGGAAGATGCTTAGCAAAAAGGCTTCGGAATCGGACGCTAACAAGGAGTTGATAAAATCCCTGTTGTCAATTGTAAGCAGTATTGAAATGGCAATTACCGGGTTAGATTCTACCCTTCAGCATGTAAGAGCTAAAATTACTGAAGGGATACTATTCAGCGATAAAGCGGTAGGTGAGGTACGTCTTCTCTTCAAAGAGACGCTTGATATTGTAAAAACGGCAGGTGATACATTGGTGACCAGGAACGAAGTGCTTATGAATCATGTTGTTGATAAATATAAAAACCTCAATGAAATCGTAGAAGTCTATGCTGAAGGGCATGAAGAGCGGTTAATCCAGGGTCTCTGTGAAGCAAAGCATTCCCCGGTGTATTTGAATATTATGGATTCTGTCATGACGGTGGTATGGCATGTAAAACAAGCGTTAATCAAACTTTTTGAATGCAAGTGAGATAGTCTCTTAGATTTTGATCTTTTTTATTAATAAAGTATTTTAATATAATTTAGAAGGTAATAATTTTTGCCTTTCAACAAAAATAAAGATGAAGTATATCGTATTGTTGGGATGGTTGGTAGCTTTGGTTTTACGACGGCAGGCGCCATGGCGGGAGGATATTTTTTAGGTAGTTATTTAGATAGAAAACTTAATACTGCTCCATGGTTGACGTTGTCCTTTATTATGTTGGGAGTCATTGGAAGTTTTATAGAATTTTTTAAGCTGATAAAGAAGTTGTCGGGTGAAAATAAAAATAAGCAATGATGGCGTACGATAAAGAAAAATCTCTTTTATGTTTTGACGAGGGATTCCCTGACAGGGTGCTTAAGACATCCTATCTGTTATCTCTGATTGTTATTGCCTGTTCACTCTCATATATGTCTCTCATGTTAACGGCGAGTATTGCTATAGGCTGTCTCATCAGCCTTATCTTATATAAGACGACATGGTGGACAATAAAGTATTCGACAATGTATAAGAGGGAGAATATCAAAGGTTTTTTCCTTAAGGTAAGCTTCTTAAAGTACTTTGTTGCAGGAGCGATGTTGCTTTCAGCCTGCTTGTTATTAGAGGTTAATGTTGCCGCTTTGGCTCTTGGTTTGGGTATCGTAGTGGCAGTCATCGTTCTGAAGGTTGGAAGCAGATTGTTTGTAAATTATATGAACAGAGCGGTTAAAGTATCAAATTTCAAGCATCAAATAACAAATAAATTCCAATAGCAAAATTTACAATTTGTGAATTTGATTGGTTAAGAAAGGGGTGTAGGTTCTGTGTCAGCAAGTGGTGGAACTGAAAGTACGACGGAATTACCATCGTTTCTGGATTTAATACCTATTGATCCGCATAGTCAATTTTTGGGGCTAACCAAGCACGAGTTGGCGCCCATTATCATGTCTGCTCTGGTAATTATATTCCTGGGCTTGTTTTCTGTGATCGCTACCAGAAGGTTGCAAAAGGTGCCTGGTAAGCTTCAGTCATTGCTGGAGATTATTGTGGAAGGGCTTGAAAATTTTACCAAATCACAGATGGGGCGT
>JAHFOY010000093.1 GCA_023261485.1 Planctomycetota bacterium
TTAGAAATAGAGGACTTCTCTTTGTTTTTCTTGCCATAACTTCTCCTTTCGAAGTTTTGGCAAGAATTATAACAACTACGGCTTATATTGTCTATGTTTTAATGAAACGTTATACTAGTATACAGGGGTCAGTGGAGGAGATTTCTGTACCTGTGACCGATACCGGCGTAAATTTCTCATTTGAACCAAAATTTCAAGAAGAGGGCGGACTAAGGGTTTTGCTATTGCTACCTAATCGGTCATGGTGGCGGAGAATGTTTGAAAAGGATGAAGACTATTTGATATTTAGGTGGACTCAACTAGTTCAAACAAAACCAATTACAAAGTTAATAACGATTACATCCAATTCTTTGAAAATTCGTCCATTGGTTAGTGTGTTATTACCTTTAATGCGGGCACCTGAAGTACCAACTGAGGTTATTTTGGATATTTTTGGTAAATATAACAGTTATGAAACAAAGCCATTCTCAACAAAGATTGATCCAACTATTACTAAGGCGATTAGTCTGCAATACAGATACGAATCGCACGGTAGGTCAGGGCAATTCTCTATTTTTAGTTCGATTACGCAGCAATAGGTGCTGCAATATATACACTTAATCAGAAAGGGCGATAGACATGAATAAAAGTACAGATGTAAAAAACGTATTTAAGTCGCTTCTTGGTGGTAAACCTCTGTTCCTCCCCGATGATGAAACGACAGTACCTGACGCGTTTGATCCGAAAAAGCAAGTTGATTTACTTGCGAGTGAGCCGCCTGTCTTTAATCTGGTCGATGGGACAGTCGCTATTGCGACAGACCCTTCAATGCCATTCGTATTGTTCAAAGGGTATAACCAGGACACTTGGTTTTATGCGCCGAGATGGGGGCGTTTGGCTAAAAATGCAGTTGGGAGACCAGCATTTACGGTATCCGAGAGAGTGAAGAAAAATCTTGATGGGTCGGTAACAACACTTGGGGGCGTACTTTCTTTCATGGTGGAATTAGTAGTCGAATTGCCGGATGCCACCGTTACAGACGCATGGACTAGGCTAATCAAAACGCTTTACAACCTCAGACCAAGTAGCGGAAAGTTTAACTTTCAACCCTTGCCCATGTCGAATGGAACAATGAGTGTTTACGGGTTGAATAGCTATGTGCTTCCTGGACAGAAACTGACTGACATTCCTGTTGGCGCATCTTCAACCATTGCATTTGCTATTGAACTTAACGATGTTGGGGCGGATTTTCTGTATTCACTCGTTGGTGCCGGTGGTAATGCAGTTCCACAAGTTGCGGTTTTATTTAATTTCAATTATGAGCGCTATGTGCCAACTTGCAAAATTCATGGGTATGGTTTCAAGAAAACAACTTTTGATTATTTTTCTGAGCATGTTAGTGCTAGAGCAAACTACTGGGGGCTATGGGGAGGTAGTTACGATAGACAAACGGTTCGCGCAGATTTGCGAAGAACCCAAGGTTTAACTATTGATATTGTCGGAGATCCCCCGGTTGGGATAGAAAAACAGAAACTAATAGATTCGATAAATGATATTTTCATTAAACTAAGCGTTGGCGAATGGATTAAGCCTGAAAGTATCCAACCGGCAAATGCAAGCGCACCAGGAGGTTATTTTGGTGGCGTAAGCTATGCGATGAAAGATCTGCATTTCTCAGACACAGATCAGTTCACTATTGATTACACATTCTCCAAGATCGAGAAAGAGATACACCAAGTGTCGTTTTCATTCGAACAGCAGGTTTCGGAGATTCCAGCGGCAGACATTCCAAAGCACGCTATCTTAATCGAGGACGACGATAAACTCCCACTCAGCGCGACGTTTAGTGCCAGCGATATGATTTCACAATATGGGGTGAACTGTACGTATACATTGGCTAATGGCCAAACGCGGATGATAAAGTTCGACCCAATTGATGCCAAAAAGGGGGCAATAGCGTCTGTAAACGGTGTTCAGGGTGGAGTAATTCAATTTCCTGCACATTCGCCAAAGCCTTCATCAGCACAGATGGAGGTTACGGTAGACTTTTCGCCACCACTGACTGGATACAAACATCGCGAGGTAATTCGAATCGAGGATGTTGGTGCAGCATTCTACTTTCATCCAGACACGTATGTTCAACGCACACAAGTTTTTTTTGTGTTCACTTCTGGCAGCAATGACACAACGGCACGTGCGTTGTTTCAATGGCGCTATGTTCCGCCACCGCCTCGTGCTCCGAGTTCAGCATATATTTTGGTCCTTCCTGACCCAACTAGTGCTCTGTATAACTTGCCGACAAATGTGATTAAATTTCCATTTCACACGTCTGATTGGAAGCCAGATGGATCTGGTCCCACAATAGAAGTTTCTGTCAGTGGTCAAACAGGTAGGTGGAAGGGTAAGAAAGTTTCTGGACGGATAAATCTTTTCGATCCAGCAGTGGAAATTGATTGGGATGGAATAAGAACGATCTCGAATGGGGCGAGGGGGGCATTCTCGCTTGTGATTCCTGGTCATGAGCTAATTAAGGGAGGTTTTTGATAAGAGATAACGGTTTTCAGTTTGTTTACTTTGTAATATGGAGCCTGTGTACAAAAGTGGTTTGTACACAGGCTAGTTGAGATCATGAGCACCATGCATAAGAGGTCACCCATTAGAAGGCTTTTGTCAAGCGAAAAAGATTTTCCATAGCAAAAAATAGCAGATTTTTTGCATTATCAAGCGAAATAATTCTATTGTCTCACAAGCATCCATCCCATTGGCCGGGAACAGGAAACAGAGCAGGTAGAGTAGGGAACTGGCGTAGTCGTTTAGGTTTGGCCTATCCCCATTTTCATGAGGACATGTCTGTTTCTGTCCCTTTCGTCTGACAGTGCCTCACGAGCCTAACCATGCTCCATGTCCAACTCCCCCTCATCAAACCGTACGTCAGTCTTGATTGACTAAAGTGTTTTATAATGGTCCGGTCTCCCAGCCGCCGCCGAGGGCCTTGTAAAGGGTGACAAGGTTCAGTGACACGGTGCGTTCGCTTTGGACAAGCTCATCCTCAGAGCTGTAGAGGGAACGCTCGGCATCCAGCACATTAAGGAAATTGACCAGCCCCTTGGTGAACAATTCACTGGCCAGCTCTACGGCGCGCCGATTTGCATCTACCGCCTCGGAAAGGTTCTGGTGGCGTACGTATTCCGTATTATATGCAACGATCGCATTTTCCACGTCTTCGAGGGAGGCCAAGACGGCCTTCTCATAGCTCAGCAATGACTGCTCCTGTCGTGCATTTTGCACTTTTATGTTTGCCCGAATGCGACCGGCTTCAAATATAGGCCAGCGTACTGTTGGTCCGATTGACCAGAAACGACTATGGGTGAGGGAAAAGGCATTCAGGTTTTCAGTCTGTAGCCCAAAATCTCCTGTCAAAGAGAACTTTGGAAATAAGTCTGCCGTTGCAACTCCGATCCGTGCCGTTGCTGCAGCCAGTTCCCGTTCTGCGCGGCGTACGTCGGGTCGACGGCGCAAGAGGGCGGAGGGTAACCCGACTGGTACTGTTGCAGGTGTAGATGGAATTGGCTTTTCCTTTGTTAACTCAGCCGATAGAGCGCCCGGTGTCTGTCCCAATAAAATACCAATGCGGTGGATGGCCTGTTTCATAGAGTTTTCCAGTAAAGGTATCTGCGATTGTGTAGTAGCCAGCAACGCCCCGGCCTGGATTGCATCGAGTTCGCTGGACAATCCTGCCTTATATCGTGCACGGGTTATCTCAACCGTTTCCTGCTGGACTTTAATGTTTTTGCGTACAATTTCCAATTTGCGCTGAGAGCCTCGAACCTCGATATAATTTCGGGCTACTTCCGCAAGCAATGTAATCAATACATCGCGTTGATTTTCAACTGCAGCGTCAATGTCTGCTCTTGCGGCCTCAATGGCGCGGCGCTTGCCTCCGAACAGGTCGATCTCCCAACTGGCATCAAAACCCGCCTCGTACAGATTTCGTTTTATTTTAGCATTTGGTGGAATTGTGGAAATACCCATACTGCGGCGACTGCGCGAGTATGACGCAGAGGTATCTACCGATGGCCACAGATCGGCTGCAACAACGCCGCTTTGGAACCGCGCCTCGCGTACGCGCGCCTCGGCTACGCGCAGATCGAGGTTTGATTCCACCGCACGTGTGATAAGGGAATCGAGCATGGAATCGTTGAATGACTTCCACCATTGAACGATTGACGCCGGTTTGGCTTCTCCCTTCAGTTGAAGTTCGCTCCATGATTCCGGCACGGATACTTTTGGTGGATTATAATTGGGACCAACTGCACAGCCGTTAATAAGCAGTATCAAACATGGCAAGAAAAGTACCGGTAACACGATTTTTAATCGTGATACCGAAACTGTATAATTAAATTGTATAGGAATTTTCATTTTATTTAAGCGGCTTGTAGAGCGAAGAGCCTCTTCGCTCTACATTGATGTACAGGAATTTCAAACTTTTTAAAATATGTAATGGATAAACACACCCCTGCCCCTCTCAGGAGGGGATTTTGTGAAGCTCTCAAGAGGGGAATTTAAGAAGTCCCCTCTTGGAGGGAACTCACCATAAGTCCCCCCTGGGGGGGAAACCCACCCCTTAGTCCCCTCCTTGGAGGGGATTTAGGGGTGGGTAAAAAACTTGTCCTCGTGCAAACGGGGAGTCGCTGGGTTTTGTCTTTTAAAACCCAACCTGATTTTTTTATTAATTACATTGATAATTTTTATTTTACATTTAACAACCCCCTAACCCCCTTTTCTAAGGGGGAATTTACCGATCTTTTATTCCTTATATAAAACTAATGACTTTGAATGCTGTCTGGCGCCTCAATATAAACGTCCATCTGTTGACCGGCAAATATTGGCAGGCCGGTTTGTTCAATGCTGAAAATGACTTGCAGTACGCGTGTATCCACACGCTCAATACTGTCGCCGGTGAGTGACTTTTTCGGAACAACGTACGGTTCGAAGCGAATAAATTTTAAATTCGCCCTGATTTCCCTGTTTCCGCGCAGAAAGGCAATTGCCGGAGTATCCGCACAAACGCGCCAGGCGTCATTTTCATCCACATCCACGCGGATGTTCAATGGTTCTACGTTGCCAAGGAGAATAAGCGGTGTCTGGGTAATGCCTGTGGGAGCGAACTCGCCGGGGTGGATTTTTAATTGCAGGATTTTACCATCGACAGGGGCGCGCACGATAATTCGATCAAGGTTCATTTCGGTCTCTTCTATTTGTGCCTTTGCAGAAACGACGTCTGACTTAGCTTGCGCGAGTTTTGCTTTGGCAATTTGCACTGCATAGCGACGACGGTCGAGTTCCTCGGTGCTGATTGCCCGCTTATCCGTAATACTTTCGGCAAGGAAGAGTTGATTTTTTAAATCTGACAGCGATGCCTTTGCTACTTTTACGCTTGAGTTCGCTACGTGCAGCGCCGACTGCCGTACCGCCAGTTGCGCCTTCAGGTCGCGATCATCGAGTTTGAATAGCGGGTCGCCAGCATTGACCTTGCTGCCAACGGAAACGTAAATTTCAGAAACCACACCCGGAATAAGTGTGCCGATTGCGATATTTTCCGTGTTGGCTTCAACTATACCGGTGCCAGCTACAGATGATTTGAATGGCGGCGCGGCCGGATCGACAAATGGTTGAGCAGGAGGAATGGTCTTGCTGCCGTTTACGACCGTCAAAACTGCGAATCCTAGTCCCAAAACGGCCAGGGCAGGAAGTAAGTATTTTCTGATCATAGAAACCTCTTAATTCAATTGTATAGGAATTTCCATTTTATTTATGCTGGTTTCCAGCATACCGGGTAGCCGGAGGCTTCAGCCTGCGTCCCCGGAAGGATAACAAGGCCGGGTTCTTCGATTATGCCCACGCAGTCTAAAGCCGTGCGGCTACACAGAAAGCAGCCTAATGTCTAACCTTGCTTTAACTCCGCCATTCATGGCGGAGATATGCAGGTGTGTAAAATAATCATTGTAGAGACAGGTTTCAAACCTGTCTCTACTTTGCTCGATTAAAAAAAGTTTTGTGACCTTTCGTGGGCAGTCGTTAAAGTTGCCAAACGCCTAATTTAATGTTAAGGAATTTCAAACAATCAGTCCCTCCCCCTTGATGGGGGGAGGCTAGGTGGGGGTGAAGGGAAAAAACAATCACCCTCCCTTTACCCCTCCCGTCGAGGGAGGGGGTTGTAGAATAACCAGAAAAAAACACAACCCCCTGTTTCCCTCTTTGGTAAGGGGGACTAACTTAACCGAAAATCTCGTGAGTCCGATACGCTGATAATATGACCGTCATCCATTCTGGCGATGCGATTTGCAAATTCGAATATGCGCGAGTCATGAGTGACTACGATCAATGCTCGTTCAACACCAACCACCACTTCGTGCAACAGTTCCATGACCTTGTGGCCTGTTTCATGGTCAAGGGCGCTGGTTGGTTCATCGCAAACAATTAATTTTGGGCTGTGTACCATTGCCCTGGCGATGGCAACGCGCTGTTGCTGTCCGCCAGATAACTCCCGTGGGAGCGAGTATGTGCGATCACCCATTCCGACGCGATTAAGGATATCCCGCGCACTCTCCAATGCATCACTTCGTTTTAGTCCATTTATCAGTAAAGGCGCAGCTACGTTTTCGGCTGCAGAAAGTGTGGGGATCAAGTTGAACAATTGAAAAACGAATCCGATGTTTTGTCCCCGAAACCGTGCTTTTTCCCAATGGCTCACGTGTTTGTAATCGTGTCCAAACACCAGGCATTCGCCTTCGTCTCTTTCCAAAACGCCGGCAATAATGGAGATCAATGTGGTTTTTCCGCTGCCTGACGGCCCCACGAGCATCATCATTTCCCCTGTTTTTATTTCCAGGTCAACGCCGCGCAGGGCGCGTACCTGTGTCTCGCCGACGCCGTAGGATTTTGTTACGCCTTTGCATCTTACCGCAATGTTATTCATATTCTACTCAAGCTCAATGGCTAATTTCGGCATAAAGAATTATGAAAATCTATCACCCTCCCCTGCTCCCTCCCATCAAGGGAGGAAAAGTTCCCTCGCCCCTTGTGGGAGAGGGCAGGGTGAGGGGTATTTCCGAATGAGGCTAAGCGTTAGCTCTTGAAAACAATCGCCGGCTCCAGTCGTACGACTTTCCACATGCTGAGGGCAGCAGAAGCAGCACAAATCAATGTGACTGCCGTTGCGCTGGCTGCCAGAAGTTGCCACGGTAACCGGAAGGAGAGTTCGGTGTTTCCTGACAGGGTACCGAATACGGAGGCTGCGCCGACCCCAATTCCATATCCGATGCTGCCGACCATTGCCGCCTGGAGAAGAATCATTCGTAATAACATACCGTCTGAGGCACCCATTGCCTTGAGTGTCCCGAAATAGCGGAGATTGTCCTGTGTGAAGTTGTAAAAAGTTTGCCCGGCAATAGCGACGCCGACAATAAATCCTAGTATTACGGTAACGCCAAAATTCACAGGAATGCCGGTGTATTTCATGAAATAACGTACAGTAAGTATTTTAAATTCATTCCACGTATAAGCGGCCAGGCCGGTTGTGGCCTGAATGCGATTGCACATGGTGTTGATGTCCATGCCTGGTTTTGCCTTGACCAGCACAAAGGACATCAACTTGCGCTCGCGTGGCGCAAATATGGTAGCGCGCGAGTATGTGGTGTAAATAACCGGCTGAGATTGAAACGGTCGCGTTGCCTTGCAAATTCCGACAACTACGGCTCTGTGGTCGTTAAGCTCCATGGTGTCGCCAATTTTTAAGGGTACACGCTTTCCATCCGGCATAACTTTGGCGAGTTTGTCCATAATGCTGAAGCTGTCGACGATAATGGCATCGCTGCGACGCAGATCTGATAATTGTCCCTGTATCATTTGTGGCGGGCCTCCGATTAACGTTTCATCGTCAAGGCCGATGACGTTGCACGTCTGAAAAGTACCATTTGGAAGCCGCGCCTTTAGCAGTCCTTTATACATCGGGACTGCCCATGCGACACCTTCTACACCGCGAACTCGGAGGAATTCAGTCTCTTTTAGAGGCTTGAGGTCGTCGGTGTACTGCACCTTCGGGTCCATTACCCAGATATCAGGATATCCTGTGTCCGTCAGGAAAGCAAATGTGCGCGTCATCAGGCCAAGGAAGATAGCGGATTGCTGAGTAATGAGCAATGAGGCAAACGTTAGTCCCATGATAATTCCAAGATATTTGGCTCTGTCCCCGATGAGCATTTTTAAAGCAATGAAATTCATTTTTTTCTATTAATTTAGATTTTTGAAAAAATAAGTTTTTATAAATTAATCCCCTTTTCTAAGGGGAGATGAGGGGGTTGTCTGTACTACCCTTCATTTTGAAGTTCTTGAGTTGTTAGGCACGGACAAACTGTAGGCGCTGAAGATTTTCAGCCCGTACATTCCATGCCACCCTGTAACCCGCCCGCCTGTGCGTATCCGCATGCAGACAGGCTTCACCCCTCCTTCTGCTCTTTGAATTCATATACGTTGCATTAACCTCAGGCTTTAGCCCTGAACCAAGGGAAATCATGGCTAAAGCCGATTATTTTACACCTGCATATCTCCGCCATGAATGGCGGAGTTAAAGCAAGGTTAGACATTAGGCTGCTTTCTGTGTAGCCGCATGGCTTTAGCCTGCGTGGGCATAATCGAAGAACCCGGCCTTGTTATCCTTCCGGGGACGCAGGCTGAAGCCTCCGGCTACCCGGTATGCTGGAAACCCGCATAAATAAAATGAAAATTCCTATACGATCAAAGTAAATCCTCGTGAGCCAAAGGCTCACAAAAGAGCATGAAAATATACCACCCTCCCATAGTCCCTCCCATCGAGGGAGAAAGAGTTTTCTCGCCCCTTGTGGGAGAGGATTAAGGTGAGGGGTATTTCCGTGTCAATACTATAAAAACCACATAGACTGAGGTCTTGAGTTACAATGCTATTGTAATGCAAACAAGGTTTTCCTTGTTCCCAGACTCTGTGTGGGAATGAGGAAAGACGCTGATCATCGAGTTTGTAACTCATTATTTCTTTTTTCCCGGTTTTTTCCCGAATTCATTTATCGCTCCTAGCGAAAAGCCGGTGATATGGTCGGCCAGCCGGTCAACGTCCTTAAGGGTAAATTTCTGGTTAGGATACAAACGGTTTACCACAGGCCTTGCGTGGTGGTAAAAAACGCATTGGGATACAATGCTCATTGTACACAGGCGGACAAGTTCGCTGTTTGTTCTGGTACCGAGTAATCCGCTTACAATTGACTCTAACTGCTGTGCAAGGGGACGTATATTGTTTTCTACGAGTGCATCTAAAGCGCGGGTTGGCTCAAACATCTCCCGCGACATCAGCTTGTCGTGCCAGGCATGGCGGCCTTCATCGAAAATGCGAAGAAGGAGCGAACGAACGAATGCCTGCAACCTCTGTTCAAGGGTAGCGTTACCGCGAAGCCCAAGCTGTGGGGGATACTTTTCACAGGCGCATTGATGCGCATACTGCAGCACGGCTGTGTAAAGCCCCTCCTTATCGCGGAAGTGGTAATTGACTGCTGCAACGTTTGCCTCTGCCCGTTTACAGATATCCCGGACGGTGGTCTTTCGAAAGCCGTGTTCTGCGAATACCTCGACCGCCGCCTCCAGCACCCGCTGCCGTGTTTTTAGATCAGACGTAGTAGGATTTAAAATATTCATTTGAAACAATTGTATAAAACAACTGTTTGAATTGTCAATAAAAAAATGAAAATAGAATTGTGGCGTGTGACGAAGAACAAGTGTCGGGGAAAACGTCACCTGTCACTTGACACATATACCAATTTTCACTATTTGGTTGCTGCTATAATGCTCTAGGTGTTTATCAATCCTCTGAGAACTTCCAGATTAACTGCATCCATGTTATCCTTCTTGGGCGTCTCGATTACCTTTGGTATGTGCGAGAATGTGTTCATGATTTGCCGAAATGGTTCCAGGCCCAGCCTGCCTTTTCCAATATGCTCGTGCCGGTCGAGATTACTGCCTAATTCTCCTTTAGAGTCATTCAGATGAATGGCGTAAAGATTTTTCAGGCCAATAATGCTATCCAGTTCTTCCATGGTTGCTTCAAACCCGGTTTTTGTTCGTATATCATATCCGGCTGCAAAGGCATGGCAGGTATCAAAACAAACACCAATTCTTGCAGAATCCGCCCCATCCAGGATTTGTTTTAAGTGCTCAAATCTGTAACCAATACTTGAGCCCTGGCCGGCTGTATTTTCCAGCAAGATTTTTAGGGCTGAATTTTTAGTTTCCTGTAATGTGGTTTTCAGCGCCTTAATGATCTTTTTAATACCTTCCCGTTCGCCAAGTTCCTTTGCGGAACCGGGGTGCAGGATGGTAAACGCCAGTCCAAGGTCATGGCATCGTTGAACCTCGCCGATTAATGCCCTTACCGAACGTTCCCATAGGATGTCATCATTGCTAGCAAGGTTAATAAGATACGAGGCATGTGAAAAAATCAATTTGACATGAGAAGTTTTGAAATCATCCAGGAATATTGATTTTTCCTGTGTTTCAATGATTTTCTCCTTCCATTGCCTTTGATTTTTGGTGAAGATCTGAAACGTATCGATTCCTAACGACGCAGATTCGCCAAAGGCCTTGTGTAAACCACCACTAATTGAACAGTGTATTCCTAAAAGCATAAGTTAATCCTGAAATTCTAAGTTTTATTTTTAGGTTACAAGATGGTAATATAATTAAAAAGAAAATTCTAGTAGTTTTGTGTTATGCCTTTTGATTTTCTAAAGAGATAATTCTTATTAATTTCCACAAAAACCTTGAGCAAGGCAAATTTTATAAAAATACCGGGTCTTTCTTTTCTGACTATCCTCTTTTTGTGTCTTTCCTTTCCACCTGCAGACGTGGGTTATCTGGCATGGATTGCCTTTATTCCGTGGTTCATCCTTATCGTAACCGAGGAGAGATATGCTTATATTAACGCCATGTTTATCGGGACAGTATTTATATTTATTCAGCTTTCGTGGCTGCGTCATGTTACTTATATTGCCTGGATTTTGCTGAGTTTGTATTGTGCTGCCTATTTTCTCGTCTTTGCGTTTTGTTCCCGATTTATTATTTTTAGACTGAGATTGCCGTTAGTTGTCGTTGCACCCTGTATATGGACTGCGCTGGAATTTATACGGTCTTTTCTGCTCTCAGGCTTTCCCTGGTTTTTTATTGGACATACCCAGTATACATATTTGCCTGTAATACAGATTTGTGATATTGCCGGTGTCTACGGTGTTTCTTTCATTATCATCATGATTAATGC
>JAHFOY010000094.1 GCA_023261485.1 Planctomycetota bacterium
GCCAAGTCCGGTTATCGAAGAGGTTGTTTACGGGTATGTGTTCGATACGGAAGGCAATCCAATGGAAGGGGTCGCGGTAATTATGACACATCCCGTGTCTTCGGCCAGCACGGAGACCGATAACGAGGGCTATTATGAGTTTCGGCATCACGATACGGGGGAATGTACGCTTACCTACAAAAAGGATGGCTGCAATACCAGGACATTGAGTTTGACTCTTGGGGGCGGCGCAGCATCGAAGGTAGAGGATGTCGTTATGGAAACGGTCTCAAAAGGCAGGATTTATGGAAATGTGGTAAACGGCAAGGGAAATCCATTGAAATCCGTGAATATACGGCTTAAAGGGACGAATACAACTAGCGACACAACGTCCAACGGAGAAGGATATTTTGAGTTTGCCGATTTGGATGCGGATACGTACGTCATTACCGCAAAGAAGAAGGGATATAAGAAGGCAAAGCGGACGGTGAGCCTTGCAGACGGAGAGGACCGGGAGATTGAGGTTGAGATGAAGAAGGCAGGAAAGAAAGGGGTGCTGGCTAATAATCGTTAAGTGAATGTTGTGAAATAGCAACATGCGGAGTGGGTTGCGTTACAGCGCAATCCACTTTATTTTAATTGTATAGGAATTTTCATTTTATTTATTTATGCCGGTTCCAGCATATCTGGCGACCGCAGGCTAATGCCTAACCTTGCTTTAACTCCGCCATTCATGGTGGAGATGTGCGGGTGTAAAATAACCGGCTTTAGCCATGATTTCCCTTGGTTCAGGGCTAAAGCTACTATTGGCTTCGTTCTCTAACCTCAGGCTAAAGCCTGAAGTTAATGCAACGTATATGAATTCAAAGAGTAAGGATGGGTTAAGCGAAGCGAACTCATCCTTCATGATTATCCTAGCAGCAGAAAAAGCTGCCGAAGGCCTAACTTAAACATTGATAATGTAATTGCTTTAAACTCATTTCTTTTCCTCACTCTTTACAATTAATGTGATGTTGATTATGTTTCCGCTTTCATCAAATATCTTTGTCATCCTGGCACTCAAAGGGAAGGCGGGTTGGGTATTGGAGGGTAATATCTGAAAATCAGTGGTTTTTTCCTGAGTACTCACGAGCGTGTCCCTGGGAAGAGACAGGTTTGTGTGCGATAGATATTGCAAGATGTCCGGGTTTTCTGTGTCTGTTTCTTGAATATTCAATAGCTCTTTAGCTGTTTGGTTTATATTTTTAATTTTCCATTGTCCGTCGGTGACTACTACGCCTTCTGCCAGGCCAGACAGGATTGTATCCAATATTGTTGTCTCCTCCTTTTTTACAGATGGTTGCCTCATACGGAGCAGCGATTTTACCCTGGCAAGCAGTTCTGTTTTATTGAAGGGCTTACTGATAAAATCGTCTGCGCCTGCATCGATACCCTTGATCCGGTCTTCCATCTCATGGAGTGCGGTAATCATTATGATCGGTATGCCTTTGGTTGTTCCGTCTGCCCGCAGCCTCTGGCACACCTCATATCCGGTTAGTTTGGGCATCATAATATCCAGCAATATTAAGTCGGGATTTTCTGACTTCGCTTTTTCCAGGGCTTCTTCACCGTCGTATGCCTCGATTACATCAAATTCGGAAGCAGTCAGGATAACCCGGAGTAATTTCACGTTTTGTTTGATGTCGTCTGCTACTAATATTTTCGGCTTGTTCATATCTTATCTTCAGTCTTGCTTTGAGTTCTTCGCGCCTTTGCGGTGAATGACTACTGTTTTTTTATGTATTTTTCTACAATTACCGGCAGTTCCTGCGTATTGATGGGTTTGCTGACGTAGGCATCGCAGCCGGTATCCAGGATTTTTTGCTCGTCTCCCTTCATGGCATAAGCGGTTACTGCAATAATGGGAATGTCCTTTGTAATTACACTTGCCTTGATTTGCTTTATCAGGGTAAGCCCGTCAATGCCGGGAAGCTGGATGTCCATAAGGATAATATCCGGTTTTTGATTTTTCAAGAGGTTTAATGCCTCCTCGCCGGTAGTTGCCTCTATTATATTGTATCCCTTTGCCTTGAGTACCACGCGCATCAATTTCCTGTTTTTTTCGTTGTCCTCAACAACCATCACGTTTTTGTCAGACATAAATTTTCCCTTCAGCAAAATGAGAACTTCATTTCTTTATCCGTAACTGTTCTATTTTTTTAATTGCCGCAAGAAGGTCTTCCTTCGTATGTGTGCTCTTTTGAACGATGGCTAAAATATTTCCATTTAATTCTTCTTTTTCCCTGGGCGTAATATCTTTTGCGGAGCAGATAATAATGGGTATACTCTTTGCCGTTGGATGGGTTCTGAGTTTCTCAACAACGTCAAACCCGCTGACCTCCGGCATCATAAGGTCGAGAATGATGAGGTCAGGATTATTATTTATTGCAAGATTGATTCCTGCCTTTCCACTGTATGCCTTGAGTACCTCAAAGCCTGTATTTTCCAGGATGGCGCTCATGTATTTAACGGCCTTTTCGTCATCGTCAACGACCAGTATCTTCATTAGCTTGCCTTTATACGTTTCGGCGGGAATGCAGGCATTTACGGTATTTATGAGTTTTATCCTATCGACGGGTTTTATTAAATATTCAGCCGCACCCAGGCTGAATCCAAGGTCTTTATTGTCAACGATTGACACAATAATTACCGGGATATCCGCAGTGTCCTGTGAATTTTTTAATTCCGAAAGGACGTCCCACCCGTCCTTCCTCGGCAGCATAATATCGAGGGTAATCAGGAATGGATGGAATTCCTTTGCCTTTTTAATGGCCTCTTCGCCATCCACAGCCACGATAACATTATAGCCTGCATTCGTTAAATACAGTGTAATAAGATCAGCGGCCATACGGTCATCCTCCACCACCATGATCGTCTTTGCCTTCTTTTCTCCCGAGATCGGTATTTGACGTGATTTGGTTTCAACCTCTTTAGGTTTTGGTTTTCTAAGTTGGGCTTTCAGGGGTATTGCGAAATAAAAGACACTTCCCTTGCCGTACTCACTTTCAAACCAGATTTTTCCCTCATGCATCTCGACAATCCTTCTGGTCAGGGCAAGACCCAGTCCAGTTCCCTCGTATTTTCGGGCAAAAGAGCTGTCGGCCTGCCAGAATTCCTTAAACACTTTTTCCTGGTCATCGGGTTTCATCCCAATTCCTGTGTCTGATACCGAGACCTGCAACATATCGTCCATGATGCCGGCCTCTACGGTGATGTGTCCGCTTTCCGGAGTGAACTTTATGGCGTTTGAGAGCAAGTTATATAAGATTTGTTTGAATTTAACACGATCTGCTTCGACGTCGCCTACATCCGTCAGTATAGCAGTTTTTAATTCAAGATGTTTTTTATTGGCGAGTCCTTTTAATATGGTATACACATCCTCAATGGCTTCCGGTACACGGAATATCTCGTATTGAAGTTCCATCCTGCCTGCCTCTATTTTGGACAAATCCAGTATGTCATTGATCATTTGAAGGAGATGAAGGCCGCTGCTGTGGATGTCATTGACGAAATCCACCTGCTCATCATTCAGATCACCGGAAATTTTGTCCCGCAGTACCTCAGCAAAGCCGATTATGGCGTTCAGTGGTGTACGCAGTTCATGCGACATATTTGCCAGAAATTCCGATTTCATTTTGTTCGCCCGTTCTAAGGCCAGAACGGCATTCTGCAAGTGGGCAGTCTTTTCTGCAATCTGTTGCTCCAGGTGGGCATATGTTGACTGCAACTTGACGGACAGGTCATTAAACGCCCTGCCGAGTTGTCCCACCTCGTCTTTGGATGATATATCTGCCTTTGTCGTAAGATCGCCTGTTTTTGTAATGGCAGTTACCGCAGTGGTTAATCGCTCAATCGGTTTCATGAATTTTCCTGTTGTCAGGAAAATAATAGTTACGATTAACACGATACTGATAGAACCAACGGTAATAAAAAAGATAAAATTTGCTGCAAAACGTTGTTCGGCAATTTCCTTTGGGATAATAACACTGATTGCCCCTCGTAATTCGCCCGCTTTATAATCGTAACCGGCATCGTAATTGTTTCGCACAAATTCGGGGGCATGTTCTTTTGCCCCGTGGCATAAGAGACAATCCTCTTTTACATATAAGGCATAAAGATACCGTTCGACCCTTTTCCCGTCCAGGACGTCACCGCCCCAGTATTCAACAAGATTGTGGTCTTCCTCCATTTTTCTGAGCACCTTTTCTTCAAAGGGGTCAGGTTTATTGAATAAATTGCGATACCTCATACTTGTCTGTTTGATAATATAACCGGTTTTTTCTGCAAATTTTACCCCGATCGCATGGCCAGAAACGGCGGGAATAAAAAGTTTCGTCTGTTCTGTGATTCCGATTTTTGATGCTTGCAGGGAGGAAGCAAGGTAATTCCGGGTGGTTTCCAATTCTATGGCAATCAACTTGGCCTTTTCCCGAACTTCTCTGGTGAATTCCTGGCGCGTCCGTTTATAAATTAAAAAGGCGATTACGCTGTTTAAGGTAACCAGCAACACGACCAGGAGGATAACGAGTTTATGTCTGATCTTCATTTACATAATTTAGATGATTAGTCAATTTGCTTTCCATAAGACCCACTCATGATCTCCCAGGAGGAGATTTCTTAATTCCCCTCTTGAGAGGGGTAAGGGGTGTGTTTATTTGTCGTGTCTTTTCCATAGCCACTAAAAAAACTTTCTGGACAACTCTTGGCAGTGAAAAGTTTCCCATACGGATTATTCGACACGTTTCTATGCTCCGAGTGGAAACGGGTACGAGACGCTCGGCGTCTAATTGCCATTTTCTGCCAGATAATATAAATATCCTGCTTCAACTGAATATGCTATTCTGTAATCAACTTTATTCTTTCTAAAATGGTAGCTTGAAACGCCCTCCAAATCTCCATGTAATTTCTCACCACTATAAGGCTCATGTAAAATTTTATCTAAATGTACATCATAAATTTCTCTTACGACGCCCTTATCCAGCTTTTTAAGATTTTATTTCATGCAATCTTTTTTTTATTTCTTTGCCTTTCCCTGATAACAAGAGGAGAAGCGTCTCCTTATCCTCTTTTTTTAATTTCTTAATGGAAATTGCAATATCTTCAACTTTTAATTCGACCGTAATCCCAATGCTCATTTTCTCCTCCTTTGATAATAGTTATTTTAACAAGCACAACCCTCTGTGTCCAATTCTTTACCTCTTGTGCATCCATCTCTTCGTCAAGCTTGGCAATGGTTTTTTATAAAAGAATAGCAGACTCTATTATTCCCAATAATTTCCAATTGTCGTATTACGCCATTCTGCGCCAGGCTGTATGCCCTGAAACCCTCATAATCCGCTCAATGCGCCTTTCCGCCGTCTGCCGCAAGAGCCGCATATATTTTTAATAGGGGCTGACCCTAATTGTTTTTACCTTATTATTTCCCCGTCCTTTTTTCCTCTTTTGAAATATCAATAGATTCTTAGGATTTCAGCATAGCCTACAGGGTCAGGTCTTTCTTTTTGGTGTCAAGCTTTTTTGGGTTTCCTGGCGAAACTATGGACAACGATCATTATCCTGTTCCAACCATCACAAATTATACTTATGGCATACTCCTGCTGATAAAGCAAAGTATCTCCCCGCTTCCAGCCGAATTGCTGGAGTTGTTCAATAACCGTCAAGTCGGTATCTGTGGCTTCGTTTATTTTGGACATAGTCTTGGCTTTAGCGGCTTTAATGCAGCAGGCATGATAGCGACCTGGCTTAAATTTTTATTCTCATTTTCCATTGAGACCGCATATTATTCCGGGAATGCGGAAGGCATTAATATAAACCCCTCTTTTCTTGCCGCATCTCTTAATCTGCTGTCCAAACATACAAAACGATGTCCCTTTGGAGTTTTGCCTGCACAGACAAGTGCTGCAGCCAGTTGAAGTGAATCTGCGGCACGGAGTGGATGGACCAAGAGAAGACGCGATGCCAGATTCCTGATATCCTCGCTGGGGTCAATCTCTGTCCAGGTATCTGCCAAAATTGACAGAAGTTGCCGTACATGATCCTCATCATTATCCCTTAAGACCTCGTCACGACGGAGCCGGGCAAAGGCTGAATGGCACTCGACAATGCTCCCCCACCAGACTGCCATAGAACTGTCTTTCCTTAAGATACCTTTAACATCCTTAGTATGCGGTTCATCAATACAGAGAGGGATAATGGCAGAGGCATCCCAGAAGATCATCTCTCTTCCTCCCGCTCCTCGATCAGCGCCTTAAGGGCAAGCCCTTTTTCATCCTTTGGCCTCGGCAAATCCCAAAAGCTGGCTTTTATCTTGCCGCTGCCAATGCGGACCAATCCGGCTTTTTCAAGCATAAGCAAATGGGCCGGCACATCCTTTTCGTCCCTGTCAAGAGGTATCAACTTGGCAATCGGTTTCCCTCTGTCGGTAACAAGTACTTCCTCTCCAGCCTTTACCTTTGAAAGATATTCACTGAGAGATGCCTTTAATTCAGAAACAGCCGCTGTTTTCATAGTTTTATCCTCCAGTAATGTTAGGTCTTTTCCAGATGACTAATATAGTTAGTTTAACTGGATATGTCAACTATGCAAATGAATTTCAATGTTTACAGTACTGCCGACCTGACGCGCGCCGTGCAAGGCAATAATATCATCTGTCTGCAGGTATTTTTTAATCTCATCAAAACCGTTCTTTCAAGGAATGTTTCCATATAATACCTTTATTGCTTTTTGGTTTGCTTTATATCTGTGTTTGTTGCTTCGTTGATTCTTGACATAACCTTGAACTTGTCTGCCGACGGGCAGGTCGGCTGAAAGAATTTTTTACCAAACCACTGGCACAAGTTTGGAATTCGTAATGGCTTTATCAAAGGAGAGAGTAATGCGTTTGTGCTGATAGAGATATTTAATCTCCATCATAACGATGGATGATAGAATAATCAGGTTGGAGGGGTCGGATAATATAGATTTGGCTTTTTGAGAAAGGCGCGGGCTTGCTGTCAAAAAACAAACCCATGGGTGCGTATCTGTAACGATATACACTAAGCAGACTCCTTTTATTTCTTTTCAACCGTAATCGCCCCTAACGGGCAGCACTTTTCGAATCCTGGTTTGATATCCCACCCAGAAACTTTTTCGGCGATGATTTTTGCCTTGTCCTCGATAACATCCATAACTCCACCGGAATTTTCGACACAGATTCCACAACCAACACACTTCCTCTGGTCGATGCTCACACTGGTGGACTCACTGTCCTTTTTTACATTTACCTGATCAAGGTAGTGGATGTGTTCCTGATCTGAAATTAAACCAGAATGAGTTGGAGAATGTTTTATAACCTGGTGGCGGCCAGCACGATCATAACGGAATATTGATCGTCCGCATTGTTCGCAGGTATGTAATTCCTGCAATTTTTCCAGATAGTCCATTACCGTTTGAACAACGGTTGCATGGCTCCATGTCAATGGAGACACAGAAACGGGTTCTCCGGTAAGGGGGTTTATTTGTTCTGCCAGTATACCCGATGGTAATGCATGGGATACTGTCCATCTTAAATAATTTATAACACGTTCGAGATCTTCGACAGATTTGGCTATTGATACATAGTATTGCGCAAGCCACATTGTGCAGATTATCCATGGGTTTCCAGGGATCTTGTCGTCGTCTCCTGCACGTTGATACATATCGCGTTCATAGCGCGCAATCCCGCCAATTTTGGTCTTAACCCATAAGGATTCTTCGATTGCTTTCATTGTATTTCTTACCTTAATATCATTGGGATCGTATACACCAAAGGCAAACATTCCATACAGACTTGCATCAATGGTCGCATCTATTTCATATCCACCATCTTTTTTTGGATAGATCATTCGCAAAAATCTCTTGTGCTTTTCGCTGTAAAGATATTGGTCTATTGCTTTTTTAATTTGGAATGCAGTCTGCCTGTATAATTCAGCTCTTTCAGTATGATAGAAGATATCGGAAAAATTTGCAGCCGCTATCAGCCCGGCGTAAACGGTAGCTGTTGTAAAGGACAATATACCGCGTCTTTCCTCCCACAAATCGTAAGAAGGAAGCGGTAGCCCGGTTTGCTCGTCCCGATAACTTACAAGAAAATCTGCCGCTTTTTCAATAAAAGAATGATACAGAGGCCGTATCACATCAATCTTTCGATACAGGTCGTAATACTGCCACATTGCCCAAAGAATAAGCGCCGTTTCATCTTCCTGAATCGGTACGTGTATCTCTTCACCCTTTACCCATGGATGCCACGAGCTGCCAAAAGAACCGTCAGGATTGTATTTGTGCAGTAAGAAGCCATCTTCGCCCATAACGCTTGCGCAGAAATTATAGGGAGTGATTACATTGGCGCAAAAGTCAAAAAACTTTCGGCATGTCGTGGTGTACCCAGCCTTCATCAGCGCATAACTCACCAGTGCGCCGTCCCGTGGCCACATATAACTATACGTATCTTTTGCATACTGTCTGATATCCGAGTCGTTTGCGGCGATGATAGCGCCGCCGTTGTCTATCTGTGTCATGAGGACCAGCAGGCTTCTCTTGAAAAGATCAACTACATCAGGCGGCAGGTTTCCAAAATTTAATTCCTCCTTATTGACCCAATGGCGCCAATAACTCGCCGTCCTGTCGATTATCGTCTGTGGTTTTCCACTTAAAATAATATCATTCAAATCGTCGACTTCACCATAGTTCCTGCCGGCAGCAATCCAATAATACGCAATGAATTCTCCTAAAGGTGGGATTTTCAGCGAAATACCGATGGTCGAATCAACGGAACCCTGCGCTATAGGGTTTCCCTCCAGGACGCCATCTTCAGCATCCCGCCAGGTGCCCTCAGCGCCCCGGTGCCTCTTGATCCCTGTTGCGTATTCTCTCACACCCCATACATCTCCGGCAGAACAATTCATTAAAAAATATCGGGGACCTTTATAGTGGATGAGACAATTCAGCTTTGCATCGTAAAACACCGTGTCTCCAACCTCATTTTCCATTACGCTCAGGTCCTGATGAAAGAAAAGACGGACTTCTCTTTCGCTATTTTTGAGATTTTTGACTGTCACCTTGCGCATGTAGATATTTTTCTCAAAATCAACGACATCGTTGCAGGTAAGCTGAAGACCCAGCCTTTCATGAAATGCCCGTACATTGGTTACAAGGGTTTCTTTCATATAGCCTAAGGCGAGTTTCCACTCCCGTGCATTGACCCACGAATATCCTTCCCGTGTCCATACACCGAATTTGCATGGATTCCCCAGTACGTGATTTTCCTTTCCTACACGAGGATAATAAAGGTCTCTGATCGTGTAGTCCGCATCGAATGCGACCAGTAGTGAACCGTTACCAACAGGTATATCTCTAGGCATCTTCGTCTTCCTTCGGATAATTTATATTTTCCAGGGTATATCTTCCTCTGAGAAATGGAGTAACTCATTTGCAGCCATCTGTACTTCGATTTGGGATTGGTCTGCATGCATCTGTTCAAGAGATGCCAATCTTTCAAACATCCGTCTTTCCTCCTGTGTCCTTGCCAGGAGGGCTGCCTCCTGGTAAAAATGAAATGCCTTGCTCTCTGCCTTTGCGATCAATTTAGCAATATCGAGAAACGTGGCGTTATGTTCGGGCTCGGCAATATCGAGTTTGTATTCTTTTGATTGTGCTTTTGACACATCAAAGGGATAGCCGCATGTCTCTTCATACCATGCCTTGAGGATGTCTTCGTGTTCCTGTTCAGCCTCCGCCATGTGTCTGAAACGAAACTGTGCTTCTTTATTAGTTAATTGGGCAGACATTTTCAAATAAAAATCCTTCGCCTTGATTTCTTGCAGGATGGCCGTTTCGAGAATTTTTGTAATTGTACTTTTTTTGTCGTCCATAATGAATAATTTACCGCAGAGACGCAGAGAACGCAAAGAAAGCCATAGCGGAACAAAAAACTTATCAATTGCAGCACGATATCTTTATTCCATTTTCCAGCCTTCTTTACCGACTAAGGGTACAAAGGCGCATTCAAGAATACTCTGGCTTTTTATTCCCTGCCCTGTTTTTACTATCTGATGTAATACCTGGTTATAGGGATTCCCAATCGGGATTACCAATCGTCCGTCGATTTCAAGCTGATCTATCAAATTCTTTGGAATGTGTGGCGCACAGGCTGTAACAATAATCCCCTGGAAAGGCGCTTTATCCGGCAGTCCCAGGCTTCCATCTCCCGTAATGACATCCACATTATTACATCCAGCCTCTTGTAAAACAATCTTTGCTTTCAATACAAGGGCTTCGTGTCTTTCAATTGTATAAACATGATCTGCTAATCTGCTCAGAATAGCAGCCTGATAGCCTGATCCAGTGCCAATTTCCAATACCTTCTCATCCCCCTTTAATTCGAGGCATTGAGTCATGATGGCTACCATAAAGGGTTGTGAAATAGTTTGCCCTTCTCCTATAGGGAGTGGACAGTCTTCATACGCAGCATGCCTGTATAATTCAGGTATAAACATATGTCTGGGTACTTCTGACATTATCTTTAGTACTCGCTCATCATGTATACCGCGGCTTACCAATTGGTATTGCACCATGTGAAACCTATCAGCGGCATATTTATCAGTGTTTTGAGAAATACCCATTACTTGGATTCGCTCCACTTAATCCACCATACAAAATTCAGAGGGCCAATCTGTTTTCCCATGTATATTTTTTCAGGCATCTTCCATTCCCTTTAAAATATCAAAGATTGCGTCCATTATATGCTGGAGATAAGGCTTATCTCTTTTCATAAATTACTTTCATCTCTTTTTTCACATAATCAATTACATGTGGGTTTATGCAATCAAACTCACCAAGGTCTACTTTTCTTCCAAAGGCTTTTTTGAATCTTTCTTCCAGTTCTATAATATCAAACAGTGACTTTTCCGCCCCTTCGCTGAATAGTATAGCAATATCAATATCGCTTTTCTTCTTTTGTTCTCCTCTGACGAAAGAGCCGAAAATAGCCAAGAAAACGATATCGTTTTTCTTCACATATTTTTACAAGGTTTTCCTTTAATCCTTTTTTCCTTAATTGAAGTGGTATATTTTTGATTTCAACCATTATTTTCCCATCCTTCATTCTCTTTTAAGAATTTTTTCTTTTTTTAACAATGAAATTGCCTTCCATTTTCGTAATAGGCTTCTATCGTTTTATACATAAAATTTTCATCCTCTGGAATAATTATCCTTTAATAACACACATCGGTTTTAG
>JAHFOY010000095.1 GCA_023261485.1 Planctomycetota bacterium
GGATGAAGATATCTACCGGACAATTTCCTATGGCGTTCCAAATTCTACCATGATCCCATGGGACATTTTGACGGAAGAACAGCGCGCTTCGGTAATTCCCGTCCTCAAGAGTTTCTCTGAGGCATTCGAAGTAAGGAAACCGGACGCACCTGTTACCATTGGACTGGAAGTCAGGCCTACAGAAAAGACTGTTGCAGACGGAAAGAAAATTTACGAGGAAAAATTAGAATGCTGGAAATGCCATGGTGTTGAAGGCCGTGGAGACGGCCCCAGCGCTGCAGAGCAGGAAGACGATTTTGGATTCCCCATAAAACCCTTCGATTTTACTACAGGAAAATTTAAGGGCGGGAATTCATCCAAAGACGTTTACCTGAGATTTACTACAGGTTTGAATGGCACTCCTATGCCGTCTTTTGCCAAAGAGCTTACAGACGAACAAAGGTGGTATTTAACCCATTACGTAATGTCGCTCATTAAACCAGAAGAAACGAGCAAATAAAATAAATAACATCTAATATGTGACCATACGGAGGTTAATGAAATGAAAAAATTAGGGTTAGGTTTGTGTTTATCTGCGGTGATGGCGCTCACTTCTATGGCATGGGCTGCTGAACAACCACAAAAGAAGGAGACGCCGCCAGATTTATACGAAGGAACGCCCGATTGGTATCGGGCAGTTTATAAAGATAACGTTGGAATGAAAGAGGGTTCTGGTCCTTTCAAGGACTATTTCAAGCCGCAGATGCTGGATATGTACTGGCAGCCCAACAGACATTATGAACCCATGAAGAATCTCGACCATTCTATCTTCATTGAAAAAGAAAGAAGAGATTTGTGTGTAACGTGCCATGAAGAAGCAACACCAGGCGTCGTCAGGGATTGGAGGAGTTCCGGACATAAGAATCCCAAGAGCACCCCATATTTATCCGCCAGAACGGCTGAAATCGAGAAACGCACCAACAGGGTCTTAAACGAAGTTCACTGCTTCGACTGTCATGCTGACACGAAGACGAAACAAATAAGGATGCCGACCGGCGAGGTGTGCGGCGAATGTCATAGACAACAATTTGATGACTTCGTAAGGGAACGAGAAATGGGGCGTCCCAACCATGTCCAATCGTGGGAAGCCAATACAATCGTACCATGGTATGCCGAGGCTGCACGAAGGGGCTATTTATATGGACAACATGGTTGCGATTTGTGTCATTCAGGTGCAGAAAAGTGCGACGTATGTCATACAAGGCATAAATTCAGCGCCGCAGAAGGAAGACAGCCAGAGGCTTGTATGACCTGCCACATGGGTCCTGATCATCCAGATGCAGAATCCTACAGGGAATCAAAGCATGGCGTCATTTATAACAAAGAAGAAGAACACTATGATTTTAACAGGCCGTTAGCAGAAGTCAGGCCGGGTAAGGACTATCGTACCCCAACCTGCCAGTTCTGCCACATGTACGAGAAGCATGGTCGGTTTATCCACAACCCGGTAATGAAGGGTATCTGGCGTATGGGTACCGTGCCACCAAAGAACCTCGAATACACGTCGTCTTTAAAGGATTATCCTTATGGAATCAAGATAATCGCTGACAAGATTGATATTTATTCAGAAGAAAACGTAGCGAAGAGGTCTTATTGGTTGGAGGTTTGTGCCAAGTGCCATAGTGATCGTTTTGCCGATACCTATTTGAAGTCATTGGATCAATTCATGTTCCAGGCACACACCCTGGCAGATAGGGCGCAGAAGGTTGTTGAGGATTTGATCGCAGATGGATTTTTACATCCCGGCGCTGCCGACAGGGATCCTTACCCATTAAGCGATGGGATTGAGAAGCAGCTTAGTCCGGCATTCCTCGGCGAGCCCATTTACAATGCCTTTAAGACTTTAAAGGGTAAGTTCCCGGTAGTAGGTCCGATCCTAGGTGTCTATGGTATGTTCTTGCAGCAGCAGGATAATCCATCGAGCATCGAGAACGATTACAACAGGTTATGGTTCTGGTATAAACTCCAAGGTTATAAAGGAACCGCTCATGTCCAGCAGGACGTTTCCTGGTGGTGGGGTCAGGCGCCTATGATGATGGAATTTACCAAAATCCAGTCTGAGGCGGCCAGATTACGCAGGGAAGGACGCATCGAGAAAGTTTCTGTAAAATAGCTGTTTTTAGCTTCTTATAAAAAGCTAAAACAGCATTCGTAAAATAAAAAAGCCCATGATGTTAAATTATCATGGGCTTTTTTTATTGTTTTTCCATCAGGAAATAATGTGAAATTAAAATCTTAATCCGGCAGTAGCGCAGGTGGTTTAACCGTCCTCGATTGAACCGAAATGTTTTTAGGTTCAGGCGGCAGGCCAGAACCTGTAGTATCTCTTCGATTTATATATGGTCTATACGTCCCTGAAATTCCTTACGCACCTCATGGAGGATTTTCAACCCGCCATTATCCAGCATCCTTTGGGCGAGTTCGTCTCCGATCTTCGCCGCTTGATTTGCGGGGCCACTGTGTGTATCCCGGATGGCATGGTCGCCATCCAGTGTGCAGATAATCGCTTCAATGGAAACTTGTTTTCCGTGCACCTCTGCATATGCTCCTATGGGTACCTGGCATCCGCCTTGGAGTTTTGCCAGGAGAGACCTTTCCGCTTCTACGGCAATCCTCGTCTGTTCGTCATCCATGGCTGAAACAATTTTTTGTATCCTACCATCATCTTTGCGGATTTCAATACACAGCGAACCCTGCCCCACAGCCGGTAACATAATGTCAAACGGAATGATCTGGCTTACCTGGCCTGTGTAACCCATCCTGAGCAATCCTGCATGGGCCACAACAATGGCATCCAGGTCTTCCATTTCCAGTTTCTTCAGTCTTGTGTCCAGGTTGCCGCGCAGGTCTAGAATCTTGAAGTCCTCCCTGAAAGCAAGCAACTGTGCCTTTCTGCGAAGACTGCTTGTGCCAATACGCGCATTATCAGGGAGTTTTTCCAGGGAGGCATTGTTGATACTGATCAGTACATCGTGAGGATCCTCCCGTTTTGGTGTTGCGCCAATGGTTAATCCTTCGTGTATTTCCGTTGGAACATCCTTGGCGCTGTGAACGGCAATGTCAATCTTCTCTTTGATTAAAGCAACCTCAAGTTCCTTGGTAAATAAGCCAACTCCACCCAAACGTGACAGGGGTGTATTTGTGATTTTGTCACCCTTCGTGGAGATTTTTTCGATTTGAAATTCAAGACCGGGATTTAATCGTTTCAGTTCTGATATAACCCAGTTTGTCTGGATTAATGCAAGTTTACTGCCTCTGGAACCAACTATAATAACTCGCTTTTCCTTAACCAATGCTAGTTCTCTCCATTTTTGAATAAATAAAATTAAACCGCCTTCAGCAGCTTTCCCATTTGCGCAACCGGGACGGTTGCGCTACCAATTTGAAATATTTTATTTCTGAAGCAGATAATATCATAATATGCTATGTGTGTCAAACTACTTTGTCGGTCATTCTACCGGAGAGACTGGTTGATAGAGGTTCAACTTTATTTTGTTGACAATCTGAGATTTAGGATTATATAGTATTTTAGAAATATCTAAAATACTATTATTTTAATACTCCTTTATGCCAAAGATACAAAAAAAAGATACCGAAAAAAAGATATACGAATACCATGCAGAGATGTGCAAGGTATTTTCACACCCGACAAGGCTGGAGATTATCAATACCCTCCGTGAGAGTGAAATGAACGTGACTGAACTTTCCGGCAGGATTGGCGTCGATATGGGCAACCTTTCCCAGCATCTGGGTATGATGCGCGACCGCCGTATCCTCACCACCAGGAAAGAAGGGAACGTTGTTTATTACAGGCTGGTAAACCCAAAGATGCTGAATGCCTTTGATATCTTGCGAGAAATACTCATAGAACAAATCAAAATGGATGGAAATCTTGTTGATGCACTGGAAGAATAAATCATAAAATACTTTGGTCTCATAGGAAGAATATGAAGAATATTATGTAATGAAAACTCATCAGCTATATTAAGGTTTTTATCTTACGATGGATTATTTAAATAAATTAACGGATTATCTCAATATATTATCAAGGTTTGTAGAAACTACTTACCACGCATTATTTAGATATATAGAGACCACTTACCACCAAGCAAGGACCATGAGCGTTAGTAAGTTTGTCGTAAGTCACAAGGCCGCTATTCGTCTTGGGTTCTTTTTCGGCATCTTATTAGTAATGGCGCTATGGGAGCTCGCAGCGCCCAGACGAAGGCTCACAGTCTCGAAGATGCTCCGATGGGCTAGCAATCTCGGTATCGTATTCCTTGACAGTTTCCTGGTGCCGCCGTTGGCATGGCAGCATTTGCTCATGAGCACGGATGGGGGCTTTTTAATCATTTCCAGGTATCATATAGTCTCGCTGTCGCGTTATCAGTAGTTGTTATGGACTTTGTCATCTACTTGCAGCATGTGATATTCCATGCCATACCTATCTTCTGGAGAATCCATCGCATGCACCATGCAGATCTGGATTTCGACGTTACCACGGGAATTCGATTTCATCCTTTCGAGATCATGCTATCCATGCTAATCAAGCTTGGGGTGGTTGTGGTTATAGGCCCGCCTGTGTTGGGCGTGGTTATATTCGAAGTGCTACTGAATGCCACATCCATGTTCAACCACGGCAATGTACGTATATTGCGTAGTTTGGATCAAGTGCTGCGTTGGATTGTTGTAACACCAGAAATGCACCGGGTACATCATTCGACATATATTAATGAGACCAATTCCAATTTCGGTTTTAACCTGCCGTTGTGGGACAGATTTCTCGGCACATACCGCGAACAACCACGCATGGGACATGAAGGTATGACCATTGGCCTCTGGAATTTTCGTGATGTAAAGCATTGTGCTATTCTACTTGGGATGTTATCAATTCCTTTTATTGGTAAGGTAGCTGGCTATACGATTGATCGTCGTAATTTGAAGGGTAGTTAACAAGAAATTTAATCTCACAGGAGGAAAAGTGTGCAATTAAAATCCATTGGTTATATTAAAAGTTCTGTAAAACAGCCAAAATTTGGCGGGTGGCAGGACTTAATTACAGAAATAGTCATTGATACTAACTATTCAGATGGTTTGGAAGGAATCGATGAATACTCCCACCTTATCATCCTTTATTGGCTTGACAAAGTAGATAAGGTCAAACTTAAAATGAGACCGCAGGGGAAGAAAAACGTACCGGAGGTAGGTATATTTGCCTGCCGCTGTCCGTGGAGGCCTAATCCTATCGGTATGACTACCGTTAAAGTAATTGAAAGAAATGGGAATATACTCAAGGTTAAAGGATTAGATGTGTTGGATGGAACGCCTCTCATTGATATTAAGCCTTTTACCCCTCCTTATGATGCGGTTGAGGGAATGAGATACCCCGATTGGGTGAACAAGCTGGAATATTAACATGAGTAGATTCAACCTACACATCCATTTTGTTAGTCGTAATATTCAAATAAATAGGGCGGGAGCTTTTCTATTCGCTCCCGCCCCTTTTGGGAACTTTGACCTACTTACCCTTAAGTTCCTGGATGCGGTCTTCTACTCCTGCAAGCTCCTTTTCCAGTTGGTCTCTGTACTCTTCCAGCCTTTCCTGTTCCTCTTTTGCGGATACGAAACGCCGGAAGAACGTACCACATCCACACCTGCAACAGCCGCAGGTACATCCCCCAGCTACCTGTGCCCTTTGGCTTCCTCTCGGTTGACACATCTTTACCACCTCCTTCTTATTAAGTATTTAAGCAATAACTTAATTGTAATGGTAAAAAAATTTGTTTACTTCTTTTTGGACTCTATTTCTTTAACCCTTTCTCTGACAGTTCTAAGTTCATTTCGCAACTCTTTCTCATATTTCCTAAGTGATTCTAAACTTGTTTCACGCAGCTCTTTCTCTTTGAATTTGCCTGTTCCCAGGCAACCGCATGTACAAACTTCGTTCAATATCTGCCGGCAATTTTCTAATGCATTTTCGTCTATTGAATACGGTATCCAATATCCCTTTCTTTCACTCCTGACAAGACCTGATTGCCTCAATATTTTTAGATGTTGTGATACAGCGGCGGGTGTTATACCAACCAGTTCTGCAATATTTTTTGCGCCAAGCGGCCCCGTGGACTTCAGGAGATCAATTATTCTAACCCGTGTTTCCACGGCCAATACCTTAAATATCTCGGAAGGTACTACCTTCATTTCCTTATACTCCTATTCTGTTAAGTATTTCAGTAATTACTTAATCAAAATATTATAAAAGAGCGGGTTTGTCAAGCACTTTTAAAATATATTTTCACAGGAAAAGTACTGGATATTCTCTAAGTGGAGTTTCTGAAAAAATAGCTTATAAAAGGAGGTAAGGGAAAATGAAGTATAAACTATATCTATTATCTTTCTACTTCTACCTTATTATCATCTCTATAACCTCACATGGTATGACTCATGCAGATGCGGATATTGTACAGGTTGGAACTGAAGCCCCTGATTTTACACTTCCCAGCACCAGAGGGAAAAATTTTACCCTGTCTGCATACCGTGGAATTAAACCAGTCATTATCTGGTTTTCTGATTGCTGTGGGGGATGTGAAGGCAGGGCAAAGGTTATGCAGGGGCTCCTAGAGGATTACGGGATTGAAATCCTTGCCATAAGCATGTTAAGTAAGACACATCAAACCGTCGAATTTGCTGAGAGGATAGATGTTCCTTTTCCATTCCTGATCGATACGGAATTTAAGGTAGTAAAGGGTTACGTGGGTAAATATATTCCGGAGACCTGACCACAAGTCAATACTTTTGTCGTGGACAAAAGCGGCCTTGTAACCTTCAGTAGTGGTCCGGGGACACGCATCAAAATACTCAGGAAAGAACTGGAAAAGATTGGAGCAGGTAAAAAAAAGACTGAAGAGGTAAGGGATAAATACCTCAGATCCCCCATGCTTGGGTTGGACATGGATAGGATCGCCGATGCACTTCAGGAGATAAAGCCAGAATCCAGTTGGTTTCAGACAAAACCAGAATCGGATAGATATAAGACTAATTTTAGTATCGAATCTATAGCAACGGGTATTGATGTTAGCTTCAAAGACAATACGGCAAAAACTCAAGGCGCCTT
Source organism: Planctomycetota bacterium (assembly GCA_023261485.1). Taxonomy (GTDB): domain Bacteria; phylum Planctomycetota; class Brocadiia; order Brocadiales; family Brocadiaceae; genus Wunengus. Next base: position 7,151 of record JAHFOY010000095.1, read on the forward strand.
TGATTATACGATGGGATTCCTTACCCAGCGGACACATAAAGAGTGGGAACCAACATATACACTACCCCGACCAATGAATGTATTTTCTATTGAAGACGGTGCGGCAATAACGACAAGGGCAAGGGCAGGTGTTTATGCGGATATGTCAGCGGATTGGACTATGGGCCTGGAGGTGGATGCATATGGTCTGGGAGGTGATGCCGGGGTAGGGGATATCTGGGGTGTTACCCCGCCGTATTTTTCTAATCCCTTTGTAGGACACGCAAACGATGTCTCGCTCAATACGGCCTGGGCTCGATACCAGCCATTAGATACGACTATATCCGTAGGCGCATTTACTCCGCTGCACGTGGGTGACTACGTACTCAAGGGCGAACCCAATCCAACCTTTTACGGATCAGACTATCTGCCCTTTTATGGGATTAATGTTGTCAGGCGATTTTACAATCCATTTTTTATCCCCGCAACCCTTTACGAGGTATACTTTGCAGAATTACCAGAAGACTCAGACTCTACCAGTTGGTTGGGTGGATTCTATCTTGGAAGGGAATATGAAGACATGAAATTTGGTTTCAACTTTATGAGTCCGTTTAACAGGGGCGCATCCACATCTGAAATAGACTCACCCTTGCAGGGTACGGTAAATGGTAACCCTCTAAGGTGGGAGACTCCCTATAATAAAGTAGGGAAGCAGGATGAGTTTGTCCTTGGGGTTGATTACTCTTATAATTTTTTGCCGACCTATAAGGCATGGGCCGCCTATGCCCATAGTATTTATCAGCCTACCGGAAGTGATGGAGTCGATGTTAATGAGAATCTGTTTAATACAGGCGTTAGTGGCACAATTGGAAGAGTAAGTTTTAACCTGGAAGGTATATGGGTTGAACCAAAATATGACCCCTTTGTGATAAATATGGAAAGACCCGGTGATGTCCAATCTCCCGGTCTCTTTTACGAACTTCCCTATTTCACTACTTATGCGGACAGTTGGCAGCTTCATGATGCAAAGAAGTATCCACAAAATAGGGAGGGGGTACGATTGCATCTTGATTATCCATTCCCGGGAATCCTTTCTTTCACTAGGCTTTTTGCGGACTTGGATTATTTGCGGCAGATAGAAAGTTCAAAGACAGACAACGCCCAAAAACCTGGTTTTATAGAACCTTTCTTTGGTATCCGAACGGATGACGGAACAGGAAAAAGGGGAAGCATATCCCACGGAGGAATAGGTGTTGCCTCTGATTTACCGTACAATCATAAGGTCTCCCTGGGGTATTCGCTGTATCAATACAGTCGTAAAACAAACGATGCCAACAATATGGATTTTGATGTGAATGAGGTTTCCCTGACATATGGCTATCCCATACTTTACCGGCTCAGGTCTAAGATGTATCTTAATGTGGGGAATACCTTCCTGTCGGTTGATGGTAAGTATTTCTCTGAATCACATAATGCAGACTTTTTCCAATCAGCGCCGTTTATGGGGATTGATTATAAGTATCTGAGATCGCCTGATACGATTATGTCATTCTTTATTAATTCAAGGTATCTTGTGCAGAACGACAGCGCCGAGCAATTACTCTTAGGCGATTACGATGCCTTTCTCACCAGCTTCGGATTAAAAATTGAGTTTTAGTATCTTACAAAAAATATTTTGACATTTTCAGCAAAAATATTTTAAGTAGTGGCAAGGCGCGCCTTGCCACTACGGTCTTTTCCGACTCGTTTGGGTTAGGAAATAGTCATGAATACATTTAAAATAATTCTTGTCTTCATAGTTGGTATAACCGCCACCCGTGCTTTATGGGGCAATGATGCCTGTGTCACATTTATTGGCCCATCAAATTATATTCCCCGGTTAGACTTGCCCCAAAATATTCCTTTACATAGCGCCGACTCATGCAAGGACTGCCACCAAGAAATTTATGACCAGTGGCGGGAGTCTATGCACAGTAAATCATCAACAAGCCCTGTCTTTCAGGCATGCTGGACGGTAAGGAATAATCCCCCATTTTGCTCCAATTGTCATTTTCCCATGCTTGAACAGAAACCCAAAATATTAAGGGGTTTTAAAGAAACCGGCCCTCTACCTTTTGTTGCAATAAAGAATCGGGATTTTGATACGATGCTTATAAAGGAGGGTGTAACGTGTGTGGTTTGTCACTTAAGGAATAAGACCCTGTACGGACCCCGGGAGATAAAAGAGGGGGATGCGCCGCATCCCGTTAAATACGATCCATCTTTTAAAAGGTCTGAATTCTGTTATACATGCCACTCCTGGGGTTTCCCACGGGCAAGGGTCAAAAAGACATGCTCTACCAACGATGAGTACAAAAGGTCAGACAAGAAGGAGACATGCCAGGATTGTCACATGAAGAGAAAGGAAGGGTTTGCCTCATTGGGAAGACCGAAACGTGCCTACGGAATGCATGACCAGAAAAGTTCTCGCAGTCCGGAAGAATTAAGAAACGCCCTTAAAGTAGAATTGAAAACGGAAAAGGATATCTATAAACCCGGAGACAAAGTAAATGCTGAAATAAGGGTTACCAATACTGGGGCTGGACACCGCGTGCCAACTGGCTGACCAGTCAGGGGTATTGCTGCCCGTGTGGCGGTACTGGATGAAAATGGAGGGGAAAAGGCATTGAAGGAATTTTTTATCACACGGACATTTGAGTTTCCTACATACCCAACAGAGGTAAAAGATGAGAGATTAACGCCTGGAGAGTGTAAATCATTTTATTACAAATACAAAATCCCACGTGATGCAGATTTTAAAAAACTAACACTAAGATTAGACATGATTGAGCATTTAATATTCCCCAAGAAGGCCGATGAGGCACCGATACCGCAAAGCAAGGTTACAGTTCCTTTTTACTCTACATCGATGGAAATAATGAAATGACAAATTACAACATAATGATAATCTTCATTTTTTATTTTGTGGGAATATCTCTTGGTTATTATTTGTCCTTATGTTTAGCAATTGGCTATCGGTTTCCTGTTGTTAATATTTTTGCTTTCTCTAAAGATAGACCGCTAATGTTTATTATCAATAATCTAAGAGTTGTAGCTACAATTCACTAAATTTACCTCGATAAGAAATCGTGAACCAAAAAGATACCCTGCTTGTTCATATAGATGCTTTATACAGGTCGGCATTATATCTTGTTAAGAATGAAAGTAATGCAGATGACCTAGTCCAGGAGACTTATTTAAAGGCATTTAAATTTCTCCAGGACGATATAGAAATTAACAATGCAAAGGCATGGTTATTTAAAATATTAATGAATACTTTTATCAACCAGTATCGTAAGAACAAAATAGAACCGTCTTTGGTTGATTTTGATAGTATTGACTCCTTTCATGAGTCAATAAACGAAGAAGTTTTAAGGCCCCCAATTACAGAAAATGAAACAGAATTCGATGAATTATTAGACGCAGATGTAAAAAAAGCCCTGGAAGAATTACCTGACGACTTCCGAATGGTAATCTTACTTTCAATAGTAGAGGGTTTTTCTTATAAGGAGATTTCGCAGACGCTCGAATGTCCCATCGGCACAGTAATGTCCAGAATCTACCGGGGAAGGAAGATGTTAAAAGAAAAATTAGCCGGTTATGCAAAAAAACATGGTTATAAGAGAGATTAAGAAATGAACTGCAATAATGTTCGAAAATATTTTTACGCCTTTCTCGACGGCGAACTCGATGTGGAAAAGAATATCGAGGTCCTTTCACATCTGAATATGTGCCATGCATGCGGTATAAAAATAGAAAAGGAACGGTTAATTCAGAAAAGGGTGAAAGAAACAGTTTTTAAGGTAAAAGCCCCCTCATACCTTGAGCAAAAGATTTTGAGAAGAAAAGAAAGAAGACCAAACTTCTTTGCTCGACTTAAAAAGAATTTTTCGTTTAGAAGCAGATTAGGATTACTTACAGGTATGGCAACTGCAACAATTCTCCTTGTTTGTTTTTTTGTATTCCAAAACAGATTGAGGAAAACAGATATTCT
>JAHFOY010000096.1 GCA_023261485.1 Planctomycetota bacterium
GGGAGTGCTCAGGAAGCGATATAGCGTGGTAACCACCGACAATCTCACCTGCCTCATTTCCTACGATATTTCGGCAAAAAAATGGTACTTCGACCAGGCCAAGGATTGAATTTTTTTAAAATGAATATTTATTATAAATAAATTGTTTATAAATAGTATTTGGGCGAGTTGTGTTATCTTTGTAAATGGATTTTTTACAAGGAGTATTATTTTATGACAATGATCGAATCGGCAAAAAGAAACCTAAAACTAGGCTCTTTGTTAACATTCGTTGGGATTAATCTGAGATTTGCTACAGGAAACATAATTCATGCTCTTATTTATTTTAATTTCCTACAGCCTGGTTCATCAGAGCATAGGTATGAAGTGCATGTACCGAATCCACCGGACATGTGCGGCGATGGGGTGATGGCTATAGTATTTGCATTTGCATATTTCGTCGTGAAATCTATACCTGTAAAAAAAGCGGTATGTGAAATATCTGATAATTTACAAAGGCCGGATGATCAGGATATGGAGTGCCTCAGACACTTAACACACTGGACAAAAAAGCTTGTTTTCATAAGTATCATAGGCTTTAGCTTGTATTTCTTATCAAAGTATTTTTTGTCTGCAGGTATAGAGACATTTTTGGAAGAGAACGAAGAGTCTCGTATTCCGTTTGTTTTAAATATTTCGAACTATTTGATCAGACTATGCTCCGTTTTTATTTTCGTTTACGCTTACTGTAAATATCTGTCTTTGAACAAAGGCATTGCGATAACACTTTATATATTCTTTTTTATCCGATTCCTTTTTGCAACCAATGTACTTGGATTCATTACGAAGCATGATCTGTATACAGCTGCCTCTTTGTTAGATTTTCTAACGGCAATTATTATTACATATTCTGTGATAAGCATATTCATAGGCGTAAAAGATGATGTTACGTTTAAAATATGTTAAGGGTATTTTGCCGATGCTTATATTAAAAGTCATAATAATATTATTAATTTCATCCTGAAACCACTATTGCATATTGGAATGTTTTTGTGAACTGACAAGACACAGATTATTGAGTAGGTGAAAATATAATCGTTTTATTAAAACCTTGATTAAATACCACTTATATAAAATATAAGTGGTATTTTTTTTCCCATGCCGATGTTGGTATATTTTTCGTTACTATAGACAGTTCAGAAAATAAAATTTATACCTTGCTTGCCTTATAAGACCGTAGAGCAAAAAGATAGTTTATGCTTGCAAATCGTCTCTCAAAGTAAGACGAAAAAACTTTATGTAGCAAATAATACTTTTCTGTCTTGGGTTAAAAATCTTTTGGAGTGCGCTACTAGGCTATAGTATAGGAGGTAGAAAGGTCTTGGCGGATGTTGATGTTCAGGAAAAGAAAAACTACAGAGGTTAAAAAAGTTATAGACGTTAAGTTTGAAGTTAAGGAAGATTTAGAAGAAGATGGCAAAGGTTGTTTAGCGCATTTATCAGGGTTTTTTAATAGGGAGAATAAGAAAATGCCGATAATGGATGGAATAAATAAGATCAATGCTTTTGTAAAAAAGTTACCCAAGGCGCCGCATCCTCCAGTTCCCGCAAGGGAGGTATGGCTTTCTTTGTGGGGTGCGTTTTTAGGTGTAGGATTTACTGCAATGCTAGCTTTTCTCTGGAAATGTCCGATGTTATTAGGACCGTTTGGTGCCAGCGCTGTGTTGATTTACGGCGCTTATAAAGCGCCGCTTGCGCAGCCAAGGAATGTCCTGTTAGGGCATTTTTTAGCAGCATGTATCGGTGTATGTGTAAATGATTTCTTTGGCGCTACGTTTTGGTCTATTGCCCTCGGTGTCTCCCTTGCGCTAGTGCTTATGGTAGTAACTTATTCGATACATCCGCCCGCTGGTGCAACTGCATACGTGGCCGTTCAGACCGGAGGTTTGGGTGTTGGTTATATGTATATTTTGAACCCGGTCATCTTGGGTGCCTTTATTCTGGTGTTAATTGGTGTGATTTTCAATAAGCTTGGGAAGAGAGATTATCCGACACATTGGTGGTAAAAGATGTGTGATAGGCAATAAGAAAGGTCTGATATTTTATGAACTTGGACGTATAATTTTGTTAAATCACGGAGAAAAATAATGTTTATCTCGATTAAAAACCGGCTCATTTTCTTACTAATTGTATTTACGTTATTACCGTTTCTTTTGCTAAGGATTGTGGCCTATCCAAGGATGCAGTCAGACCTTCAGGAGGTTTTGATGCGAAACCTGGATGGTATCGGGCATAAGCAGTCAGAACTGGTCACCACCTGGATACACGAAAGGATGAAGAATACCCGTGTGGTTGCAAACAATCCGTTGATGGCTAAATGTGCAAAGATTACTAGGGAAGACAAGGATTATCCAGATATAGTCCAATATCTTGAAGTAATAAAAAGTGAATATGGTTATAAGGGCGTACTTGTAAGTAATGATAGAGGCCTGGTAACAATTGCTTCTAGTGGGGAAAGCGTGGGAAGTGATATTTCAGAGATGGATTACTTTAAGCAGGCTGTACAAGGGAATACCTTTGTATCGGGCGTTATTCCATCTGAGATCCCCCTTGCAAATGAGGTCGGAGAGAAGGAACTTGGCATGCCAACCATGTTTGTTTCGACACCACTGAAAGATAGGGATGGTGTTATAGTTGGTGTCGTTTCTTTGAGGATTGATGTAAATGCGCTGAACGAGCTGATGTTAAGCCTCAAGCTTGGGAAGACTGGTGAGACGTATTTGGTGAACAAAGACGGATACATGATTACGGAATCACGGTTTGCTGTGCATTTAAAAGAGATGGGGTTGGTGAAAAAGAGATGCGCATTGGAATTGAAGTTGATTAGCAGGGAAACCGGCGACTTGACCAACGGGGTTAAACAATGTGTTGCCGGCAACAACGGTTTTGATGCGAAGGGCTATAAGGATTACAGCGGTATTACGGTATTGGGTGTATGGAGGTGGCTGCCAGAGTTCAATTGGGGTGTGATGGCAGAAATTGACAGGGATGAGGGTTATGGGGCAGCCTATAATCTTAATTATATAGTAAGTTCTTTATTGCTGGTGCTGGCATTTCCGATAGTGCTGGTGGCGTACTTTATTGGCAGAAAGACCTCGATACCGATTATCAAGCTGAAAGAAGTAACCGAGAAGATGGCATCGGGGGATTTGACTCAAAGGGTTGACATTAAGAGAGAAGATGAGATCGGGATATTGGCAAATTCCTTTAATGCGATGGCGAAATCCCTGGATGAAAAGACGAAGGAGATAGCAACGTCTGAGAAGCGGTACAGGGAATTGTTTAACTCAATAAAGGAAGGTGTTTATCAGTCAGAGCCCGGTGTGGAGGGTGTATTTACCTTTATAAACAAGGCTGGCGCGGAGCTGTTAGGGTATAGTACTCCTGAAGAAGTGATTGGGACAAAGGTAAAAAATATTTATGTAGACACTGAAGACAGGAGAAGACTTTGCGAGAAACTTGAAAAGGACGGAGTGTGGAGGGAATTTGTATCCCTTTGTAAAAGGAAGAATGGCGAGAGTTTCTATGCAGAACGTACAAGCAATTTGCTGAGGGACGAGAAAGGAAATCCAGTTACTATTTATGGGGTAATTCGGGACATCTCGGAAAGAAAAAAGGTAGAAATGGAGATCGTCGAATCAGAAAAGAAATACCGTTTGTTGTTCAATTCATTAAAAGAAGGCGTCTATCAGTGTGAACCTGAAGTGGATGGTGCGTTCACGTGGGTCAATCAGGCAGGTGCGGAGATACTTGGCTATAAGTCTCCTGAAGAGGTGATTGGTGTTAAGGTAAAGGATATTTATGTCAATCCGGATGACCGTAAAAAAGTTGTTGAGAGACTATCCAAAGATGGAGCGTGGAAGGGTTTTGTATCTTTCTGTAAGAGGAAGAATGGTGAACGTTTTTATATGGAACGCACATCCAGTCTGGTTGCCGATGATAAGGGTAAGCCTGTCCGCATAGAAGGAATATTCAGAGACATTACGGAGCGGAAGAAACTGGAGGATGATCTGCAGGAGTCAGAGAGACATCACAGACAGTTGTTGAATTCGCTGAAAGAAGGTATATATCAGTGCGAGCCTACCGAAGAAGGGGTATTTACATGGATTAATCAGGCAGGTGCAGAAATACTTGGCTACGGTTCACCCGAAGAAGTTATAGGAACACGGGTAAAGGATGTGTATGTTAATCCCGACGATCGAAAAGAGCTGGTTGAGAAGCTGGACAAGGAAGGCGTATGGCGGGATTTTACCTCTTATTGCAAGAGGAAAAATGGGGAGAGATTTATCTCTGAAAGGACATGCAATCTCGTGCGCGACGAAAACGGCAAGTCGGTTAGAATTGAAGGTGTGTTTAGGGATATAACGGAAAGATAAAGCATGTATTTAATTGAATTAAAATACACTGAACGAGGAGTAAAAAATTATGGGAAATGAGAGTATTAAGGGTTTATCTGTAAATGCAAAGACCCTTATTCTTATATTATTGTTTGTGAATGTTGGGTTTGCATCAAAGATGATAAATAAATATTATTCAATGAAGGAATCGGGATACATAAGGGAAAAAACATTTCGTGAACAACTGGAACAAAGGGTGATGAAATCTTTTGGTTCTATGGAAGAAATGAACAAGATGATTGCCGATATTACTCGCCAAAAAGAGGAGGCTGAAAAGGTTGCGGGTTCTGTTAGAGAACAGGATGAACAGTTAAAGCTTGCAAACAAAAACCTCGAAGATGCAAAGGCAAAACTGGCGGAAGAAAAGGCTCGTTTACAAAAGGAGATATGGGAGTTGGAAGACACACTTTCCAATGCAAAGAAAGCGCTGAGTGACAAGGATTATACGATTAAGGAACTTATGAATAATTTAGAAACTGCTCAAAAAGAAAATGCTGCATTAAAGAAGCAGCTCGAAGAACAATCAAAAACACCCGGCGACTGGAGTCTTCCTCATTAATAAAGAAAATAATTGCGGTAATTACGAGAGATTTTATGCCAAATATTTTGATTATAGAAGACCAGGAAAAGATACGGAAGTCGTTGGTGAGCGCCTTCAAACGGGAACGTTATGAAACGTGTCATGGAGTGAGCCGGGAAAATGCTGTGGAATTTTTCAATAAGGATAGTTACGATCTCGTTGTTGTTGACCTGGAAGTAAAACCACAGGCGGGCTATGAGATGCTGAAGACAATTAAGCTCTCTAACCCAAATGCGGAAATTGTGGCAATTTTTCATCCGAATGAATATGACAAAAGCCGTATAATCAGTTACGGTGTGTACGATTATGTCTTAAAGCCATTCTTGCTGAGAGACATTGTAGGTATCGGGAGGAAGGCATTAGAGAAAAAGCAATTGGCTGATAAGGTGCGCAATCTGGAACAAATCAGGGATATGGATAAATTTGCCTTATCGTAGTGATGTAGGAAAAGGTATATTCCAAAATACTATATTTATCAAGAGAAAGAAAGGGGGTGCATTAAATAATTATTGAAAAGGGAAATTGGGAGGTTGGATGTTTGGAAGTATAAAGTTGAATGTAGATAGGAATAGATAAGAAGTACAATTAAAATGGTGTGTTGATTTGAAAATGATCTTCACAACAACATTTTAGAGGAGAACAATTAATGTTATATACTGCGAACGTGGATGCAATCGCAGCGGTGTCTCTAAAGAAAGCCACGGCAATGAAGCACAGCCTGACGGGTTTCTTGACACTTTCTGTGATGGCTGGTTTTTATATTGGATTTGGCGTTATTCTTGCATTTATTTGTGCTGCTCCTGTTGCGGCAATAAATCCGGGTATAGGCAAAATAGTTGCAGGTGCAACATTCGGTATTGCATTGTCTCTAGTAATTATTGGTGGCGCCGAACTGTTTACCGGGTACAACCTGCTGATATTTAAGGGTACCTTCAGGGGTACGGTAACGCTTGGCGATGCTATGCTTGGCTGGCTTTGGACATACTTAGGCAACCTTGGCGGATCAATGCTTTTTGCGCTTATGGTTATTGCAGCAGGTATCTTTGCCCCTGATCCATGGAAATCATTTATACTGAAGGTGGCTACATATAAGTCGAATGGACCATGGTGGGAGCTATTCTTCAGAGGTATCTTCTGTAACTGGCTTGTTTGTCTTGCAATATGGTCGTGTTTCAGATGTACGAGCGATTCTGGAAAATTGATTATGATATGGTGGTGTTTATTTGCCTTCATTACGACGGGCATGGAACACAGTGTGGCGAATATGACGATATTAACGATCGCAAATTTATTGCCACATGATCCAGCGGTGATTTCGTGGAGCAAGATGTTTGGCTGGAATCTTGTTGCTGTTACCCTGGGAAATATTGTTGGCGGTAGTTTCTTCGTTACATTCCTCTATTGGTTCGCAACTGCTATGGATGAAAGAGGAGCCAAGAAGATGGAGGCTGTAAAGGGCGGTTCAGGATCGGGTGAGTTACCACGTGCCGGCGGCGCTCCGGAAGAGATTAAGGATATCAAAGTGAAGATGAGGTCGTAATTGCAGCGCTAGTTAAAACTCCCGATGAGAATCAGAAGAGAATAGAAGTTTTTTACAGAAAGGGCCGGTTTACTATTACCGGCCCTTTTTTATTTGTTAAAGGTTAACTACGGCTGATTCATTCTTGCAGATTCAACTACATATTTAATGAGAGATATTTCGCTGGTTGTTACTTTGATGCTTCACCAATCGCATAAAGTTTCCCATCATTGGAGCCGATGTATATAGTGCCGTCGGCATCTATAGAAGGTGATGATTCTATGGCATCTGCAGTTTCGAATGCCCATTTCAGATTTCCTTCTGAATCGAATGCATATAATTTTTTGTCTCTGGAAGCAGCGTAGATTGTGCCATCTGCCCCGATTGCCGGAGAAGAACTGACAGAGGCGCCCGTTTCAAAAGACCACTTCAATTTTCCGCTGGCTGTAAATGCGTATATGCTATTATTGCCTGAGCCAAAGTACACGTTTCCCTGAGTATCCATAGCGGCAGATGAATCAATATCATACAGGGTATCAAAAGTCCATTCTACCTGTCCGTCTGAACGAAAAGCATAAAATTTGGCGTCCTCAGAACCGATGCAAATATTTCCATTGGGTGCGATTAAAGGAGAGGCATCCAGGAGATACCTGGTGCCAAAACTCCATAGAGCCTTACCTTCCGGTTTCATGGCAAATAAATAATAATCACCGGAACCAAAGTAAACCATGCCGTCCGGAGCTATTGCAGGGGACGAGACGATATGGTCGGCAGTCTTCTGCGTCCATTTTAATTTACCGTCAGGGGTAATGGCGTGGAGCTTCTTATCCCACGATCCAAAATAAATCGTGCCATCAGGTGCGATGGCCGGAGAAGAGATGATGCCGCCTTCGGATTTATATTTCCAGCGTAAACTACTGTCAGGATTTAATGCGTAGAGGTGGCTATCCCACGATCCAAAGAGAATAGTTCCGTCTTTTCTTATGGCGGGAGACGATTCAACCTCTCCTTGTGTCTCGAAAGCCCATTTGAGTTTGCCATCGCGGGTGATAGCGTAGAGTTTTTTGTCTTGTGAACCAAAGTAAATTGTGCCGTCTTCACCAATGGCAGGAGAGGAAGTAACATTGCCTTGTGTTTGGAACGTCCATTTAAGGATAGGTTTTTTAATGCCGGCGTACGGACTTCTCCCCGTATGCTGCAAGTCATGCCTGAACATAGGCCATGGTGTTTCGGCAAGTTGGGCGTAAAGCGATGTTGATAAAAAGACGGCAGGCAAAAAAAGAACAAATGTCATTGGTGCAAAAAATTTGACATATTTTTTTGGCATTAAAATTTCCTTTTTAAAAAATGACAGGACAATTCCTGTAAAACCCCTTACAGTATTCCTTTTGTTGATGGAACATCTTTTATGCGCTCGTCAAACCGAACGGCGTCTTCCAGCGCCTTGGCCAGCCCCTTAAATATGGCCTCTGCTATGTGATGTGCGTTCGTGCCGTAAGGGACGTTCACGTGCAGGTTGATGCCTGCATTTGTGGTGAACGACTTCAGAAATTCTTCGATGAGTTCGGCATCGAAATTTCCAATCTTTTCCGTATGAAACACCACATTAAATACCAAAGCCGGTCTTCCGCTGATGTCTAAGGCAATATTGGCAAGTGTCTCTTGCATGGGGACGCTTGCATTGGAAAAGCGGCGGATTCCTTTTTTATCACCCAAAGCCTCTTTTATTCCCTGCCCAAGACATATTCCCACGTCTTCTACCGTGTGGTGGTCGTCTACAATACGATCTCCGCTTGCCTTGATGGTCAGGTCAAACAGTCCATGTTTTGTAAGCAAGTCAAGCATGTGGTCCAGGAAGCCGATGCCGGTGTCAATGCTGCTGCTTCCGCTTCCATCGATGTTGATTGTTAGTTCGACATTTGTTTCTTTGGTCTTTCTGTTGATCGTGGCTGTCCGTTTTGCCATGGAATATTTTGTTTATAGTTAAGTGAATTAAAATAGGAGTTATTCAGTGATAACAGGCGTCCGTTATTTTTGCATGTTTCTTCGTATCTGCAAGCTCTTTTAGATTTTTTAGTAAATTATCAATTTCTTCCCTTGTTCCAATAGTGATACGCAGACAATCATCCAGTCGCCTTAAATTAAAATACCTTACCAGTATTTTCCGTGATTTTAAAGTTTGGTATAAATTGTGAGCGGAAACCCCTTTCATGCACCGTGCCAGTACAAAGTTGGTTTGGGAGGGATACACAAAAAATCCCATATCTTCCAAAGATTTTGTAAGGTAATTCCGAGTTTCTTTTATTTTTTCAACGTGGGCATTCATGCTTTTTTGGTCATCAAGGGCAGCCACTACGGCAGCAATGCTGAGCCGGTCAACGTTATACGAATCCTTAACCTTCATCATTCCCTGAATGAGGGATTCCTGGGCAATACAAAACCCCAGCCGGATACCGGCTAATGAATATGATTTTGAAAGTGTTCTCAGAATGAGGACGTTATCGTGTTTTTCAACGAGGCTGAGGCAGTTATCTTCGGCAAAGTCAGCATATGCTTCATCGACGACAAGTACACCGTCTATGGCAGATGCGATCTTTGATATTTTGCTGTGAGGAATCATCGTTCCCGATGGCGAGTTTGGGTTTGCAATAAACGTTACCTTTGCGCCTTCTATGATAAAATCTTCGGAAAGGGAATAATCTTCATTGAAGTCCACAGCGCAGGCAGTCCCGTCCTGTAATTCAGCAAGTGTCTTGTAAAGCATGTATGAGGGATACGGAAAAACCACCTTATCACCCGGTCCCGCAAAACTTCGTATGATGATAGACAACAGGTCGTCTGAACCATTCCCTGCCATGACCCATTCCGGCTTCGTACCCAGTGTCTCGGCAATTTTTATCCTCGCAGCCGTTGCGATAGGGTCGGGATAAAGACGAAGGTTATCGTTCACTGCTTCTTTAATAACATTTAAGACCTTTGGAGAAGGTGGATACGGGTTTTCGTTGGTGTTGAGCTTTATGTAAATGCCGTCCTTCGGCTGCTCACCCGGTGTATATCCCGACATCCTTTCAATATTGTCCCTAAAATAACTCAAGATTGTGCTCCTTTTAATCTGATTTGAACAGATCGGGTATGTGCATCCAAACCCTCGGCTTCTGAAATTTCTACGACATCTTTGCTGGCTTCCTTAAGCGCCGACCTGGAATAAGTTATTACGCTTGATCTCTTCAGGAAATCGTTTACAGACAAACCGGAAGAAAAACGAGCCGTCCCGCTTGTAGGAAGCACATGAGAAGGTCCTGCAATATAGTCTCCTAATGCAACAGGTGTGTATGCGCCCAAAAAAATTGCGCCGGCATGCTTGATACCAGATAGTATAGTCCTGGGATTTTGCGTCATAATCTGCAAATGTTCCGGGGCCAGGGTATTGGCGATTTCGACGCATTCACCAATGTTTTTTGTCAGGATAATGACACCGAATTTATCAAGGCATTTTTTTGTATCTTCATGCCGTTTAAGTTTGGAAATTTGTTGTTTTAACTCTGTTTTCACCTGTTCCACCAATGATTCCGAAAAAGTGACCAGTATAGAGATACCTGGCGTATGCTCCGCCTGTGATAACAGGTCAGAAGCCACAAACGAGGGGTTTGCCCTGTCGTCGGCGATAATCAGCACTTCACTGGGCCCTGCCAGCATGTCAATGCCAGCATATCCAAAAATTTCTTTTTTTGCAAGTGTTACAAAAATATTTCCGGGTCCTACGATTTTATCTACCTTTGGAATGGTTTCTGTGCCAAATGCAAGGGCGGCGATAGCCTGCGCGCCACCTATCTTGTATATTTCGTTAACACCCGCTTCCCTTGCTGCTACCAGCCTTTCGGGTGGAATACTTCCATCTTTCGCAGGCGGTGTGGTCATTATTATTTTATCTACGCCTGCTACCTTTGCCGGTACGGTATTCATCAATACGGTGGATGGATACGATGCTGAACCGCCAGGAACATACACCCCCGCACTTTCCAAAGGAGTGTAGAGAGTATTGAGCACAACGCCGTTTGTCTTTAACGGGCTTACATTCCGGATTTTTATGTGTTCCTGGTACGTCCTGATATTACTGATAGCCCGTTGAATGGACTTTACAAAGTGGGGGTGGATTTTTTTGTAAGCATCCTCAATTTCTCTGTCTTTTACCCGAAATTCATCAGGCGAAAGAGAAACCTTATCAAAACATTTACTATACCTTGCAATGGCCTTATCGCCTAGTTTCCGGACGTCCCCGATAATCTTGAGTACCGTCTTCCGGTGATTAGTTGACAGTCCGTCAAGGAGGCTTAATTGTTGTTTGAGTTTTACAATTTCCCTGTCTATATCACATTCCCACGTCCTGAGAATCCTCATCTTTTTGCGTTCTCAAAAATTAAACGAGGCCTGAGCCTCGTTGTATATGCGAAATAATTGCCTGTTTAAGTTATAGCAAGTAGCAAAAAAATTATATTTTTTACCAGGAATGTTGTCAAGGAAAATGAATTTGAAAAATGGTTGTAATGCTTATTTAACTCTTGACAAATACGCTGGTTTTGCTATATTGCAAAAATAATTATCTCGGTTTTCTAACT
>JAHFOY010000210.1 GCA_023261485.1 Planctomycetota bacterium
AAGTGTTTTCCACGAATTCAGTGCTCTTACTGCAAAGGGAGTGGGCATGATAGTGGAAAATGCAGTGTCTGTGATGGAACCGGAAGTGTATGGATGGGAAAATTAAGGACATACTAATTAAGAATGTACTAAATGCCATTCTGAAGTTTTAATATACAGAAAAGAGATGGAGGATATTATATCAGAAAGGATGAAAACAACATTCAAGCGTATCTATGACATTTAGATTTACAAATTCAAATTTCAAATAATTTTTTATAGTAAAATAATAAAATAAGCAGAGGAATAATAATGGTATATTTTAATCCGGATGGATATATAGATGAAGGTGGCTGGAGAGCAAGGGAAAGTTTTTGTCCTCAATGTAAGCATTATCATGTGGCTGGGACACGATGCTATGAGGATCCCTTCAAGTTCCCCCTCGGAAGAAAGTGTTCTTTATGCGGGAAAAATACTTCTCACTATATTTCATGTTTTTGCAAAGATCTTAATTTTTTTTGCTCAGATTGCTCTAATGAGTACAAAATTGGCATCGGATGGGGTATATGTCCTTATTGTGGAGAAAAGCGTATATTGAGGTGCCGTCATGGAAACGAATCACAACCCTGAAACAAGCAGCAGTTATAATTATCTTAAAGAGATGCTGAACAGCGTTGAAGAAATTGATCGTGCTTTTGCGGTATTGTCAATACGACATCTGGCTTTAAACGAACCTGGTGAAGCTGTTCCTTTTATACCAATACTGGTTTCACTTCTGGATGATCCTGTGATATGCATCCGCAGATATGTAATTTGGGCACTGCATGCTATTTCTATAAATAATTCTAAAGAATTATATTATGCTGCTTCTTGGCGGCGTTTGTTTAGCTGGGACAAAGTTCCAGGAAGCGATAATGGAAGACTCTTAGAATTTCTAAATCAACGTTTTGGAATGGAATGGATTAAAGGCGCAAAAATTGAAAAAATCGATAATGGTAGGACTATAATAATATCTACAGAAAAAAATTCTCTTTCATTAAGGCTTGATGATGAAAAAACAAAGGTAAGCCTAAAAGTTGATAATGTTAGAAACGAAGTATTCGCTGTAAAGACAGAAAATAGTGAGCTAAACATATACTCGTCATCTATTATTTTTAAATTGTGTAAAGACCCTGATGAATCGGTTAAAAATGCTGCATTAGCGACAGAGGTAAACATTGTAAAGTATTTGTTGGATTCAGGCGATTGTTAGTATCAATAAATCATTCCATTTGATAAAGATAAAAACTGTATGAAAAGAATCCCATGACAAAAAGACTTGACCAAATTATAGTCATCGACATTGAATCAACCTGCTGGGAAGGTGATCCTCCAGAAGGGCAGGAGAGTGAAATCATCGAAATAGGAATATGTCCGATAGAGGTAGCTTCGGGGAACAGATTGGAGAACCAGAGCCTCATCGTGAAACCTGAACGTTCAACGGTAAGTGAGTACTGTACAAAGCTTACAACTTTAACACAGGAACAGGTTGAAAAAGGGATTTCTTTTGAGGAGGCGTGCTCAATTTTAAAAACCAAATACCTGACCAAAGAGCGAATCTGGGCAAGCTATGGAGATTATGATAGGCGCCAATTCGAAAAGCTATGTCGTTCTCGAAATATCGGGTATCCTTTTGGAACGCGGCATATTAATGTAAAAAGTCTTTTTGCAGTTATTCATGCGCTGCCACGGGAGGTGGGGATGTCTGAGGCGTTGACGTCTTTGGATTTGCCACTGGAAGGTGTACACCATAGAGCAGGTGATGATGCGTGGAGTGTGGCGGGGATATTGGCGGAATTAGGGATTGTAAAAAAGTTTGGTGTTAGCAATATTTGAATCATATCTTAAATTTAAAATAGAAAAATATAAATATTATGAAAGTAGATATATATTATGCCTATAAATATCATATCTACTTTCGCAAATAGCATTGCCTCAGTACAGCTTAAATTATCCGATTATCTCTCAAAAGTTCCAACATTAAAAGATGGAATTATTTATCGATTCACTGAGAATACAAAAAGAAACATAAACAATACTCCTGAGCTTCTTATACACGTTGGAAATCGCTTTGAAGTTAATAATCCTCGATGTCCGGTATGCGGATCTTCAAAAGTCATAAAACAAGAATATTATTCTCGTAGTCTAAAACTTGCAGAGTTCGGAAGACAAACCGTCTATGTAAGAAGGTATTTTTGTAAAGCATGTTCCCGAAAATTCACGACTCCTCTTGATGTCGTTGTTGAAAAAGGCCATCAATATGCCAGAACTTATCAAAATCACATACAAGAGAGCTATAAGACTGGTTACAGTTCATCTTTGATTACTATACCCCGCAGCTCTGCTGCGGTTGGGACAAACCATAGTACGAACTTTTTTTAAGCGTGGGTACATATTAACATAGATGGTAGAGTTAGAACATGCAAGCCATTGCGTTTATAAAATTAGATATCATATGGTGTTTTGTCTAAAATACAGAAAAAAATTATTGTTCGGCAATGATAGAATTAAATTTTTCAAAGAAATATGCTCGGAGATTGGAAAGAGATATTGGTTTAAGTTTGATGCTATAGGCACGGATGGAGACCATGTACACGTTTTTGTTGGTGCAGCACCAAGATATGCACCTTCAAATGTTATGCAAATAATTAAAAGTATTACAGCCAAGAACATTTTTAAGAAATACCCTGATATAAAGAAACAACTATGGGGAGGGCATTTTTGGACAGAGGGGGGATATATAGGAACGGTTGGAGATGGAGTTACAGCAGACATTATAAAACGCTATGTTGAGAAACAAGGTACTGAAGAAGAAAAGGAAGCTTATAGCCAAATGAAACTTTTGGATTTTAAATGAAAACGAAACTACAAAGCGA
>JAHFOY010000097.1 GCA_023261485.1 Planctomycetota bacterium
GTTCAGTTGGACAAAAATTATCCTGATGCTTTTAACAATCTCGGAATTGCCCTATATGCAAAGGGTGAACTTGAAGAAGCTGCTGACGCCTTTAAAAAAGCCATCGAATTAGAGCCTGACCTTGCAGAAGCGCACTACAATCTTGGGTTGATATATAGCGAAGAAGGCAATCCTGAAAATGCCGTAACATCTCTGGAACAGGCAATAAAGCTTAACCCAAAAATTGCAGAGGCACACTTTACGCTTGGTGAGGTTTATACGGAAAAGGATATGCCGGAAGAGGCGTTGTCTGAATACAAAAAGGCTATTGATGTCAAACCCACGTATGCAGAGGCATATTATAATTACGGGGAAATCTTTGCAGCAGAAGGAAAGCATGACAAATCCATCGCTGCCTGGAAAAAGACTATCGAACTAAACCCGAAAAATACAGATGCATATTTTAACCTGGGGATAGCATACTACAATCAGGATAAGCTCGACAAGGCCATTTCTATGTGGACCAAAGTTGTTGAAATCAATCCAAATGACCATGATGCCCTAACCAGCCTTGCAGACGCCTTTGATGTAAAAGGTTTATTAGACAGGGCCATACATACGTGGGAAAAGATCACGGAAGTTTACCCCAACGATGCAGAAGTGTATTATAAATTAGGTAATGCCTACGCAAAGAAAAACATGTACACCACAGCCATCCCCCAATGGGAAAAAGCAGTAGGAATCGACCCAGGGCTTGTGAATGCACATTACAACCTCGGACTTGTTTACCAAAAGATTGGCAAGCATGACGAGGCTATTGATGCATATAAAAAAGTTTTAGACATTAATGCGGACGATGTTGGCGCCCATAAAAATTTGGGATTACTTTATCAAGAAAAGGGTATGCACGTCGAGGCGGAATCAGAATTCGCTATTTACCAGAAACTGGAATCAAGCCAAACCGCAAAGAAACAAGAGTAAAATGAGTTAAAAATTATTGTATCCTCAGCGAAACAGGCGGTGATGTGATGTTGGAAGAAAAACCATGGTTAATGTCCCGGAGACTCCTGCTGAAGGTGATCGGGGGAGGGGCTGCCTGGCTGAGTTTAAACAAATTAACCACTGCCTTGGCCCAGGTTTCAAGCCAGGCTGTTGAGCCGTTACCGGGCTTTACCGGGCCGGAGGCAAACCCTTATTGGGGCTCGGTGGGGCCATTTGTCATTTATCCCCAAAAACTTCCGCTGATCCAGCTCACTGACCGGCCAATCCAGCTTGAAACACCCCGTCATTACTTTCTTACTCCTTTTACGCCCAATGCGGCATTTTACGTGCGATGGCATCTCGATGAAATTCCGAACGCCGTTAGCCTTTCAGATTGGCGTCTTTTTCTGGAGGGGAACGTTGGGAAAAATCTGGCATTATCAATGTCTGATCTGATGAGTCAGTTCAAACCGGTCTCCATAGCAGCAGTTAACCAGTGTTCCGGCAACAGCCGCAGTCGTTTCCAGCCGAGGGTGCCTGGTGGTCAGTGGGGAAACGGAGCTATGGGTAATGCCGTCTTTACCGGGGTGCGTCTTAAGGATTTGCTGGAATCTGCCGGAGTGAGGCCGGGTTCTTCCCAGGTACAATTTGAGGGGTTGGACCGGGGTAGAGGACCGGAGGGCAAGGGTTCTCATAGCTATTTAAAGTCCTTGGGTCTGAGCGATCCTGTCATCGGTGAAACCATTGTAGCATATGAGATGAATGGTGAGCCGTTGCCCATGCTTAACGGATTTCCCGTGCGGCTGGTAGTTCCAGGCAGGTTTGCGACGTACTGGACTAAGGCGTTGACCTGGATACGCGTATTGACAGAACCTGACGCCAATTACTGGATGTCGAAGGCGTATTGCGTTCCCAATACTCTCCGGGGTAACACCACACCAAAAGATGTCAACGAAGGTAAGGTCGAAATGATACCGGTTGGGACGATGCCCGTACGATCATTTATTATTGCTCCTGATGGATCGGGCAAAATTCCTGAAGAAATGCCGGTAACAGTGAGAGGCATTGCCTTCAGCGGCTATGGGAGTGTAGTCAAGGTGGAGTTTTCATGGGACGGCGGCAAGTTTTGGAACAAGGCCGAACTCGGAGAGAACTACGGTCAATATTCCTTCCGAACCTGGCAGACTACCTGGATTCCAAAGCGTACGGGCAAATACATACTTGCCGTACGGGCAACTGATGAAAGAGGCAATGTGCAGCCAGACGAAGGAGTATGGAACCCCGGCGGTTATCTGTGGAACAAGATTGAGCGTCAGGAAGTAATTGTTGGTGCAGCGAAGTAGCACTGATCAGGGAATGTTACCGCATTGATATTTCTTAATGGCGTGTCTCAGGTTCGATGTCTTTGCTTCGATAGGAGGTGAAATGGGAAAGGCGAGTCACATTATAATAGGGCTTCTTCTGGTCGCATTAAGTGGAACTGTTCTTGCCGAAAATGAAATTCCCGGTCTGATTCGTAGTGGCCAGTATCGTGAAGGCACACTTGGAAGTGTTATTCAACCAGGGCAAGTACAGCAGACGTCCGATGGTGTATACAGTGTGGGAGCATACCCTCTTTATACGCCAGCGCTTGCTCAGGGAGAAGGTCGTGAGGTTGTCCAGATATTTTGCAGATTCTGTCACAGCACCACGTACCTCACCATGCAGCCGCCGCTGCCGGCCGCTGCATGGGAAGGAGTGGTTAACAAGATGATTAATACGTATGGAGCGCCAATTTCTGAGGATTCAGCGAAACAAATCGCTTCCTACTTGCGTGCGCACTATACACAAACAGCCCGCAAGCCCTGAAAGGGCGGCATAAACAGTTACTTATTTTATTATGCTCGCCTCTTCCACGATTACGTTATACTTGTAACCGCTACCAAAGTCCTTGTCTTTGTATAATATCCCATTCGCCGTTACGACGTCGCCAACATTGGAAATGTCCTGAGTTGTTACCACCAGGTCGTTGCTGCCATCCTTGGTATTTCCGCTTCCGTCCTGTAAATGCAGCCAGTTTTTTCCCATGATACCGGCAGATACCTTGACAACCTTGCCTTTGACGGCAACATTTTTCTTATCAAGTTCCGTTCTTTTTTCAAAAAGTTCTGCCACCGTGTATGCATTCGGCGCAGTTGCCTTTTCCACCTTTATTTTCTCACTGGAAGGGGCTTCTGCATCCTTACTGCCCATAGAGCCGCCGTGGACACTCATTTTATCAGATGCCCCATGTGCCCCATGTTGTGATGATGGCCCGCCGGTAGTGAAAATAATCTTATCAAACGTCCGGTTAAGTGTCTTGCTTGTGAAATTGATCATTTCATAACCCGGAGGCAGAGAAATATCCTCCCCAACGGCCACTTTCGTTTCCGGTATCGCTACCCAGGTCTTTTTGCCGTCCTTATCGATGCAGATGTACGTATAACCACCGCTATTCATCGTTTCGAATATTTTGCCGGAGATAGAAGAAGTATCAGGGGGAGGGACATCTTGCTTGGCCTTCATATATATATCCGCCTTTGGCGCTTCGGCTGGTTTTCCGGCATATGTGCTGTTTACAGAAACAAATGCTAATAAACTTAAATTCAAAGCAAACAACATTGAAAACTTTCTCATTTCTCAACTCCTTTGTATTATTTATTGAAACATATTCAGTTAAAATTCATAATATAAAAGCATACTTATTTTATCTCAATAAAACAAGCATTTTATACAGACAATCATGATTTCCGGAAATTTGCAAAATTTGCTTTTTGTGATATAATTACAGTGGAGTTGGGGGAGTGTGTTTGGGGTTAAACGTTCCCCTTGGGTGTAAGGTAGGAGTTAAGAACACCTTAAGATAGGCAGTATTAGAAGTATCGACCGCCCCCAACTCCAAAGGTTCTTTGAAAATATCAGTAGCGACATAAAGCCACACGTAGCAATAATAAACAAATATATAAAGTGCGTCGGTCTTTACTCGCTACTGTTGATTATATAAACTTCCTTAAAAATTTATGTAACAAAGGAGGCGATGTAAGGATATGAGGGAGTTTGGGAAATAGCCCGATATATCGTAAGGTTTGTGAGATATCGGGCTATTTTAGTTTTTACTCCTGGATACAAATCGTGTATCATTTTTTGATGTTTTGATTTGTAATTTTTTCTGGCTAATTGAAGCATAACTTACTTTAGATGAGGTCTTTTCATGTCTAATACTACCCTTATATCAGTTTCAGAGTTGGTTAGTCACATTACCAGTCCGAATTGGGTTATCGTTGATTGCCGTTTTTCGCTGGATGATGCAGGTCGTGGCCGTAGAGATTACCTTCAATCTCATATTCCCGGTGCAGTCTATGCCCATTTAAATGAAAATTTATCCGGCCAAATCGTTCCTGGGAAGACTGGCCGCCATCCTTTGCCACAACCGGAAAAATTTGTCAAGACCCTGTCAAACTGGGGCATAGATGATGATGTGCAAGTTGTCGCCTATGACGACAAAGGTGGTGCAATGGCAGCCGCCCGATTATGGTGGTTGTTGCGCTGGCTTGGTCATGATGCTGTTGCCGTATTGAATGGTGGATGGCAACAATGGCTGAATAATGGTTGCCCGATAACAAACAAGACGGAGACCAGAGAGCCGAGGGTGTTTACTCCAGGAATTCGAAATGATTTACTGTATAGTGTCTCTGGTGTCTTGGATATCTTGAATGATCCGAACTATCGATTACTTGACTCTCGCAGCGCTGACCGATATCGTGGCGAGAATGAGATGGTCGATCCAGTAGCCGGTCATATTCCAGGCGCTCTGTCAGCCCCATTCTCCGATAATCTCAGGTCAGATGGACTTTTTCTTTCTCAGGGGGAATTGAAGGCTCATTTTCAGAAACTGCTTGGTGATGTACCAACAAAACGCGCAGTTTTTTACTGCGGTTCTGGTGTTACTGCTGCACACAATCTGCTTGCTGTGGCTCATGCAGGTTTGGGAGACGCCTGTTTGTATGCAGGTTCGTGGAGCGAGTGGATCACCACCCATGACCGCCCGATTGCAAGAGGTTCAGACTGATGAACAAATGTTATCCTAAACTGCTCTCCTGAAGTAAACATTACAATATCAAATTGTTTTAAAAAGAGACAAAATTTAAATTGAATAACCTTGTTATCAAAGACCGAAGATGAGCCTCATATGAAAAAAAAGCTTCTGCATAGCCTCGGCCCCGTATTCGGTGTCCTACTCTTTGCCGGCGCCCTTTGGGTACTCCACTATGAACTTAAAGAGTATCATTATCACGATGTAATTCATCAATTGCAGGTACTCCCGGCTCACCGGATTCTTCTCGCCCTTTTGTTTACGGTACTTGGTTATCTCGTCCTGATAGGGTATGATTTCATTGCCCTTCGTTATATGAATCATCCGATTGGTTACGGTAAAATTGCTACTGCAGGCTTTATCGGCTATGCCTTTAGCAACAACATAGGAATTTCCATGCTCGCTGCGATTCGCTACCGATTATACTCTTCCTGGGGACTTTCGACGGTAGATATCACGAAGGTCGTTGCATTCTGTGGTCTTGCTTTTTGGCTGGGTATCTTTTTCATAGGCGGCGTGATTTTCCTGGTCGAACCGATAGAGATACCCACCTCGATCCACCTGCGCTTTGCATCCTTAACCACTCTTGGGATACTATTTCTCTCTTTTATCGGGGTATACCTGTTGTTCAGTATCTTAAGAAGGAGGCCTGTAAAGATATGGAAATGGGAGTTATCTATTCCCTCCATAAAGTTCTCTCTTTCTTTAATTGGGATTGCTTGTATGGATTTAATCCTGAATGGGAGCGTACTGTATGTCCTGCTCCCTTCGACGGCATCCTTGTCCTACTTCAAGCTTATCGGTATCTTTGCACTATCACAGATAGCCGGATTAATAAGCCAGGTTCCAGGCGGGCTAGGAATCATTGAAACAGTTGTCGTCCTTTTGCTTTCAAGCACTCTGCCTGCTTCTGCCGTGCTTGGCACTATGTTAGCCTTCAGGGGTATTTATTATCTGCTGCCTATGTGTGTGGCGGCTGTGCTGCTTGGCGTGCACGAATTCCTCCAGAGAAAAGAAATATTCAAAATGTTTGCCCGCATCTTTGGACAATGGGTGCCGGAAATTATACCGACGGTACTCTCATTTACCACTTTTATTGGTGGTACAATTCTCCTCTTTTCCGGCGCAACTCCTGCAGAAAAAGTTCGTTTGACGTGGCTCGTTGATTTCATTCCACTCCCTGTTATGGAAATCTCACATTTTTTGGGAAGTCTTGCCGGCATATTGCTCATAATATTAGCCTGGGGTCTGCAGCGCAGGCTCAATGCTGCCTATCCTCTCACTGTAGCGCTTCTCGGCGCGGGTATTGTCTTCTCCATGCTCAAGGGGTTAGATTACGAGGAAGCGGGTATTTTAACAATAATGCTTGGTGCGCTTCTGCCTTCCCGCCAACATTTCTATCGAAAGACATCTCTTATCAACGAACCATTCACTCCCGGCTGGATCGCCGCTATTGTCCTTGTCATGATTTGCTCGATATGGCTGGGGCTTTTCTCATACAAACACGTTGAGTATTCTGACGAGTTATGGTGGCACTTCAGTTTTTCAGGGGATGCGCCCAGATTTCTCCGTGCTACCGTGGGCACCGGAGTCGTGGCGCTCTTCATTGCCATGTCAAGACTTCTACGTCCTTTCCGGCCAAAATCGGTAATTCCGGAGATTACCGATTTAGATGCAGTCCGTGTTATTGTAAAGAGTTCAAGGAAGACGTATGCAAATTTTGCACTGCTGGGGGATAAATCATTTCTGTTTAACGAGAACAGAAACGCATTCATTATGTACGCCGTCAATGGAAGAACCTGGGTGGCGGTGAGCGACCCGGTTGGGCCGGAAAAAGAGATGACAGAACTTGTCTGGAAGTTTCATGAGATGTGCGACCGTCATGGCGGGTGGACGGTCTTTTACGAGATAGGCAGGAAGAATCTCCATATTTATCTCGACATTGGACTAACGTTGCTCAAGCTGGGAGAAGAGGGGCGTGTTCCCCTTCCAACATTTTCACTTGAAGGAATCGCCAGGAAAGGATTGCGTCATACCCGCAACCGGCTTGAGAAAGAGGGTTGTTCTTTTGAGATAATTCCCCTTGATGAAGTTCCCTCACTGTTGCCGGAATTCAAGACAATATCTGACGCATGGCTGACGGAAAAAAAGATTTTGGAAAAGGGGTTCTGTACCGGGTTTTTTGATACGGAATACCTGAAGAATTTTCCTGCCGGAATAGTGAGAAAGAATGGCAAGATCATTGCTTTTGTAAATATCTGGCTTGGCGCTGAGAAGGAGGAACTATCTCTAGACCTTATGCGGTATCTCCCTGAGTCTCCGCGTAGCGTTATGGAGTATTTGTTTCTCCAGCTTATGTTATGGGGAAAACAGGAGGGATATCAGTGGTTCAATTTGGGGATGTCGCCTTTCTCAGGACTTGAGAACCATGTGCTTGCGCCGCTCTGGAACAGGCTTGGGGCTTTGGTTTACCGGCATGGTGAGCATTTTTTCAACTTCCAGGGTTTGCGGCAGTACAAGGAGAAATTCGATCCTGAATGGGAGCCAATATACCTGGCATCGCCTGGCGGCTTGGCATTGCCACGCATTCTTACCAACATCGCGTTACTTATTTCCAAAAACCCTAAAGGGGTTAGTGTAAAATGAACCGCATTGGTGTTAACAGGAAACGGTCTCTGAAAATCTCCTTTATTCTCTCATGCCCCTATAGGGGCATCTCATTTAAAGGGAAAGTCATTATCGAAGTCTGTCTAATTAATAACCTTGATAAAGACTTTTTGTTTTAGACTGTTGATATATTGTCTTTTTAATCTGGAAGTTTCTTCCCGAAGCAGTTTTTTGTAAATATCATCCTGCACTTCTTCGAATTCCTGTATCTTTTCTGGTTTAATAAGTTCTACCTTAAAAATATGATACCCGACAGGCGATTCGACAATTTTACTGTATGCGTTGTCCTTTAAACTGTAAACCACGTCCCGAAGGTCTTTTCTCAATTCGTTAACCTCCTCAAAGCTGCACAGACCGCCGTTATCGGTATTGGGACCGTCTGAACATTGTTTGGCTACGGACGAAAAATCCTCGCCCTTTTCAATGCGTTTCATGATTTTTTGCGTTATTGAAAGCGTTTCTTCTTTATTATTGTTATGTGCAGAAAATTTGACCATGAGATGCCGCAGTTTTACCTCTTTTTTCTGGCGAAATTCGTCAATATTCTCGCAATAATAGCGTCTCAGCAATTTCGGTGGGACTTTCACCTTGTCGTGGACATTTTCTTTCATGATCTTATCTATCATGATATCTTCCTTTAGTTCGTTCTTCTTTTCGATAGGATTTATCCCCTGCGCTTCGGCAATTTCGTAATACTTTGATAAAGAACCCACGTTCTTAACCGCACCTTTTACGAATGAATTCAGGTCTTTATCCACCTCTTTCATCATCGCCTCATTTGTACCGAACAACTTATTCGCCTCTTTAATCAGGACCTTTCTGTTAATAATTTCTTCCAGAGTATCCTTTAATATTTGATCAATTTTCTCCATCAACTCCGCATCTCCGTAACGATCCTGGGCTTCTTTGATGGCTATGGCCGCGCGTTTTACAACGTCTTCCTGAGTGATAATTGCGTCATCCACAATGGCCTTTATAGAGTTGATGCTGTTTTTGTTATAATCGCTCACGGCCCCATATGAAAGGGTGGAGACGATAATGATAACGAATATTGGCAATAAATTATATTTTATAAATGCTTTCAATGTCTGTCCTCTATCTTATTTTAATTGATTTTATGAGAAAATCCAGTAAATCCTCCGGCCGCATTTCTTTTTTAGGCAGTCTTAAATGTAAGGTGTCCTCGTTAATAACCCGTATGTGCTTTTTCAGGTTGTATAAACTCGTTTCGGCTCTTTTTAAATCTGCTACCTGTATGATCACGATACTGTCAACCCAAACCATGGAGCGAATTTTTGATTTTTGTGCAATAATCCTCATTTCACTCTCAGAAAGCAGGTTTTTTACTGGCGGAGGGATATCGCCAAACCTGTCTGTTATTTCTCCGGCAATATTTCTCACCTCATCAAAGGTGGTTGAACGATTCAATCTGCGGTAAATATCCATTTTCAAAGAATCTTCCGGTATATAGTTTTTGGGGATAAACGATTCCAGATTGAGATCAATGGAAACATCCGTCGTTTCTTCTATGGGCTCGTGCTTTGCTTTCCGTACTGCTAATTCCAGTAAGCGACAGTACATTTCATAACCAACGGATGCAATATGGCCATGCTGTTCCGTCCCCAGGAGATTCCCGGCGCCCCGGATTTCCAGGTCCCGCATGGCAATCTTGAATCCTGCTCCCAGTTCTGCAAACTCCTCAATTGCCTTTACCCGCTTTTCGGCCTCCGGAGTGATCGGGCGATCGTTGGGCAATATGATATAGGCATATGCACGATGTTTGTACCGGCCTACCCTCCCGCGTAACTGGTGCAAATCCGCAAGGCCAAAGGTGTCGGCGCAGTTGATAAATATCGTATTGACATTTGGAATATCTAGGCCTGATTCTATAATCGTCGTAGATACCAGGATATCCGCCTGTCCATCCACAAAAGAGCGCATCCTGTGTTCCATGAGTTTTTCGTCCATCTGTCCGTGAACGGTCATAATCCTTGCCTCCGGCACGATTTCAGATAAGTTTTTGGCGACACGCTCGATATTGTATACCCGGTTATGAACAAAGTAGACCTGCCCATCGCGGTTGAGTTCCAGCCTGATGGCCTGGCGAATCCGTTCCGGGTCGTACCGGATGATTTGCGTATGGATGGCCTGCCGTCCCAAAGGGGGAGTATTCAGAGAAGAAATATCTTTAATGCCCATGAGTGACATGTGAAGCGTTCTGGGGATTGGTGTTGCGGTCAGTGTGAGCACGTCCACCATCTGCCGGAATTTTTTGAGGCGTTCTTTGTGTTCGACTCCAAATCGCTGCTCTTCGTCAATGATGACAAGTCCGAGATCTTTAAAATAAACATCTTTTTGTAAAAGCCGGTGGGTGCCGATCAGGATATCGACAAGACCCGAAGACGTCTTTTCCAAAGCCTCCTTTTGCTCCTTACGCGATTTAAAACGGCTTAATACATCAATTTTTACCGGGTAGTCGGCCATGCGCTCTGAAAAGGTTGTGAAATGTTGTTGTGCGAGAATGGTTGTAGGCACCAATACAGCCACTTGTTTCCCGAACATGACGGACTTAAATGCCGCCCGCATGGCGATCTCAGTTTTTCCGTATCCCACATCGCCGCAGATGAGCCGATCCATGGGTCTTTTTGATTCCATGTCGTTTTTTATGTCTTTGATAATCTGCATCTGGTCTGGGGTTTCGTCGTAAATAAATTCCGCTTCGAACTCCCGCTGCCAATCAGTATCCTGCGGATAAACAATTCCTTCTTTCGCATTCCGTAATGCCTGTATGTGTAGCAGATCGCTTGCAATATCAATAACGGCGTTTTCCGCCCGCTTTTTTCTGATCTCCCAATACTTAGAACCGATCTTGTCGAGTCTGGGTCTGTGGTCAGAGCTTCCTATATACTTTTGTACCAGTTCTATCTTGGTTGCTGGGACATATATCTTTGTCCCCTCGTCGTATTCGATTATCAGGTATTCCCTTTTGTGTCCCTCTTCTTCCAGCGTCTCCATCCCAAGGAAACGGCCGATACCGTGGGATATGTGTACCACATAATCTCCTTTTTTCAGATCGAGAAATGAATCAATTGCCCTCGTCTGGATAGGTTTTTTTACCTCACGGCGCTGCCTGTAACGATGGAAGATTTCGTGGTGTGCAAGGACGGCGAATTGGATATCGGAAAACTGGAATCCTTTACTCAGATGCCCCAACCGGAGTTCTAGTCGTTTGTTTTTATCAATGC
>JAHFOY010000217.1 GCA_023261485.1 Planctomycetota bacterium
GCCGGTTCCCTTCGCGGATACAACAATCGTACATGTTCGGAAAAACCTTGTCGTTGATTGTCCGCTTGGATATTTTTCGGACTGTGCCGACCTCTTCTTCGATGTTCCATCATACATCGATGAAGAGATGGGGTACACATTTGCTCCCGGCGTCGGCATTGTGCACCGCTACGGTGCGTGGACCGACCTTTACTTGCTTCATGCGGTAATCAACGGCGTGATCGTCACCGATGTGAAAGAAGGCGGCAATGTTCTTCCTACAGCTTTCAAACTCTACCCAAATTTTCCGAATCCATTTAATCCCGGCACAAGAATAAAGCTTGACGTGCCTGTGACGATTCACATCATGTTAAAAGTATACAACGTGCTGGGGCAAGAGGTCGCAGCGCTTTTAGACGAAATAAAACTTCCCGGCTCGTATGAGGTGGTATTCGATGGAGCGGCACTGCCGAGTGGTATTTATTTTTGCAGAGTGAGTTCAGAGAAGTTTAACACGATAAGGAAATTAGTGTTGATGAAGTAGAGAGCAATTTCATTTTGGTGGGAGGCATAGGCGATCAACTTCAATCGAACGATTGCGGCTCTTTAAAAAACCCTCACCCCTAACCAGGTAATGGCGCAGTTCCCCTCTCCCATTGGGAGAGGGGACGTCTCCGACGACTTGTCCGCTATTTTGTTGGCGGGAGTCGGAGACAGGGGTGAGGGTCGAAACACAAGAAATTCATGTTGAAATTTTTTAGAATATAGAAGCAGGCAGTAACATCATTTTGGGGGAGGCAGATGCAGAAGCATTATCCGCATTATATTCTTGATCTTTCTCGCAAGCTGCGCAGACGATCGACTTCAACCGAACGATTGTTATGGCAGAAACTCCGCAACAGACAACTCTCCGGATTAAAATTTTACCGACAATTTCCCATTGGTCGTTACATTGCCGACTTCTATTGCGATGAGTTGAAACTTGTTATTGAATTGGAAGGCGGCATTCACGACAAGCCCGATCAGAAGGAGTATGATGAGACGCGGGCTTCTGAATTGGAAGGTATTGGATTGATTGTGATGCGAATTCGGAACGAGGAGGTGGAGAAAGATATTGAACAGGTACTGAAAACGATTGTAGCTCTTAAAAACCCTCACCCCTAACCGGGTAATGGCGCAGTTCCCCTCTCCCAATGGGAGAGGGGACGTCTCCGACTTCGTCGGAGACTGGGGTGAGGGTCCATCATATAATTACTGGTTGACTATTTATCGCCTTCTTCATACATTGTTTTCGTAATAAGCATTCACACTTCTTTGGAGGATTTAGTGTGATCGGATTATTCCATGCTTCATCATTCTCCATCATTGTTCTTGAGTTCTTTCATCCGTTCGCTTCAATTTCTCTAAGTGAGAAAATGATAATCGTGATTCGACTTAAAATCATTTTCATTTTGTTCCTTTTGTTCGCGTTTACTAAACCTTCGAGCGCTCAATGGATACGCGTAGATACATTAGCACAAGGAGAAGTGAACTGTACGTCCGTGGATAGCAACAGAATCTTCGCTGGAGTCTCTCTATCACTAAACTGGCATGAAGGTGGGATCATCCTCTTATCGGATGATAGTGGTACAAGTTGGCAGACAATGGACACCATGACTTCCGCCCCAACTTCTTTGAATACAAATACAGCTACTTTTTTTGCAGGAACCTATGGAAACGGTGTTTTTTTATCAACAGACAAAGGTTCATCTTGGTTTTCTTCAAGCTTAACAAATAGCGACGGAGATATTGACGGACTACAAATTATTGGAACGAATGTTTTTGCAGCAGACCTCTATAATGGAGGCGTTTTCCGCTCCCCAGATGCAGGATCTCATTGGACTACAATAGATAGTGGTTTAACAAATAAATGGGTCAGCGCCCTTTTTGCTGATGGGGAAAATTTATTTGCTGGCGGCTATTTTGAAGGTGGTGGTGGAATTTTTCTCACAACAAACAATGGAATATTTTGGGAATCGTTTGGTGTAGGCTTACCACGTGTGTCCATTTCTGGAATTGCTGTTGTCGACACATTCATCTTTCTGGGTACTGAAGCTTATTATCCACAACCGGGATTAGGCATCTTTCGGTCAGGGATAAAAGATAGAACGTGGTTTCCTGTCAATAGCGGGTTAACAACATCTAATGTATCCTGTATAATAGGAAACAACGGGAATCTTTTTGTCGGAACCTATTCTGCGGGAATTTTTCTTTCTACTGATGATGGACTGAGCTGGTTTCCTGTAAATGACGGCTTAGGCGATGCTTATATAACTGCACTGACTTTTGACAAGGATTATCTCTTTGCTGGAGTTTGGAATTATTTAAACGGATGTAGTATTTGGCGTCGCCCTTTACCAGAAATGATCACATCATCGGAGACAGCGTTTGATACTCCCTCGTTACATTTTGAGCTACAGCAAAATTATCCCAATCCTTTTAATCCAAGTACAGAAATCGAACTTTCCATTGCTAAATCAGAATTTGTTTCTTTGAAAATTTATGATATCCTGGGAAGAGAAGTTAAAACATTACTTTCGGAATTTCTATTCCCAGGAACTCACAGGGTTCAGTGGGATGCGCGAGGAGAGACAGGCGGAATTTATTTTTATCAAGTAAGGACCACTTCATCCACCCTAACCAAGAAACTAATTCTGCTCAGATAAAGAAAAGTTCGTGAGCTAAACTTGCGCGCTAACGTCAACCGACGATGTCGTCACGTCTACGAGTGTGTCTGATAACTATGATTAGGTGGTAGCCGCGGACTTCATGTCCACGTTTTCAGCTCGGTACGCAACCGTAAAGGTTGCGGCTACCAGGTTTTCGGACAGCCCCTACGACCCTTTCTGGTCGATA
>JAHFOY010000098.1 GCA_023261485.1 Planctomycetota bacterium
TTAATAACAAATAGCTGAGCAATATCGCGAACTTGCGGAGAATAAAACAAAGTTAAAGCAAACGGCGTTTTATTTTAAAAAGGGCGGCGGAGGTAGCAGCGTTTAAGTGGATCATTTTGCGTTATTGTTTTAGTTCATTAAACTGATTGAGGTTTTGCTGGAGAGTGGAGAGGAAAAGTTTACGGGTAGTTTGTTTAGGGAGAGAGAAGCGAGAGGAGACATAGCGGACAAATTTATCCAAGACACGGCGGATTAAATTTAATTCTTCAGGGGTAACGAAAACATTTTTAGCTTGGGGGTCTTGATAGACACGTTTTCTTTTGGCGGTATCTTGTGCGTTAGTTTGGGCATTTCCGAGATATAGGTGGGCAGGATTTACGCAATGGCGAACATCGCAGGTATGGCAGACAAACATGTAAGGGGAGAGTGGGCCATTAAAGAGTTGGTAAGAGAATCTATGGGCAAGTTTATTAGCACCGAAGGAACCATAGCCATCAGGGTTAAGGGATTTATTCCAGAGCCAATGGTCGTTTTCCACGGTAAAGGAATTGAGGAAATAGGCTTCGGAGAGGATCAGGTAGGCTTGTTTATGGGGGAGGTTGATGAGGTGATCGGGATTAAGGCACCAGAGTTTTTTGCAAGAGGGGACGGTCATAAAATCTTTTCTATTTTCGGGTTTTAGTTTTGCACCGACGATACAGAAGGCGAAGGTTCTTACTGATCCTCCGGTATGTTTCCAGACTGGGAACTTGCTACTCTTTTTATCGCCGATCCAGAGCCAGTGATCGTCGTCGGTTTTATTTACTAGCCGGTAAAACTCGGCAATAAGATCTTGTCTAGCCCTTTGGGGATAAGGTTTTCTCTCCGTTACTTTTTGATAGCGCGATTTCTTTTCGGTTTTGGGGCGTATGGCGAGGTGTTCAAGTTTTACGCAGAGTTTATTTTTGCAGGTTTGTATTATTTGCACTGAAGACGGGAGCACGCCATTGGCGAACTGATAGGAGAGTCTTTGGACGGTAGTAGTTTTGAAGGGGGAATCTTTTGCTGTTCGGAAGAGACCGGCTCCGGTATTAAGGGTTGCGCCAGTCCAGACGATGCAGTCGCCGTCCGGTTTTGTTTTCCGCCAGAATCGTTCTTGTTCGGGGAGGAAACCCGGCCCTCGTTTTCTTCCTTTAGAGATAACTGTTCGTTGCCGGAGTTCATAATGGCCGGGATTGATGCAGGATTCATTGCCGCAAGTAAGGGCCAGCGTCATTTTTGGTGGCACTGCGCCCTTGTCTATTTCCCAAGCGATAAGGGAAGCCTTTCTTTCTGTTCCCTTGGAGAGTCGGAAGATGCCATATCCCTTAGACTGCGAAACTTCCCCTTTCCATTGCCAACAGTCTTCCGTCTTATCAACGAACGTCCAATATCTTTCTTCCCACGCAAGCCATTGTTGCGCCTGTTGTTCAACTTCATCTACCATGTCCCCATTATATCAAACATCTTTCTCATGTCAAGAGTTAAAGCAGTTTGATGGTGAAGGGTACACGGCGGGTCATTTTATCTTTTGCATTATGTTATTTTTTATTTCCCACGGCGACTTTTGCTTCCGCCCGGATATTCTCGTAGGCAAATTCGAGGGCTTCCTGGTAGGAGAGGCCATAGGCTTTTGGGGCATTCTTTTTGAGCCATGCGGTAGACTTATAGGAGGCGATGAGCTTCAGTACTGACAGGAGTTCGGTATCCTTTTTAATTTTCATATTTATTTCTCCGAATTGTTATTTTGATAAATCTTCAAGAAAATCGCGAAAGAGACAAGAATCATGCCGACACCGAGGGCTATAAGACTTCCGCTTGCGATAGTGATCCCAAAAAAGAGAAACCCGAAGGTATCAAGGAGCCAGATAGTAAGTTCCAACTTATTTCCTCCGATTATTATTCTTTTGCACTAACTGGACAGAGATTCCGCAGAAGGGGCAGAATGAGATGGGGATATGGAGATCGTCGTCATTGAGAATTCTGACGGTGCCGGAGGTATTATTAAAATAAATGATACGGGAAAAGAAAGCATCTCCCATTGTAGGGCAGCAAAATTCGATATTTTGTTCCCAGTAGATGCCGATAAAACGACATCGAGGTTCGCAGATGAAGGTAATTTTCATTTTATTGTTTCGATAAATTACGGTTTTTTTCTCGGGAGATACCAGCTTTCTTCCAGATTGGGCACATGAGAGCGAGGAGGGTACGGGCTTCTTCTTTGCCGATAAGGTTATAGAGATAGGCTTCCGAGAAGAATGGTGCGGATTCGTCGCCATTCTCATAATTTTTCTTAGAGAATATCGTTTTAGGGAGGAATCCTGGGCGATATTCAAGGAGACGTAGGACAGCGTTCTTATAGGCTTGTTCATTATTCATAGTCGTGCTCGCTTCCGCTACGACCGCTCTTTTCTATTCTACGGGCATAGGCTTCATCGCAGACGCGGATTTGCTGAAGATGTTCCTCAAAGGGCGTGTTTATTTCGTTGGGGAGAGCAAGTTCATCCTTAAGAAATCCAGTGAAGAGGCGCATGGTTAATTGGGATTCCTTAAGGAAGTTCTTTCTTTTTCTTTCGGACGTTGATGGAGATAACACGAGGACAAGCCCCTGAGAATAGAGTTTCCCTTGTTTATCCAGAATTATAGACTGCTCTAATGACATTTCTTCATAGCGATTAAAATCAGATGTGAGTTGAATAAGTTTCTCCATATTAGGGGAGATGGGGTTCAGTTGATTGTCAATGAGGAGGGAGACCCAAGGGGCGGGCCAAGCATGGGTAAGGTGGCCCTGGCAGGAAAATTCGGTATGAAGGCCAAGAAGTTGTAGTGCGGCGACAGTTTCGCATATCCCGGCATCTACGGAACAGCCATTGCCATCTTTCAGTGCGGCAACTTCTTTTAATTTCTTTTCCCATTTATTTTTTGTCATTTTAATCCTTATATATGTCAAAGACATGGGGGTTATAACAAGGACAGGGGATAGGTTCAGATTGGTTGATAAGCCAGATATGGCCGAACTCACATTTTCCTCCGGCATTATGGGAGCAGATTGGGTGAGAACAGAGATCGCAGAGATCGGCGCAAGGTTCTTGTTTAGACATGGGGTTTCTCCTTTGGGGTGTAGATCCAGCAACCTCTTCTGCCGAGGAACCAGCAATGGTGAATGGTTCCGTCTTCGGTCCATTCTTTTTCCGTCAGATATTCATATTCGCACAAATCTCCCACGAGCCTTCGGAGGAGAGTATCCCAGGCCCATATTTTAGCTGGGGCATATGCGGTTGGTTTTTCTGCTATAGGTCCTTGCACTTGGAAGATCCGCATATCGTTCTCATCAAGGGAGTAGATGCCTAAGTCAGTTTCTATTTCCACGGATTATTTTCCCTGAATTTTAACTTCTTGCACTAAAGCCAGAGCTTTCTGGAGGCAATCTGGGCAGATAAGGAAACCGTATTTCTCCCGGCATTCCAGCGACACGATATATTGAGGATGGTTGTGACATTCTTCGCAGGCATAACGAGATTCGTTAGTAAAGGATTTCATAATGCTCCCCTCACTAAAACTAGCGCTTTTTCTAAGCAGGCTGGACAAATCCGCGCGGTTGAACTTTCATAGTCAGGTTCTTCACCAATCTCCATTAGTATGCTGGATTTTTCCTTGCACTCATCGCAAAATTGGGTTGTCCAACTATCATTCCCAATAATAGCAATCACATCGGCGGGAATGGCGGTTTCCGTGTTGAGAGTGTTGAGTTTTTCGTAGATTTCTTTTTTATCTGGATATTGAACAAACATGCTCTTATATTGCTCATACCATCTTGTCGCAACATTGTGAATCAAGTCTCGTTCGGTTGTAAGTTTCATGACTCTTCCTTCTGTTTATACATCTCGCCCGAGTCGTTCCCAATCTTTTTCTCTTGATAGTTCTTTCTTATCGCAGAAATCAAGAAAATGGATCAGCACATCTCCTATCATTTGGTTCCACATAGGAAGTACGCTGGTCATGGGATACCGCCAGAGTTTTCCGTTGGGAGAAGAATCTTCAAGTAGTTGTGAGAGTCGCTGTCTAAGCTCATCAGTTGTTGCCATTATTTTCTCCGGTCCTTTGGTAAACAGTTTCATAATTTTCTTCCTTAATCAACGAACGCTTTTGTGTTTAATGGTGCTTCATCCGCTCCAATACTGCCGTTTTCTAGTGCGGCCACACACATCGCATCAAGAAATCGAATGAGGGGGGTACTTCCATCTTCCTCTTCTCTGCTCATTTCAAGAATGACATCTTTTGAAAAGAGTAAGACATCTGATACGATCCACTTTTGATCAAATCCCCCCGTTTTTTCGTTGTACGGTTGGCTATCAACATGTCGCTCTAGTGCCCACTTAACGGTGTCAACACCGACGCTGATAACAATTTCTCCATTTTTCAGCTTAATTCCTAATGGTCTTGCCTTACCCATATAATCCCCCGCAGCGAAAGCGAGCACTACCTTATGAAAAGAACCACGTCAGTAGATTGGCGGCTGTCATACTGAGCGTAAAGTTCCACACCAACATACAAAGGCCAAAGATTTTCACGGGAGCGAATCCATATATTGTATAAAGTCCATTCTCAAGGGCCAAAACAACGAAAGCGCTCAGAATAGCGACGTGCAGGAAAATAGACGATGCCGCGTAGTAAGAGATTTCGCGACCTAAAAATGCTCCGGCAATGGTCATAAGGGGAAACAGCAGCAAACTCATAGTTATTTCTCTGGCAATGGTGGTATCGGGCACCAGTGCGTCACTTCGTTTGGTTGGAACCATCCACCTCCGCTTTCCCAGACGCCGGTTATCTCCAGGTGATAACATTTCCCATCGTCACTAAGATTTCCATATTCATCAACCCAGGAATCCCCTTCTGCCCACCATTTTCCTAAAGCTGCTCGTGGAGGAAAATGAATAGGCAGTTCGTTGCTAATGCCAAAGTCATCAACGTAGGCTTTACTAAGAAGGAGGATTAAGGAGCCGTCCTTTGGTGCCGTTTCAATCTTTTGCCACTCCATAGTTGTTGCCATTATATCCTCCGATATTTCCCCATCATCATTTTGAAAGCCTCGGCTATGGAGATGCCGTTCAGTGCAAAGAAGGTGAACTGTTTTCCGTCTATAGCGGTAATTTGTCTAAAGTATAATACTTTTTCTAGCGGGGCATTTTCGTCCTTAGCGTTGAGTTCAACGGTATAGCGAGCCTTGTTGACCCATATAGAAAAGCCGTCGTAGGGTTCGCCGATAAAGAGTTCAAGCCGTCCGTCTTCCATCTTCTCCGACTCGCCATCCTTATACCAAACTTTATATTCATTCATGTTATTTTTCCAAAGATACATGCAACCATGTGCCTGCTGCAAATCCTTCCTTTGAGCGATGTAACTTCTCCACAGAATTGTTAACAACTCCGGCATACTCCGTATAAAATATTAAACATCCGCTTAAGATGTCATAGCCATCGGCCTTGACGGAGATGAAACTAATATCCCCAGACATTCCTTCTTTGTAATACAGGATTTTGTAATCATTCATAATTCCGCCTAATTTTGAAAGGTCCAGAATGTACCCCTATAATCTTACCGAACTCTTCCCATGCCTGGAGTAATCGTGGCGCAAGTTCAGCAAATGTTTCAACGGTGCTCATGATTGACACTTCTTTAGCTTTCTGGTGGAGATATTTTAGGCAGAGATTGGTGAATTGTTCCTCAAGAAGCGCTACTTTCAATCGGATTTCCAGTTCTTTCTCATCCATTTTTGTTTTTCCTTGAGGTTTTCCAGGTATACGGGTGTTTCGGGGGAGTACATGGCTCATTAGGATTTTCCAGTAACGCCCTTTGAATAAAAGCAATCTTTTCAGAATAATCTACCCCATAATATTCCCCAAAATACGCCCAGAAGCATAGCGCGCAATGTTTGAAGGAAGTCCCATTTTTTCTGCTTCCGCTCACATGCGAATTTGCCGCTTTGAATGGATGGCCGCACTTAAATGTACTCCCCTTATGCCAAGCTGGAAACAGCCTCCCCTTGCGTGCTGATTTTTTCATATTATCGCAATAGGGGTCCATATGCCACGGATTGACGCAGAGTACGTTCTTGCACCAACTCCCGGCTCGTGGTTTCCAAGGGATTGTTGTTACCTGTCGGAAGATCAGTTGTCTCACGTTGACGGCGTTCTTGGTAAAGGCGTCCATGATTTTCGGCACGCCGTTGCCGAGGGCTGCGGTCCAAATCCAGCAAGAATCCGTGGAGTCGGGAAACTCTTTCAGTTTGTTGACGATGCGCTCGGGCAGTTCAATCATCGGTCAGTCCTCATATTCATCAAATTCGTTGCGGCACTCGTAACAGATGCCGGAGATAAGCTCGTCACTTTCATAAAGTTGCTTGCATTCCTCGCATCTGCCCAGCGTATATCCCTTTCCGCAAATAGGCGGCCCACCGTAGCACAGATCGTCAACACAAGGCCGCATCTTTTTAGGGCAAATCATACGGCTCCCTTATCAGCCAACGATGCCTCCCGCCATTGCATTTGACTAAATTCCATTGCATTTTCTGCTGCTACCATATTGCCAAGGTACGGTTTGGCATGTTCCCCGCAGATTCTACAGATAAAGGTATCCTCAAACTGCCCAGGCGTTCTTATGTCAGTGTGGCATTCCTTGTCCTGGCATACCTCTCGACTACATATCCAACACGTAAAATCTCTGTACGCCGTCCTCATCTTATTCCCGCAAACGTCGCAGGTGTGGTACGGTACGGAAACGGTTTCTGTTTTGAATGCTTCATGTTTCATTTATTGTTCTCTAGGGGAGTTGCAGAAAAGTTCTGAGCCACCGTATAGGAGACCGCCTTATGTATTGCCGCCGTATTTCTTCAAAGGGGATAAGGGATTCCCCCCACCGAACGATGAGAAATCCGATAGGGTCATAGCCGGGTATTTTAACATATCCAATGACAACTGGATCAGTCATATGCTTACGTTCCGGGGTGCGAATTTCCATGAAATCAAAAACCTTCATATCTATCGCTTCTTTGATTTCAACGAGAGCGTCGTCAGGGATGATGTCAAAATTATAGGCTGCCCATTCGTTGTATCCGCTACCCCGCAAATACATGGTTGGGAGATACCATTCCCATATAGCGAATTCCTTCGGGGATAGTTGAGGCCAAAAGAGAGCAGCTTTTTGAATCCGGGGTGAAGAATGTGGGGGCTGTTGGCGCTCAAAACCAAGTTCTTTCCGTAGCTGAGTAGATATAGTTTCCGTTTGTGGCTCTATAAGATGTGCGACATTGAGTTTTCGGTAAATTGCTACTTCTGTTGTCATATTCTTTCCTCCCGTTAAATTTTACTGTCCGATCAGAAAGATATAGCCATGATTGCTATCAATCTTCGCTTCGCCGTTCGTGTTTGCGCTCAGATACAATCCGCTCACTTTCCAGTGCGACAAATCTTTATCAAGCCCGGTAGGTCCGTTAGCGATATGAATCTTGATTCTCGGCAGAATATCCAAGTCGTAGAATAGCGGTCCTTCCCCAACTTTCAGCGCATTTCCGCCAAGCCTATCTACTGAGTCATTCACACCAAATTCGGTTGGTCCACTAAAAAACCAGAAGCCGTTAAATTCTGCTCCTCGTGAATCATACGTTACGACCTGGTAGAAAATCACCTGATGGCTGGTCAGATTCAAAAACGTCAGCGCCATCATAGTAGAGGCGAGATTTTCTACCCCCGGACAGCGCGTTCCTTGAAAAGCTGACGATACTTCCTGCAATGCGCCGTATCGCAGGTTCGTTGCTGTCGCAAGCGTCGGCCTATCATCAAATGGTAGCATCGGTTCAGGGTAAGCTGGGTAAACAAATTTCACGTCAGGCTCAATATTCAAATCAAATTCACCGCAACCAAATTGAGCATTCGTGGAATCAAGAGAGAGTCGTAGCGTTCCCTCATCGTTCTTTGATTCTACTATTCCATAGGCATTGCTGAGTTGCCAATGGTTCGCGCCGAGCCATACTGGCGTTATCGGTAATTCATCAAGAATGCCCCATTGAGCAACATGCCATTGGACAGGAAACTTCGCATGTCCGATCACTGGAGAGAGTCCCCCAGTATAAGTCTTTGGCGATATTCTGATGGAACTTAATGAATAGGGTGTCAGGTAACTAAAGTAGCCAGGATGTAACAACGCAACCAACAACGGGAAAATCGTAAAATAATTCATATAACTTCCCCTTCATTTAGAATGATAGCTTGATCTATGACAGATAAAATATCGGATACGGTTATTCCTGGCCAGTCGTTAAAGGTGATTATAGTCGTAAATTTCTCATCTTGTTTCTCTATTATTGAAATAAGAGACGACCATGCTCTATCGTTAAGACCGATCCTATGCACTCCCCCCAAGAGACAGAATTGCGTTGCTTGGGTAGAATCGCAAGCAACGCAATAACCTTTTTCATCTATTGCCATTGCCCCCTGTATCCAACTGGTTTTCATAAGCGCACGCAAACGAATTAACATTTCCCGAGCTTCTTCTTTTTTGTTCATATTTTCTCTACCTCATTCTCTTTCACTGGCACCATAATGTCGCGAGGTTGCCACACTGTTCCATATATGTAATCGTCGGAATCAAAAGATTTATATCTGCTGATGATTTTCCCTTCTGTACCGGCTTGAAGAACTGTCCCCTTAGTATAGAGAGGATTAGGATAGGGAATGCGTACTCTATCTCCGGGTTCAAACATGGTTTTCTCCTTGCAATTCCTTCGTCTTCACAAGACATAATGGACAAAACATGAAGGCTGATCCATTTTCTCTTCCCACATGCAGGACTTTTCCGCAAAAATCATGGGCTCTATACTCAACAAATCGCCAAGCGCCCTGTTCGTTCGTGACCCTTCTGCCAGTCTCTCCCCTGTCTTGCCAACCGTCGGGGATCAAATTAGAAGAGAAATATTCTCTTTTGTATTCTGGAAACATATTATTCTCCTATTTTGACATAACAGAGGGGACAAAAACGGAAGGGCTTATCGTCCTCTCTTCCTATACGGATAATTTCTCCACAATACTCGTGTGTTTGGAAATTTATACGAGCCCATGTCCCATGCTCATTATGAAGATAACCAGTAGACCCTATATCTTGCCATCCATCTTCTATTAATTTTCCGAAGAAAATAAATCTCTTCTTATAATCGGAAAACATTCTTCCTCCTAAACTGAATCGGATTCAACAGTCGCTACGACCTCTGCCGTTTGTTTGATTTGCGGCTTTTCTCGATTTGCGCGGTTTCTATGTGGAGCACTTCCTCCCATCTTACCAATAGCGCTCATATGTTCACGGCTCTTTGCAACCGTTGCGCCGCCCTTACGTCCAGCCGCCTGAGCGGTAGTGCTATTCCAAGTATGTGCCTTACCAAACTCATGCGCAGTTCTCCCGCCATGTGCTGCTATTTCGCGCACTTTCTCTGGCGACATACTGGCGAATCCGCGCTTACTCTTTCTTGATACCTGCTGTTCGTTCTCGTTATCCATCTACATTCCCTTCATTTGCGCATTGTAAAACGAACCAGGTGAAAAGTTCGTTTTTGTGGCTTTTGATATATTCCGCTACCGCAGTTCCGCAGTGTGTCCCAAGGAACCATATCTCCTTCTCAACCTGATAGGCGAAACTTTCCGGGTTGAGTCCCAATACATACCCCTTATCGGCTGTAGTAAGAAGATTGCGGATAGTTTGTCCTATATCCCCTTCTACGAACCAACCATCCCAGAGTTCTTTATTTCTTATTTTCGCTATCATACATAACTTTAGTTGGAGTGAAAGATTCCAGAACTATTTTTCCACGAGGCATTACCCACGTTCCAAGCGCACCCTCTGGATTCTTATAAAATCTGTCCATGCTCTTTTTGGTGTAGGGATTTGTGGCGATAGTTTCTGGAATCTGCTTCTTCTTTTTTCCTCTTCCCTTAAGAACTGCCCAATCTTCTCTGCATTGAAACCCCAAATCTATTCCGTACTCTACTGCCGTGTCCAAATCTTCAAACGCAAAAATCCCCACGGTATCTTCTGGGGCTTCCGTTCTCGCGTTGAGACAATAATTGAGAGAATAATGTGCAGTCGTTAAAAATGACACAAATATCCCACCGTTGTATTTCTTTACCACCTTATAGTACGTTCCCATGTTCTTTTTTCCTTAGTAAGTTGCGCGTTCAAAGATGCGTTTGCGTAACCGAGGGAGGGCATCACAATAAGCCTCTGTGGTAGAATCAAAACCGAGCCATTCTTCAATTTCGCGTAGGGCGCTATACACTATCCTACGGCTCTGTTCGTTTTCTGGTCTCCAATATTTCCCTCTGCCTAAACTAACAAAAGTTGCATTGCGCAACTGCGCGACAAGAGCAGCCGGTCAGCCGTATTTGCCCTTCCCCCACCATTCGCTTTCAAAAAAACGCGCAGTTTTCGCTGCTTTCTTTTCTTCTTCCGTGAGCATAATTTCCTACTTCCCCTTTTCCTGCAACAATTTATAAATCTCCGCCATAATCGGCAGATAACTATTGTGCGGGCTAGTCCAGAAATAGTCCATCAGTCGCGTCATGACGTTCTGCGCTCGCTTTTCCCACGGTTCAGGTTGGAACGGTGAGGGAGTAAAGGTGAACGTTACGGTCTCATTTTCATAAATCGGCCTTTCGGGAGCTTCTTTTATTGTTAAAGTG
>JAHFOY010000099.1 GCA_023261485.1 Planctomycetota bacterium
AAAGGCTGAAATAAAGGAGTCTGATGTTCAATTTCAGGATGTGCCTGGAGCGGATGTTTTAAATGCACTGGAAGCGGGAAAGATAGATGCAGGCCATACATGGGAACCGGTAACATCACAGGCTATAAATAAGGGTTATAAAATACTGTGTAAGGCGTCAGATGCGCCAGGCATAATAACGGATGTGCTGGCATTTAATGCAAAAATTATCGAAGAAAGACCTGACGATGTCCAGCGCATAGTAAAATCTTTATTAGAGGCAAAAGACTTCATTAATTCAAATAAAGATGAGGCGATTGATATTATGGCAAAGGCAGAGGGATTGGACAGGGCAGAAATAGAGAGGGGACTCAAGAATGACGTTCACATGCTCGACTTGAATGAAAATATTGCGGCAATGAAAAAATCAGAAGATACCGTCTCACTATATGCCTCCTTAAAAGGTATCACTGATTTTTATGTAAAAAGGGGACTCTTATCTGATACGCAAGGTATTGAAGGGATTATTGAGCCAAAATTTATTGAGAACATGAAACCATAAAAAGTTTGAAATTTCCTTGAATGTTAATGTAGGGGCAGGTTTCAAACCTGCCCCTACGTGTTTATAAGAGGTATTCTACGGCGGCAACTGCGGCCTTTATGACATTTTCCTCCCCCAACTTGAGGCACTCTTTTGTTATATTCTCCATACCTGTCTTATTGACCACGCCTGTTATGCATCCTCCCCTCAGTCCCATCGAAGCGGTGAGCGTTAAGACCGTTGATGATTCCATCTCGTAGTTCAATACATGGAGATTCTGCAACTCTTTCGTAGACCCCTGAAATCTTCTCAGTACATATTTTGCAAACGAATCCTTTCTTTCCTCGCCGGGATAAAATGTGTCTGATGATGCCGTTATACCCACGTGGTATCCTACCTTTGCCTTTTTTGCCCCTTCAACAAGGGCATTGAGTACCTCGTAGTGGGCAACTGCAGGATATTCAATGGGTGCGTAGTGAGTTGATGCCCCATCCAGTCGCACAGAACCAGAAGTAATAATGACGTCACCGATGTTGATAGAATCCTGAATAGCCCCGGTTGTCCCCACCCTGATGAATGTACCTACGCCCAGTTGTGCCAGCTCGTCGATGGCTATTGATGTGGAAGGGCCGCCTATTCCGGTAGAAGTAATAAGAATCTTTTTCCCTTTTATCTCAGCCAGATAGGTGCAGAATTCCCTTTTCCATGCCAGCTTTTCATTAACCGTTCCATAAGTCTCTGAAATTTTCCCGGCAATGGTTTGAGACCTGAAAGGGTCGCCAGGCAGAAGCGCAATCTTTGCGCCCTGAATCTTCTTTTTGTCAATGTCCAGGTGATAAACGTTGCTCATTGTTATTATCCGGAAAATATCGTTATAATTCAGTTCACCACGGAGACCGCTAATGTTGCGGAGAAACAACAAGTGACGAGTATCGGGTGGCTCGTGACGAGAATCACGTCACACGTCTCATGTCACCCGACACTTTTCTACGTATTGTTTTTAGTATTTCCGTGGTGAAATGCCACTTCTATTTTATATGAGGATTGTTGCGCACTGTCAACTATTTTATGTAAATTTATGCTTATTACATTCTGGCATGTCTGGTGTATAATACTCAATAAATACCATTCAAACCTAAGATAAAGCGTTCGAAACCACAAATGCCTATACAAAAATTTACATTCACTCATAAAGATAGTTTCAATACACTGCTCAATTTTGTAGCCCAGAAATTAACCGTATCCAAAAACAAGGCAAAACAACTCCTGGACAGAAGACTGATTTTTGTGAACAAGAAAAGGGTATGGATTGCCTCCTACCGGTTGAATAACAGAGATGTGATCGAGGTCATTACTGAAAAAACACAGTTATCAGATTCCGGTTCGGAGCATACAGGAACAAGATTTCAAAAAGAAGATATTTTGTTTAAGGATAACTATTATTTAATTGTTTCAAAACCTCCCGGTATTGTAACAAATGGCCATGAAAGCCTCGAAGAGAATTTAAAGACACATTTTAATGACAGCCACATTCAGGCCGTTCATCGGCTTGACAAAGACACCTCTGGTGCCGTTATCTTCGCAATGAACAAGGATGCATTCGAGCGCATGAAGGCCTTGTTCAAAAAAAATCTTATGAAAAAGGTCTACAGGGTTATTGTGAGAGGAAGTGTGGCCAAACAAACCTTTACTATAAGTACTCCAATTCATGGGCAAAAGGCTGTAACGCATGTGAAGCTGTTAAAAAGGGGTAAGGAGGCGTCTTATCTGGAGGTGAGTATTGAGACGGGCAGAACGCATCAAATCC
The DNA here is from genome assembly GCA_023261485.1 of Planctomycetota bacterium. Classification (GTDB taxonomy): domain Bacteria; phylum Planctomycetota; class Brocadiia; order Brocadiales; family Brocadiaceae; genus Wunengus. Next base: position 2,328 of record JAHFOY010000099.1, read on the forward strand.
GGATTCACCTGGCATCTCTGGGATACCCGGTCATCGGGGAGGCAGAATACGACCGCAAGCCAATCGAACACTCGTTATTGAGACAAATCCGAAGGCAGATGCTCCATGCCTATCGGATATTTTTTGTCCATCCATATACTCAGAGATTGGTATCAGTAACAGCGGATATTCCCGATGACTTTAATCAGTGTCTTAAAACACTGGGTCTTGCAGAATAAGATTACAATTGGCAGATTATTCGGGATGCACAATGCGATTCCAACATACTGTATCGCCTCCCAAAAGCGCTTAGAGATGTGTCTGCTGGTCAATGCACGAAAGATCGAGATGCGTTTGTCAATCGAAGAGATTTTCTTGGATGAATATAGGAATCATATTTCATGTGTGAAGATTGGGATTAATGCAGTTAAAGAATTGGCACGCGCAAAACGCTTCCGAATTGGTCAAAATGTGGATCAAAAGCAAATGCCTTTTTGATGCCGGAACGTTCCATAAAAACATAACTGGTGCAATCCGTCAGACTCCAATCTTTATCCTGGTATCTATCAAATATTTCCCAAGCCTTATAAAAATCTTCTTCGGCAATCTTTTTTATACCTGCCAAGTCTCGGATTCGTTTGCTTATCGTTAATGCAAATTCTTTATTCGTTCTCGAAATGGCCAGAGCTAATAATTCATCTACTATATAGTCCGTCAGGACAAGTTTTGGACGTTGGTTTTTAAACCACTCTTTGGCGGAATTATGAAATTCATCGTTGGGGTTAAACAAAGCAAAAAGTGCGGATGTGTCCGCAAATATCATTTCTTTTCCCCAAACAAATAATCGTCGTGTTTTGCGGATAAATCCTTGGGAAGACCAGCAGGACAAACGCTCCATATATTATTAAGTGCAGCCATTGCCTTATTAAATTCATCATTCGACATTGTATCATCTAACGCCTCAGCCGAAACCTGGGACGATACTTGTCCTTCTGTTTTTTCTTGTATTACAGAAGGTGTAATTTTTGTTTTTGCAAGTGCATCTTCGATAGGTTTCTTGTTTAGATGTTTGGTTGGCATATGCATTACCTATTATCTAGTTTTTTGGAATTTTACCATTTTTTAAATAAAGGTAAAGAGAAAATTACACACTCCTTGCTTTAGCTAACCTGTTTTTCTCAAGTTCACACACCGCCCGGCAAATTTTAAAATGCATAGTTATCATTTAATCTGATGCAGACTTGTCTTGCTTTTGAAAACTCTTCAGATACCTGAAGTAGTCTCCATCTGTGGTAAGGATAAGATGCGTTTGTTTATTAAAGGTCGTTTCGTAGGTTTCCAGTGTTTTAGTAAAGGAGTAGAATTCGGGCGCCTTTTCGTATGCCTCAGCGTAGATCTTTACGGCCTCGGCATTGGCCTGTCCCATGATTTCCTCGGCAGTCCTATATCCTTCTGATTCAATGCGTTCCAGTTCCTTTTTCATAGAACCCAGGATTTCTGCCTCTTCTCTCCGTCCCTCTGATTCGTACTTGTTGGCAATACGGATACGTTCGGACCGCATTCTGTCATAAATTTTAGGAATGACTGCCTCGACGTAATTAATATACCTTATCCGAACATCTACCAGTTCAATCCCATAGCGACCTTCCAGTGCACGCGCAGCCATTTTCCGGATTTCTTCAACGATCTTGTCGCGTCCCATAGTAATCAATACCTTTTTAATATCCTCTGCCTCTTCCAGTTCTTTTGTTGTGTATTCCAGCTTACGGTTGGTATTTCTTAAGACCTCCTTTAAGGTATATGCGCTGACTACGTTTTTAACCGCAGATTCGATTACCTCATCCAGCACACCCTGACCGCGCGCCTCCGTTCCCAGGGATGTATAAAATTTGAGGGTGTCTGTGATTTTCCATCTTGCCCATGTGCCTACACCGATATTTTCCTTGTCCCTCGTCAGGATATCGCTCGGTTCTCCGCTCCACTCCAATAATCGCTTATCAAAATATCTGACCTCTTGAATAAACGGCGTTTTTACATAAAGTCCGGGTTCTGTAATCATTCGAACTGGTTTCCCAAATTGTGTGATAACGGCCTGCAACCGTACGTCCACGACATATAATGATGCCTTTAAACAAATCAACACAGCAGCTACGGCAATGATTGTGATAATAATAATCGTCTTCTTCATTTCTTCACTCCTTCCGCGTTGATCTCAAACATAGGCAGGAGACCCTTTATATCTTTGTCAATAATGTATAACTTTTCACATTTCGGGATAACCTTTGACATGGTTTCCAGAAATAGCCTGCGCCGTGTGACGTCTTCGGCCTTTTTATATTCTTCATAAACAGCCAGGAATGCCTTGATATCTCCCGTGGCCTCATTGACCCTTCTGATTCGGTATCCTTCAGCCTCTTTGATGACCTGTTGTTTTTTCCCTTCGGCAGCGGGCAGTATCTTATTCTTTTGCCCTTCTGCTTCATTAATAATTCTGTCCCTTATCTGAATCGCCTGGTTCACGGCATTAAAGGCGTCTTTTACGGGTTCTGGCGGATTAACCCCCTTGAGCAGTACCGTCTGGATGTCAATGCCGCATTTATAACTGTCCAAAATCCTCTGAATATCTTCCTTGGACTTTTGCTCGATCTCCGTTCTGCCAATGGTCAGGACCTCATCAATAGAGCGGTCCCCGATCAATGTACGCATGACAGCCTGTGAAACAACACGAATGGTTTCTCTGACGTTTCTTACATTGAAAAAATACTCTTCTAACGCCTTTATTTTGTACCGGATGACCCAGTGCACCTCGGCGCAGTTCAGGTCGCCGGTGAGCATCAACTTTTCTTCTCTTGCATCCGGGTATTCATAATCAGTCATACTGGAAGAGCCCCGCTGCTCTGTCCTGAATCCGAACTCTTCGTTGTAAATGCGCTTGACCTCTCCTTTCAGTATCTTGTCAATACCGTAAGGAATCTTGGTATGGAGTCCGGGACCTACCGTCTCTATATAGCTGCCGAATCTCAGGATAACGGCCTCTTCATTGGCCCTTACCGTGTAGAAGGCAGTATATCCCGTAATAATGACGAAGATGATAATCAATATGGGCGGTATAAATTTTTTCATCGACCCCCATGGGATATCCTCGAAACGTATGTCTTGTGGTCTTTTGTATTGTCCGTAGTCGGGCATATTATTCCCTCCTTATAAAACCTTCGTGATCTCATCTACCGTGAATGCCGGCATTTTTATGAGCTTACCTTTTTTTAAAAGTTTTAATCCATTACTTTTTTTAGTAAATTTTCCTATCGGAGTACATACTATACCATTCTTTGCGAGGATGGCAATAACTTCTTTTGTGTCTTTTGGATCGAGTGCAATCAGCAGTGCACCAGATGCGATGAGACCAAGCGGCTGAATATTGAATAATTTGCAAATCCGTTCTGTCTCTTCATAACACGGAATCTTTTCTGCATCTATGACAACCCCTGTCCCTGATGCCTTTGCAAGTTCCATTATACCGGTAGCCAACCCGCCTTCTGTCGGATCGTGCATAGCATGGATTTTGGCTGTTTTATTTGCTAACAAGGCATCTGCGATAACGCTTAATCCCGGCTTGTCAATGAATGCCTGTGCCCTTTTGAGAAATCGGTCGCCAAATTTCTTTTTTATTGTAACAGCCTTTTCCCGTGCGATAATGGCAGTTCCTTCAATGGCAATGCCTTTTGTGAGTAAAAGGTCATCGCCTGGTTTTGCATGTGCGTTTATTACGAGATCGTCCTTTTCAACCTCACCCAGCATATGACCGATGACAATGGGTCGGTCGATTTTATAGGAAATTTCAGTATGACCGCCGCACAGGGTGATATTAAGTTTTTGGGTTGATTTAATAATATCTCTGAAAATTTGTGTTGCCAGTTTTGCATTCGTCTTCCCTTCAGGCAGCAGCAGCGTTGCCAGGAACCACTTTGGGGTCGCCCCCATAGTGGCGATGTCATTGGCATTTATGTTTACGGCATACCAGCCGATGCGGTGTGTGGTAAAGGTAATGGGGTCTGTCTTGGCTACGAGATACTTTTTTCCAAAATCGATGACGGCTGCATCCTCACCAATCTTTGGGCCTACAATAATTCTGGGGTCTTTGATGGGATTTAGGTTTAGGAGTTTTTCCAGCAGCCGATAATCAAGTTTTCCTACGGGGAAATAGTTCATAACTAAAATTTAGATTTATGATTTTGGAATTACGATTTTTTCGATCTAAAATCGTAATTCGGAAATCGTAAATTTTGCCAAATTTATAAGGTACTGGTATATTTAACAAATGGAGGATTGTATGAACTCTTATATTCAAACAATATCCCGTATATCCTTTAAACCCACCTGTTCCCGGCTCATAAATGGCTCACCATAATCAACGCGTATTAGATTGCCGTAATATTGGTTCTTTGCCGTGAGTGAGTTGCTAATATATTTCCAACGTGCATCGTCGTAGGCGAACTGGGATTGATAAACCCTTGCGATCTGGAGTTTCTTTTCAAACTCATTGCTGATATCCAGAATAAATGACGGTGTAACATGTACTTTAAAATGTGAACAGAGGTAATAAAAGATGTGTGAAGGATAGCAAGGCTCACCGGGAATATCCGATTTCGTCAGTTTCGCATAGAATCGGGCTGCCTCACCGATCTGCGTGGTCTGAATGTGGTCTGGGTGGGCATCAATCCAGTAAGGAAGGAAAATCACCTGCGGTCGAATCTTCCGCATCACGGCAGCAACCTTTTTGCGGGCTTCTATGCCGTCCATAAGGTAACGGTTCGGCAGGTCAAGCACCGTTCGGCTCTTCACTCCCAACAATGCTGTGGACTGCTCCCATTCCTTCTTTCGGATTTCCGGACTGCCATGCGGGGTAGGTTCTCCGTTGGTCAGGTCGAGGATGTGTACATCATATCCCAGGGTGGCCAATTTCAAAATACTTCCCCCCATGCCGCCTTCGACGTCATCGGGGTGAGGGCCTATAGCAAGAATAGTTGTCATAATATCTTATTATCTGTGTAATCTGCGAAGTCTGTGGTTCCAAACTCTTTTATAAGTCTGAGGCTTCTTGCCTCGTTAATTACTTATTCCGTCTCGAACTGGCCAGCCTTGTGAAGGTATTTGGGCTGGTTGAGTTCTGATATTCTAAGGATATACTCGGCGTCTGATATCTTGGTGTACCAGTGCCCGGTGGCGCGGGCAGCATTTGTTATCGCAACATAAAGGCCAATGAGCATAATGGCATAAAGCCCGTAATGGATTTTCTTGCGGTCTCCAACCAATTTCATATCCAGCGCCCCATTTACCGGACAGGCATTGACGCAATCATAGCAGGCTACGCATTCGTGGGTCAGGACATGTTTCTTCTTTTCCACAAGGATATTCATGGCGCATGCCCTGGTACATTTCCCGCAATCGATGCACTTCCCCGTATCACGTGTAATCCTCATAGGGCTTGCGTATCCAATAATGCCTAGTAATGCGCCATACGGACAGAAAAAACGGCACCAAAAATTTTTATTAACAAGCGATATGATCAATATACCAAGAATTACGGACAGTGCCATACCAGACATATTCGTGAAAAATTTCAGCATCTTTATGTCTGCAACACGAATAAAAGGTGCGCGGGTGTACAAGATTTCCAACTGTGCAATAGGCATCTTGATGATAATGACCTGGATAAAAAAGGCAAGGATTGCATATTTCCAGGCACGGGCAATCGTATCATTAACCCTATCAGACCAGATTTTCCTGGGCACAACAAAAGGCAGTGTCATTGCTAGGATGTAGGCAGGTGTCAGATATATAAAAATGGAGGATTTAAAGGATTCCATGGTTAATATCTCTGAAACCAGCAATGCAATAATGGGTGTGAAAACAAGACTCAAACCTGCTATGATTCGGGTGGGGATGTTTCGCATTAAGTAGGATACTCGTTGCGGGAGTTTCTTCAGAAACCAATCCCCCAAACGCCACTCCCACTCAGAAATGGTGCCAACAGGGCAAATCCAGCCGCAAAAACCCCTCCTGAAAAATATGGCCGTCAGGAGCAGGGTTCCAAAGATAACAAAACCCGCCGGGTGGATAGGATTAATCTTACCCGTTCCGAAAAAGTATTTTGTGCCCATGAGGGCGCTGATCGGCAGGAATGATTCAACCCCCGGCGGTCTAGGCAGGTAAAACCCCTTACCGCCCGCCTCGCAGTATTTGACAAAGGTATAAAATTGCCAGCCAATGACGAGCACGACAATAAAGAATGCTATTTGTACTGACCAGCGTACCCTCTGAGAATTAAACCAATTGTTTTTGTTTGTTTTTTTAATCTTTTGTTGTTTCGTTTCAACGAAAACTTCCTGAACGGAAGCAGATGATGAATTTTGTTTTATTTCTTCCAAATGATATATCTCCGTGGTTTTAATGTTGTGTTCGTCAAAAAGTTAAATTAGGTTTTGCTGGAATTTTTGTAATAATTTTTCCATTCCAGAAAAATACCCCGGTATTTTACCATAAATAATTTGAGCAACTTCTTCCTTGTAAGTATGAGAAGTGTCGTTTCTTCGGTCTGTCATTTCCAGAAAGTTTACAGTTTCTTCTTCGGTCAAAAAACCCAATGAAAGCAATTCTCTGAAACAGGACTTTGGAGAATTTGAAATGATACCTTCTCTTTCTTTCATATACTCTTTTATGAATTTCCATAAGGCTTCGAATGTGTATTCAAAACGTTGGATGGCAGCGTCTCGTACGATAACAGAGAACGGCTGTTTCAGAATTTCATCTAACGTAGATAAAGCCTGTAAGGCATCTTTGTACTTAAGCGCTAATCTTTCCATACAACGGCGTCCTTCATTGCTTCTCTTTTGAATTCTTCTGAAACCTCTGAAAGGTTTACTATTTCAACTTTATACGGAATATTTATGTTTTCTATCTTTTCCTTTAAGAGCGTTATTCTTTCTTCATGAAACTTGCCGGCGGGTATAATTCCAATATCCACATCTGAACATCTCTGATTGTTTCCTCTGGCGCGCGAACCAAAAAGGACTATTTTTACTTTCTCATCCTTTAAAAAGGTTATCACAACCTCTTTTACTGCCGATAGATATTCTTTTTCAATGTGTGTTGTTTTCAATCAAACCCTCTTATTGCTATCGCAAAATCTTGCTCAACATAACAGTCGAATTTGGTTGCGCTTTGTAGTTGCCACTAAAACACTTGATTCAATGTCGTGTAAAGTTTAGAATGCTGCATAGTTAGCAATATCTATCATAACATTGAAATATTATGATAATCGAAATTAACCTTTGTATGCAAGTAATTTTGGTGTAGACATTTTATGGAATCAAACAAAAAAAACTTTAAGTCTGGCTATGTTGCCATTGTGGGCAAACCGAATGTGGGGAAGTCAACCCTGATCAATGATTTTTTGGGGTGTAAATTATCCATCGTTACTCCTAAACCCCAGACGACACGGAAAAAAATCATGGGCGTATTGACGAAAGAAAATTACCAGATCGTCTTCTACGATACACCGGGTATTATGGAACCAAAATACGAGTTGCAAAAATATATGGTGAAAGAAGCCTATGAGGCCGTAGAGGATGCAGATGTAGTCCTGATGATGGCAGAACCATTCGAGCCGCCTGCCGATAAGGATAAGGATTTATTTGAAAAGTTATCTTATCTTAATATTCCGGTGATTTTGGCGATTAATAAGGTGGATTTGGTGGAAAAGGACAGCCTGATACCGATACTTTCCGGGTATGACAAGTGGTTCAAATTTGCCGAGATTGTGCCGATTTCGGCCTTAAAGGGAACGAACCTTGACCTGATGCTTTCTCTTATTGTGAAATATCTGCCCGAAGGAGAGCCTTTCTATCCTGATGATTACATGACCGACTACAATGAAAGATTCCTCGCCTCTGAAATTATTCGGGAAAAGGTCTTTGAGTTTTATGGCGAAGAAATCCCTTATTCCACAACGGTCGAGATTGAAGAGTTTAAGGAACGGGAGGCGGGCAAAGACTTCATCAAGGCCATTATCTTTGTAGAACGTGATTCGCAAAAAGGCATCATCATTGGTGAGAACGGCAAGGCTATCAAACGGGTTGGCGTCATTGCCAGAGAAGAGATAGAGAAGCAAATAGGCAGGAAGGTATATCTGGAACTCTGGGTCAAGGTTATGGAGAAATGGCGGAAAGATAAAAAGAAACTGTATAAGCTGGGATATAAGTAAGGATGTTTGAAGGAAATTTAATTTTACTAT
>JAHFOY010000100.1 GCA_023261485.1 Planctomycetota bacterium
AAATAAAGATAGTTTTACCGTTTCGATTATTTTAGCCATTGCAAAGGCACAAAGAGCCTTTGATTCAGACTGGTGTGAGATATGGAAGCTTACAGAAGAGGTATTACAGAATAAGGAACTTGAACAGGATTTACGCCCTGAGGCAGTAAAAAGGATCATAGACTATATGATTCTGTACAAAGAGTATTGCAGATGATTTATGGGCGAATGAGAGTTGTAATACTAATTCGCTTTCATACATTAAATTAATATGCTATACTTCCTTCAGAGGTTAAGACTTTTAAAGGAGGGCATAGCCATGAGGCATACCACTATTGTTGGCCATTTGAAACCGGAAGAAATAAAGGAGCGAATGCTATCATCAGAGAGTCGTCAGCAATTTCAACGGTGGCAGGTAGTTTATATTGCGGCGACCCAACATCTTAAAGCCGAAGAAGTCAGTGACCTCGTGGGTGTTTCCGCAGGAACCGTACACCAGTGGGTACATCAGTATAATCACAAGGGGCCAGACGTACTTATGCTGCAAGGACGCGGTGGGCGCAGGAGGGAGTTATTGTCCTGGGACGAAGAGAACGAATTACTGCAAGAGTTGCGGGGAAAAGGCGAGCAAGGAGTCATCGTGATTGCCAAGACTATTCGTGAGCATGCCACAAAAAAGTTGGGGACAGAAGTCTCCAAAGATTACGCATATGACCTTCTTCGTCGCCATGGATGGAGAAAAATCGAACCCAGGCCGCGTCATCCCAAGGGGGATTCAGAAGCACAGGAAGAGTTTAAAAAAAACTTCCGGAGATTGTGGCAGCCGCCGCAGAAACCTTTGCGCAGGGAGATATGAGACCGCTGAAAGTGTTTTTTCAAGACGAGGCACGTTTTGGCCGTATGAGCAATCCTGCGCGCTGCTGGGCGCCAGCGGGCGTCCGCCCTATTGTGCCAATGCAAAGAATCAGGGAATATACTTACGTTTATGGCGCTGTGTGTCCTGTGGACGGCGAGTCTTTTTCGCTGATATTGCCCTGTGCAAATACGGAAATGATGACTCTTTATTTGCGGGAGTTTTCTCACTACTACAAAGACTACCGTGTGGTAATGCTTATGGATGGAGCCATGTGGCACAAAGCCAAAGGCCTTGAGACGTTCGAAAATATCCGAACAGTAATTCAACCCTCCTATAGTCCTGAACTCAATCCTGCGGAGCATCTATGGGAGTACATTCGTGAAAACTATCTGCGAAACGGGTTTTGGCCTTCGATGAAGGAGTTGGAAAAGGCTTTAATGAATGCCCTAATTGCCATAGTTTGCAACAAAGAAACCATTCAAACATTGGTTGGATTCCACTGGGCTATATTTTAGCGTATGATGGCGATTGGGTATTAGATATCCAATTATGAATAAATACATAATAAAGCTTATTTGCCTTACGATACTCTGTCCTTTCGGTTGCGCCTCCGTAGACCAAAGGAGTACTCCTGTAGAGAGCGTTGACAGCAGGATGCTGGACAAGAGGATCGATGACTTATCCAATACCATCAGGATAATCGTAAATGATACAAATAGACTCCACAACAAAATGGAAGAGGTAAAGTCGTCCAATATCGCTATTCAGCAAAAAGTGAAAGTATTAGAAACTGCCGTCAGAAATTTAAATGAACAAATTACAAGTCTTCATACCTCCGCAAAAACCCCGGAAATTGCCCAGCCGCATGCCGAAAAAGCAGAGGCAAAACCTCAGTTACCTGTTACAGAAATCAGCAAACCTTCCGATAAACCAGCATCTGATATTCAAAAGACAGTAAATGCCGACAGCCAGTTGGCTGTCGCAAAGGGTTTCTGGGATGCGATGAATGCAAAGGATATTCAGGCAGTAAGGTTGTACGTAACAAAAGAGAGCGCAAACAAACTACAGGCAAAAGATACCGAAGCCCCCGCAAACTGCAAAGTAACCTTTGGTGACATCAAAATCGAAGACAACAAGACCACCATTGAAACTGCCATGCAAGCCAATGACGGAACAACGGAATTCAACGTCCAGATGCAGACGATTCTCGTAAAGGAAGAAGGGCTGTGGAAGGTTGACGCCGAGCAGACAATGATGTCAATGTTCGGCGGCGCAATGGGTGAGATGATGAAAGGTCTTGGCAAGGCTTTGGAAGAAGGATTCAAGAAGGGTTTCGAGGAGATGGGAAAGTCAATGGCAGAAGGTATGCAGAAAGGCGTAGAGGCAATGACACAGACCATCGCGACTGGCGAAGCGAAGCCTGACATTACACCGCAACCCAAGCCGGAAATAGTATCACACCCGAAACCAGAAACCGCCTTTGTCAATGAAGCGGCGAAGAGGGAAGCCTTTCTGAGAGAAAACATCGTTCGGCTGGCGGAAGCGGAGTTTCCCGATAATAAAGGAATTCAGTGGAACATCATTAGCATTGAACACAAGGCGCATTTAACACACGTCGAGGTAGAACCTGCGCCTGCAACCCTTGGCTATCCGCGTTTTAAATTTGTCGTGTCTTTTAAAAATCCTGAAATGCCCCGCATTGTAGGGATATACTGTTTTAAAGACGGCCAATACAGCCTGTTTAGCGCAAAGAAATAACAAATATAATGTTACATTTTTAGCAAAAATATGTGTTCGTGCTGGTTCAGGGCTTGTAGCCTGAACCAACGAAAGATACCACACCAAAACAATAAGTGACAGGTGACAAGTAACACGTGTATTTTCCGTTACTCGTCACCCGTCACTCGCCACAAGTCACCCCCTCATACGTATTCTGTTACAATTGCTACAGATGCCGAACAACCTAACCTGGTTGCACCGGCCTCCACCAGAGTACGCGCTGTCTGGAAATCGCGAATCCCTCCTGCGGCCTTGATGCCGAGCCTGTCTCCTACAACTATTTTCATTAATTTGACATCTTCTACTGTAGCGCCACGAGATGAAAAACCGGTCGAGGTCTTGACAAATGCAGCCCCAGCCCGCTCGGCCAACAAACAAGCAGCCATCTTCTCCGTTTCTTCCAAAAGCCCTGCCTCGATAATCACCTTTACCGGAATCGCCCCCGCAGCTTCAACAACCGTACGGATATCCTGCCAAACAGTTCTGTAATCGCCTTCTTTTAATGCACCAATTGGAATAACCATATCCACTTCGTTCGCACCTAATTCAATAACGTGTTTCGTTTCTTCGACCTTGGTAGCCGTTACGTTGGCCCCTAATGGGAATCCCACAACAGTAATAACTGAGCAATCCGTCCCTGTTAATTGTTTTTGGGCTTCTTTCACTAAGACCGGATTCACACAGACCCCGCGAAAATTGAATTGCTTTACCTCATCGCATAATCTCATGACGTCCATGTGTGTTGCCTCCGGTTTTAATAAGGTGTGTTCGATCAAAGGGGCTAAATCTAAGGATTTTTGGATAGGTTTCGGTTTATCAATGGGCTTCCGAATCGCCGTTTTCATGGATTCAAGCCCCAAACCATCAATTTCTTTCGTAATCTTTTGAATTAACGAAAGGCGATGGTCATTTGAAAATCCATCACATCCTCCTCGAACTGACATTGTATTTTACCTTCTGATGTCACTTCTTGCCATTTTTCTCATCGGGTTTGGTTAGCACGCCTTCAGACCAATTGATGATTGCCCCGATGTCTACCGGTTCGCCGCCAATGGTCATCTTGTGTTGTCGTCCTTCCAATAACTTTTTTTCTTCACCCTCTAATAATAATGCAGCCTCACCCTTTATGGCCGTGACAATAGTTTCAAAATCCCCAGCCTGGATATTTACAGTACCTTTGTTTGTACGTATCCTGCCGTTGGGAGTATCAATTTCAAAAGGCACTTCTGATTCTTTCATCGAAACAAGCACCTGTCCAGTCTTAAGCCTGATCTTCCACGCATCAATAAAATGCACCTCGGTATTTGAGTCTATACCTACGTCTGCCCCTTTTTTTGTTGATATGGCGGTCTTTCCTTCGCTGCCGGTCTTTAGGGTAATACCGTTTCGGAAATTGATACGGTTCGACACCTGCTTCCACTCCTTAGCACCGGGGTACAAAATTTGAATATTCCCCTGAGCATTCAACAGTCCGATTTCCCCGCCCTTATGCGACAGATAAAAAAGTACCGATGCCAATACAATCAGACCGCCCCCGACTATAGCGCCTAAAAATATGAATCCCTTCTTCGTAGGTTTTGAAATGAGTATTCCTAATTCGTAAAGGACAATCATGGGGATGGCAGTCATGGTTTGGGTAAATGGGTCAGGTGGAGTGACTATTGCAGCAATGATAAATATTACTAAAATAGCGTACTTTCTCCACGATATAAATTTATCGGGCGTAATGAATCTGATCTTTGAGAGAAGCAGCATAACAAGGGGTAACTGGAATACCAATCCCAATGCGACGGTCAGCATGAAAACAAACGAGACATATGTCCCCATGGTAATAATGGGCTGGATGCCCGGTCCGAGGATGCCAATCAGGAATTGCAGTCCAAAGGGAATTAATAAAAAATACCCGAAAAGCCCACCAACCACAAATGCCGCATAAGAAACGGGAAGGAATAAAAGCACGTACCTCTGCTCTTTTTTATACATCCCCACGCTCACAAATTGCCATATCTGATAAATAACAAATGGATAGGCCAAAAAAACCGATGTTATAAAACACAACTTCATGTAGGCATAGAAACCTTCCTGGTAGCTCAGCACCTGCAGCTCTGTCGTAAGGCCGGCTCTTAACATGGCGAACTTATGCGGGTTTTTTGCGATATCCAGTATCTGTAGCTTAAAAAACCAGCATACTACAAAGCAAAGAACGATGGCGATAATGGAATAAACGACCCTGCGCCGCAACTCTTCCAGATGTGAGCCTAATGACATCCTTATATTTTCAATTTCATCAATTACTTCTTCTGTCTCTAACTTTTCCACACTCGAACCTCAGTAAGTTTGTTGATACGCAACCTTGGCCATTACACTTGAAATCACAATAAAAATTAGTGGATTTATATTACAAACATACCTTTAAAATTACAAGAAACAATGCAGCTATGAAAAAAGCCAAAATACTATTCTTTGTTTCTTTTAAATAAAGTACGTAAGAAAATAATCGTAAGCACAAACGAGACGGTAAACCCATTCGCAAGAGCGATGATTGGATTTCTTAAGTGAATCCCATAAGCTAACCATAAACTACAGCCCACCAATAAAAGTGTCAGCATTATAGGCGAAACGTCTTTTAATTCCCTGGTTTTTATCCCCTGGATAATTTGTGGTATAAACCCTACTGTTGTACAAATTGCAGCAATCGTCCCCATTATAGACCACAGCATAACTCTGCCCCCGTTGATTTTCATCCTGCTAAGCTATTTCGTTGAACATAAAGAACTAACATGATAGCATACTACCATATATTTTAAAAATTCATTTTTGTCACTTCAAATTTTTCTTTGTGCCTTTGTGGTGAATTATTTTTAGGAAGTTAGTATACGGGGATATGGGAAATCATTTTATTTGCAGTTTCACTTATGATAATGCTTGTGGGAATGGCAGGAATTGTTGTTCCCATAATACCCAGTATGCCGCTTATCTGGCTTGGCGCATTTCTCTACGCAGTATTTACCCATTTTGAAAAGATCACATGGATGGTGTTGTTGATATTTGCACTGCTCACCATTTTTTCCATCGTGCTTGAAAATCTTGGGAATGCATACGGCGCTAAAAAATTTGGAGCCACGAGGTGGGGAATCATCGGTTCGGTAATTGGCACAGGCATTGGATTTTACCTGGGAGGACCTATAGGCTTGATATTAGGACCTGTTATAGGCACCGTCATCTTTGAACTCGTCGGCGGCAAGGGTTATAAGGGGGCATTGAAATCCGGACTCGGCAATTTTGTAGGTTTCCTTGGCGGTTCGCTAATAAAAGTAGTCATCGGACTGGCAATGATTTCTGTATTTGTCTGGAAGGTGTTTATTTAAGTGAATGTCTTAAAGTAAACTACTATCGCCTTTAATTGATAATAGCTTACTTTAGATGTAATTGTGAGTTCTCAGCTAATTCTATAGCAATTAATTTTTGTTCTGATTTTTCAGACGGCCAATCAAGAATATTAACGTGCCGAGGCGGGTTATTGTCAGGCATTAATTTCAAATTTTTGTTAAGAATATGAAATGCTAAAATATCCGCACGTCCCAAGAGAGGCAACCCACGTTTTTGAGCTACTTCACGGTCACCTATATTCCAGATTTCATTGTCAGATAAATCCGAAATGCAAAATACCGATGTTTCTCCATGAGGAGACGGCATAAAGACTACATATTTTGGTCTTTTTTGTGTAACGCTAAAATGACTTTTATGAAAGATATATCGGGTTAAATATTCTTCTGGCTTTATTTGATCCAAATTTTTTACCTATAAAAGAGACGCCGTAAATTTTCGATTACAACGGAAGGCAACATTTCTCCAAAATACTCAGAACCGTGTATCTTATTACTTCCAAATATACCTGCGTAATTGATTCTGTATTTTCCCTCGACACTTATAACAAAAATAAGCTTCTGTCCTTTACGCCATTCGAATCCAATCGACCCATCAGGCTCAGATAAAATTTCAGGCATAGGGATAGATGTCGGTAATAGATTAATTACATTCCTGGCTTCTTCAAATGCATTTACAGTTATTGGAAGTGCGTTATAACCATCCCAATTCCCCTCTGAACATTCCTTGTATATTTCAATAAGCGACTTGAATGCTTCTTCTAAGGGACGTCCAATTGTTAAAGGTTCACATATTTCCTGAATCTGCTTTTTAATGTTTTTCACCAAATTTTTAAAATCATCGCTGAACCCTACACCGCTTGGGATAGCGTAAAAACTTGGACAATCAATACATTGAATTGCCATACTCATAGAAATAGCTCCTTTGCTTTTTCAGTAATGCTTTCAAAGAATATTTTATTTTTGAAATGGCGTAATTTTTCAAGAATTTGCCAGGCATCTTCTTCTGAAATCCCTTCTGATTTTTGTTTAAATACATCTATATCAAGTATTATTGGTACAATATTCGGATTAACAATTTGCTCTAATGCCTGGGTAATAATACCTGCTGCGCTAATCTCCGGTTCGTGAATAATAACACGCGAAAGAAAACTAGTTACCCCTTGTGGTAATCCTGCGGGCACAATTGGCGCTGCTGTTAAATAATCGCTAAAATCCCTAATAGGGCGAGATAATTCCATTTTATTGATATACCGTAAAGCTACCCTTGTAATTTCTGGAGAAGTTACCTCCTTATATTTATGCCATAACCTGTATGCTTCGTCACGAAAACATTCCCAAGTTTCGTAAGGCTTTAGCCTATTAAATGTAAAACCATCCAATCTTGCTTGACAAATCTGTTTTTCATCGGTAGAAATAAATACATATCCATCAATCATTTCTGCAGCAGTTGAAATGGGTGTCTCACCTTTTTTAAATTCCAACCTGCCTTCCCACTGATAGCGTTCTTTTTTATTCGGATATTCTTTTGAAATAAATTTGTATATCGAATAAAGTTGCTCAATCTTAAGATCATCCCTTACCTTTATACGAATATCAATAAGGGCTTCGGTAATCGGGGCTTTTGACAGGACAGGATATCTTTTCACTCGCACTCCTCTGAAACAACTATTCGTTACAATCTTAAGAATTATTATATCAGAAATGAAATATTATTTACCATAAAATTGATTACAAAATCATGAGTTTATGAAAAGGATATAAAAACTCGTTCCTGCTGTTCAACCTCTTTATTATGTCTGAGATTGCCTTAAATAAAGGGGAAGCGAGGCTTCCTGTCTTCCATCAATTGCCAGGTCAAATGAATATTTCCCGAACTTTTCAAGTTTTAAGCCCTGAATATGAAGCACCATGTTCATTACGCCTGAATCGAGATGGGGAGGAAAATCTACTTTCGCGCTGGTTTCTAAACTGGGTATTATTAGTTTACCATCTTCATTAACCAGATTTAGTTTTATTTTATGTTCTCCTTTTTCTATCTGATTGAACCTTACTCTGAATGCTATAGCGCACTGCGAACTCACGGCCGGCAATTTTTGGGCAAAGATTGTATCAAAAGTACCCAATATATTTAATTTCCCCTGAGCTTCCGTTGCTGCGTCACAAAGGGCCATAACTTCTATATTCACTGCAAATCTCCTTTCTATAGTATTACACTGTAAAAACTTCTTTTCCCCATTCCCCGTTTTCACGAGGACAAGTTTTGGCAACTATTTTCAGTGGCGAGTGCCGGGTGCGTGTGACGGCAAAAACGTCACCTGTCACTTGTCACCTGTCCCACGCCACCTTTGCTGTACGTTTCTCGTATCCGTTGAATTTTGTCTCTTAACTCAGCCGCACGCTCAAATTCCAATGCCTCCGCAGCCTTGAGCATCTCTTCTTCCAGTTCGTTAACAAACTCCTGGGTAATGTATTCTTCCTCGCTTTCGGCAACGGTCTCATAAACGATCTTGCGTGATGAGACCTCGTCTTCGATACCCTTTTTGATCTCTTTTTGTATGGTTTTTGGGGTGATGTTGTGCTTTTTGTTGTATGCTATCTGAAGCTCACGACGCCGGTTGGTTTCATCTATAGCCCGTTTCATTGACTTTGTTATTTCATCTGCATATAAGATTACTTCGGCATTCACATTCCTTGCCGTTCTGCCAATGGTTTGAATTAATGAAGTTTCAGAACGCAGGAATCCTTCCTTGTCTGCATCCAGTATCGCTACCAGAGAGACCTCCGGCAAATCCAGTCCCTCTCTTAAAAGGTTGACACCTACCAGAACGTCGAATTTTCCCATCCTCAAATCCCTTAATATCGTTACCCTTTCTATGGCATTTATCTCTGAATGGATATACATGCCCTTGAGACCTTCTTCCTTAATATACTCACTTAAATCTTCAGCGAGCCGTTTTGTTAAAGTGGTTACCAGTACCCGTTCCCTTATCTGCGCCCGTTTCTTTATTTGTTTCAGCAAATCTTCTACCTGTGTTTTTGCCGGTTTTACGTGGATTACTGGGTCGACAAGGCCGGTTGGCCGGATAATTTGCTCGACTACTTTGCCCTGGCATTTTTTCAACTCATAAGTACCTGGTGTAGCCGAAACGAACATGATTTGACGAATCCTTGATTCCCACTCGTCAAATCTTAAAGGACGGTTGTCCAGCGCAGATGGCAAACGGAACCCGTATTCGACCAGGGTCTCCTTGCGCGCACGGTCGCCGTGGTACATACCCGCAATCTGGGGAACAGAGACGTGGGACTCGTCTACAATCAGGAGGAATTCTTTGGGGAAATAATCGAACAGGGTGTATGGCGTCTCCCCGGGTGCACGGCCGCTGAGGTGTCTGGAATAATTTTCAATACCATGACAGTAGCCTACTTCCAGGAGCATCTCCATGTCGTAACGAGTGCGCGCCTCCAAACGCTGGGCCTCAAGGAATTTTTCCTGCGAACGCAGTTCCTTAAGGCGGTCATTCAATTCATATTCGATGGATTTGACTACACCTTCAATCTTTCCCTCCGGCATGACAAAGTGTTTTGCCGGATAAATGGAGACTTCCTTTACTTCCTGTAAAGAATTTCCCGTAGTGGGATTTATTATGGAAATCCTGTCTACTTCGTCACCAAACAATTCTATGCGATATGCAATCTCTTCGTATGCGGGGAATACCTCTACAACGTCCCCGCGCACCCGCAGTGAGCCGCGAACGAAGCCAATATCATTCCGCTCGTATTGTATGCTGACCATCTTTCTTAAAAGTTTGTTGCGTTCTATCACGTCGCCCTTGCAGAGATGCACATACATTTCCTGATATTCTTCGGGGGATCCCAGGCCGTAAATACAAGACACGCTGGCAACCAGGATGACGTCTCTCCGTGACATAAGATTACTGGTGGCTGCCAGACGCAGCCGGTCGATTTCCTGATTGATGGTAGCCTCTTTCTCGATATAGATGTCCCGTTGCGGAATATACGCCTCCGGCTGATAATAGTCGTAATAGCTGACAAAGTATCCAACGGCATTTTCCGGAAAGAAGCTTTTGAACTCGCTGTAAAGCTGGGCGGCCAGGGTTTTGTTGTGAGTCATAACCAGCGTGGGCATTTCCAGGGCGGCAATTACGTTTGCCATGGTAAAGGTCTTACCGGAACCAGTAACACCTAATAAGGTTTGATAGTTGACATTATTTTTGTAGCCTTCGACCAGTTGCTGTATTGCGCGCGGTTGGTCGCCTTGTGGTGTGAATGATGAAACTAATTTAAAAACTGACATATTTTTTAATGGGTCTACTAAGTTTTGTGTGGGTAAAATTTCACAAATCAGGTAAAAAAGAGGTTAATATTTTAAGTCTAAGATACACGAGATCTTTAATACCATAGGCTCTGCGTTGAATAACCCGGA
>JAHFOY010000101.1 GCA_023261485.1 Planctomycetota bacterium
AATAACCCAAAAAAATTTGCAGCCCTTGCTGGTTACGGGCTGGAAATCGTGGAACGTGTGCCTATCGTTACCGAACCCAAAGAGGAAAACAAGCAGTACCTGCAGACAAAGAAGGAAAAACTCGGACACTTCATAGAAAAGGTGTAGTCTATTAACCACGGGAAGACAAACCACAGAGGTTATTTTCCAAAACAATGAAAAAACTGTTTGCAAAGAAGGCATTATGTGACCTTGTAGAAGAATCCAACCATCACCACTTCAAACGGGTACTTGGCCCGGTTTCGCTATCTGCACTGGGAATCGGCGCCGTCATTGGCGCCGGGATATTCGTCTTGACGGGACTGGCAGCCAAAGAGTATGCCGGCCCCAGCTTAATCCTCTCATTTGTACTCTCCGGCTTAGCCTGTATATTTGTCGCCCTGTGCTATGCCGAATTTGCTTCAATGGTTCCCCTTGCCGGCAGCGCTTACACCTATTCTTATGCGGCGCTGGGCGAAGTCTTTGCCTGGATTATCGGGTGGGATCTTATCCTTGAATATTCCCTTGCTTCGAGCCTTGTGGCAGTAGGATGGTCGCATTACTTTATAAAGCTAATCGGGCTCTTTGGGTTACATATCCCCCATTGGCTTACCACCGACTACTGGACGCTGTCTCATCAGGCAAAAGACCTCGTTGCTCAAGGCGTGCCCTTTTTTCACGGCATCCCCATCGTATTTAACTTACCTGCCGGACTGATCATTGTTGTTATTACTGCCTTACTGGTCATCGGCATAAAAGAAAGCGCCCGCTTTAACAGTATCATTGTAGGAGTAAAGCTCTCTGTGATATTAATGGTAATTTTCGTTGGATGGTTTTATGTAAAGAACGATAATTGGGGGAATAACTGGTCGTCTTTTGCGCCCTTTGGTATTGGCGGCATCGGCACCGGCGCTGCTTACGTGTTCTTTGCCTACATCGGTTTTGATGCGGTTTCAACAACCGCCCAGGAGGCGAGAAATCCGAAGAGGGACGTACCTATCGGCATCATCGTGTCTTTGGTTCTCTGTACCATTTTATACATTGCCGTTACTGCCGTCCTCACCGGTATGGTTTATTACAAAGACATTAACATTGATGCGCCGCTGGCAGACGCCTTCACACGGCACGGGCTGGTCAAAGTATCCTTTTTCATCTCGGTCGGGGCAGTAGCAGGGCTAACCAGCGTGCTCCTCGTCTTACTCCTGAGCCAATCAAGGATATTATGGGCCATAGCCAGGGACGGACTCCTTCCTGAACGGCTCTTCGCAGCCGTTCATCCCCGTTTTGGAACACCACACATATCAACCATCATAGTCGGCGGCTGTGTTGCTCTTACCGCCAGTTGCTTTCCAATAGAAGAAATCGCAAAATTAGTAAACATCGGGACACTGCTTGCCTTTTGCCTTGTTTCCGCCGCTGTTATTATCCTCCGTATTAAAGATCCGCACCATCCCCGTGCCTTTAAGTGTCCATTTGTGCCGGTAATACCCATCCTGGGCATACTATTCTGCGGATATATGATGATACGGCTCGAATTCTTCACATGGCTCAGACTCATTGTATGGCTGGCGGTAGGTTCGATCATTTATGCCGCTTATGGCAGACGTCACAGCAAACTTGCAAAGAAGCACGCATTGATGGAAAAACAAAACAATTCACTGGTGGAGTTGGATAAAAGTTATCTGTAGGGGCGTATGATAATACGCCCCAAAATGTAAAAAAGTCTTGGAGGCGCTTATGAAATACAAGGTAAATCTCAAAAAAACCGAAGAAGGTTATGCTGCTTGGGTTCCTGGACTGCCTGGATGTTGGTCACAAGGGCAAACCGAAGAGGAAGCTTTGGAGAATATTAAAGATGCTATAAAAACATATTTAGAGACTGTTGAAGAATTAAGCAAAGACAAGGTGTCACGTTATGTAGAAATAGAATAAATCATGCCTAAGCTACCAGGTATAAACCACCAACGAGCCGTGAAGGCTTTTAAGAAGGCAGGTTTTTGGATTGTAAAGCAAGGAAAGCACATTACGATGACTAATGGGGAAGGTATTATTACCATTCCAAGGGCAAATCCAATTAACTCTTTTACCATGGCGGGTATAGTAAAAGATGCGGGTCTTAGTATTGAGGAATTTAAGAATCTTTTATGAAGTGTGATCTCTGCGGTGGCACAGTCATAGATCGAAAAGTTTCTTATACAATCGAGTTTAAGGGGCGTCTGCACATCATAGAACATGTACCAGCTAAAGAGTGTTTACAATGCGGTGAACGGCTCTACTCGCCTGAAACAGTTGAAAAAATTCAAAATGCGATTTGGCAAAACCAAAAGCCAGATAGATTTATCGAAACACCGGTTATTGACTATGTTTCAATCGAATAATATGTGCAAACCTTCGAAATCAATAAAGTCTCTATTTCTTCATGAATTTAAACTCTTAGAAAAATTATATTTTTCTTTTAAGTTGCCTAAGTGTTGAATTTGGAATATGCACAGTACAAATATTTCTAAAATTTTATCTCGGTGGGGAAAATGAAGACATTTGATATTACTAGGACACAATATAAAGTAAGTGATTTTCTTAGTTGGCAAAAAGCTGGCACCCTTACGCTAAGTCCCAGCTTTCAAAGAAGGTCTGTTTGGAAAAAGGGTGCTAAATCTTATCTCGTTGATACGGTAGTGAGGGGTTTGCCTATTCCAATTATATTCCTCCGTGAACGAAGAACTGATTTAAAAACTTTTGAGCCAATGCGAGAAGTTGTTGATGGCCAGCAGAGGATAAGAACTTTGATCTCGTATATTTCTCCTAACTTGTTAAAAGATTACAATGAGAACAGAGATTTATTTACTATATTGTCTAGTCATAATAAAGAGTTGGCTGGACTAACATTTGAAAAATTATCGGAAGATTTAAAGAGTAGAATTCTTGATTATAAGTTTAGCGTTCATGTTCTTCCTCCAGATGTTGATGATCAAGAAGTATTACAAATATTTTCAAGAATTAATTCAACAGGGACAAAATTGAATTACCAAGAATTGCGAAATGCCGAATATTTTGGTGAATTCAAAACATTAATGTATAATCTTGCATTGAAAAATTTAAATAGATGGCGTGAATGGAAAATATTTACTGAGGATAATATTTCTAGAATGTTAGAGGTCGAGTTAGCAAGTGAACTTTTAATTTTTATGCTAAAAGGACTTCTTGCAAAGAAACAGAAATTTATTAACCAAACATATAAAAAGTATGATGAAACTTTTCAAGAAAAAAATGAACTCGAAAAAAGATTTGACATTGTTATGGAAGTTATTGATGAAAACCTAGGTAATAACTTACAGTTTTCTGCTTATAAAAACAAAACATTATTTTTTGGCTTATTTGGAATAGTTTATGAAATGCTTTACGGAAAAAAGACTATTTTAGAAAAAAAACAACCTCAAAAAATACCAAATGATAAATGGACAATTTTAATGGCTGAATCAGATAAATTTGACAAAAAGAAAGTTCCTCGTAATGTTGTTGAAGCAATAACAAGAAGAACTACTGATTTATCTTCAAGAAAGATATTATTAGAACATCTACGAAAAATTATAAATGGCTAGACAATCGAGTGTATTTTACAAACAACTCCTTGGCCACTTAAATAACAACGAACATACAAGAAAAAAGATGGAATCTCTTTATTCACAAAAGAAAATTGTGGAAAGAGACATAAACTTTTTATACTCAGGTTTATTTCTTGATGTTATTGCAAACTTGGAGAACCTGATTGAAATTCTTTTTATAGACTTATTAGTCGGTAAAACTAAGCATCTTTCAAAAATAGTCCAGGCTAGGGTTACGTTTCCCTCAATTGCTATTTGCCGCGATATAATTTATGGCACAAAATCGTATTTGGATTGGTTTCCATATGATACTACTGTAAGAAGGTCAAAAATATATTTTAAAAAGGGATTTCCTTTTAACACTCTTGAGAATTCAGATAAGAAAATACTACAAGAGATTCTCTATATAAGAAATGCTCTTGCTCACAAAAGTAAACATTCCTTAAAGATGTTTGAAAAAGAAGTAATTAAAGATAAAGTTCTTCTCCCGAAAGAAAAGACCCCCACGGGATATCTTAGAAGATCTTTTGCTCTTTCTCCACCTCAGACACAATATGAAGTCTATCTTTCTGAAATTGCAAGGATCGCATACATTTTGTGTCATTAAAATTTATTTTAGCACAGTTATGTAGGTTGGATGAAGTAAAGCGCACCCAACAAAAAATAAATGTCAACAGAAGCCCGGTGTCGACGGATCGTCACCGCTCGACCCATTCTACACGAATGCAAGGAGTATCAAAATAGCCAAATGCCTTAGTGGCAGAAGAAAGTTGCCGAAATCCTGATTTAAAGTTTATGCAAGTTCCTATCCTACGGATTATTTTCAGTTGGCGGATGCTGGTTACCTTCTTTCTGGGTGTAAGCTCAGGTATCCCCCTTTTGGTCACAGGGTCTACGCTTCAGGCGTGGATGACAGATGAAAAGGTGAACCTTGCAGTTATCGGGATGTTTTCCTTAGTGGGACTTCCCTACACGGTCAAGTTCCTCTGGTCACCTTTCCTCGACCGATATGTGCCTCC
Source organism: Planctomycetota bacterium (assembly GCA_023261485.1). Taxonomy (GTDB): domain Bacteria; phylum Planctomycetota; class Brocadiia; order Brocadiales; family Brocadiaceae; genus Wunengus. The sequence goes on from JAHFOY010000101.1 coordinate 4,640, forward strand.
ATTTCTGGGCAGGCGGCGCGGATGGATGCTGATTTCCCAGATACTTCTCATGCTGGCCATCGGGGCATTTTATCTGGTGAGGCCTGCTGAATCCCCGTGGATTGTGGCCTTTCTCGCCGTGTTCGTGTCATTCTTTAGCGCAAGCCAGGATATCGTCATTGACGCCTACCGACGAGAACTTTTACAAGATGAAGAACTGGGTTTGGGCTCTTCTCTGGCAAGTAATGGCTACCGCATAGGCATGCTCATTTCCGGGGCATTTGCCCTGTTTTTAGCCGACCGCATTCCATGGAATTATGTCTACCTGCTGCTGGCGGTTTCTCTGCTTATAGGCATTGCAACTACATTCTTTTCGCCTAATATTGACAGACAGATAATTCCCCCAAAAACACTTCGCGAGGCGGTAATAGAGCCGTTCACCGAGTATTTTAAGCGGAGAGGCGCGTTTGAAATTCTGGCATTTATCCTTCTTTACAAGATTGGCGACGTGATGGCGGCTAACATGACAACCCCTTTTATCCTGAAAATAGGATTTTCAAAGACTGATCTTGCTGTCGTTGCAAAGACGTTTGGCATAATCGCTATAATTGGAGGTGGTCTGTTAGGGGGAATTCTCCTGTTACGAATGGGACTCCGCAGTGCGCTCTGTATCTTTGGAATCCTCCAGGCCGTTTCAACCCTGGCCTTCTCCGCGCTTGCCTCGGTAGGTCACCACTATTATGTCCTGGTGGCTACGGTTGCATTCGAGAATTTAACCAGTGGTATGGGCGCTTCTGCCTTTATTGCTTTTATGGCAAGCCTCTGCAACAAGAGATTTACCGCCACACAATATGCGCTTTTGAGCAGTCTCATGGGCATTCCGCGGGTGATTGTTGCTTCGCCCACCGGATATCTGGCAGAATGGATGGGATGGGTTCATTTTTTCATCTTCTGCGCACTGGCTGCTATTCCGGGACTTATCTTCCTCTTCCGTTTCAATGCCTGGCAGGAAGGGTCTTCCTCTCGCAGTAAGATGCCAGTCACTCCTGGGAATAACGAACTTTCCAACGAATCGCAACCTGCAATAAATTCAAAAGAGATTTAAAAATGACAAGTGACGGGTGACGCGTGGCGAGTGTCAGGTGTCGTGTGACGAAAAAAGACGTCACTTGTCACACGTCACCCGTCACTGAAAAAACTTGGTCTGTTCGATTACCCTTGCTACTGTTTCGCCAATGTCCGCCGGGCTGTCGACTACGGTTACGCCTGCATCTTTCAGCGCCGTGATTTTTGAAATGGCAGTACCTTTGTTGCCTGAAATAATGGCGCCCGCATGACCCATACGCCTGCCAGGAGGAGCCGTACTGCCTGCGATAAAGCCTATAACGGGTTTTGTGATTTCTTGTTTTATAATTTCGGCGGCTTCTTCCTCTGCGCTTCCCCCAATTTCTCCAATCAACACAATAGCCCGTGTGTCTTTGTCTTCCTGGAACAGTCTGAGTACGTCCACGAAATCGGTACCCACAATGGGGTCGCCGCCAATTCCAATGCAGGTGGATTGTCCCAAACCTCGTTGGGTTAGTTGCCAGACGGCCTCGTAGGTGAGCGTTCCGCTGCGCGAGACGACACCCACATTGCCAGGTGTATGAATATATCCCGGCATGATGCCGATCTTGCATGCGCCGGGTGTAATGATGCCGGGACAGTTTGGTCCGATAAGATGCGTATTCTTATTTGAGAGATATTTTTTTACTTTAATTATATCCAGGGTAGGAATGCCCTCTGTAATGCAAACGACTAATTCAATTCCTGCCTCCGCAACCTCCATGATAGCATCCGCTGCAAAAGGTGCCGGTACGTAAATTACAGAGGCATTCGCCCCAACATTATTTTTTGCATCAAGGACGTTATCAAAGACCGGAATGCCCAGGTGCGTTGTGCCGCCTTTACCCGGCGTGACGCCCGCAACAAGCCTTGTGCCATATTCCAGCATGCGTTCGGCATGAAAACTGCCTGCCTGCCCGGTGATGCCCTGGCATACGACCCTTGTGTCTTTATTAATTAAGATACCCATAATTTCACTTTGATGCCTTTACAGCAAGACTTGCGGCCTCTTTCATGTCTTTTGCAGAGATAATGCTGAGGCCGGAGTTAGCTAATATTTTTTTCGCAATATCAACATTCGTCCCTTCCAGACGCACGACCAGGGGAATGTGGATACCTACCTCATGAATGGCCTGGATGATGCCGGATGCGATGACATCGCATTTCATGATTCCCCCAAAGATATTGATCAGGATTGCCTTTACTTTGGAGTCGGACAGAATAATCTTGAATGCCTGCGTAACTTGTTCTAATGATGCATCGCCGCCGACGTCTAAAAAGTTAGCCGGTTCTCCACCGTGCAGTTTGATAATATCCATGGTGGCCATGGCAAGACCGGCGCCGTTTACCAGGCATCCGATATTTCCATCAAGGCTAATGTAACTAAGTTTGTATTTTTTGGCTAATGCCTCAACAGGAGAGACATCCTGATATTGGCTAATCTGCTCAAATTCAGGGTGACGGTATAAGGCATTGTCATCAATATCCATCTTTGCATCGAGTGCGCACAGCTCATTATCCGCTGTAACGGCCAGAGGGTTAATTTCCAATAATGAGCAGTCGTTATTAATAAAGGCGTTAAATATGTTCGTGATAAGATTGTTGAATCTTGCTGAGGAAATTTTCGATATACCTAATTTAGAGGCAATGCGGCGCATCTGAAATGGATGGACTCCAAAGAATGTATCAATGGGTTCCTTGATAATTTTATCAGGTAACTTTTTGGCAACCTCTTCTATCTCCATACCTCCCTCGGTACTGGCAATCAATATCGGTGTTTGAAGGGAGCGGTCAATAGTTATGGCGAGGTATAATTCCTTTTTGATAGAAACAGCTTCTTCGATGAGAACGTATTTAATTTCGATGCCTTTTTGACTGGTTTGACGTGTTACAAGATGGGTGCCAAGCATGCCTGCGGCGATTGCCTGTGCTTCAGCAAAGGTATTGGCAAACTGGATACCGCCGCCCTTCCCCCTGCCGCCGGCAAGAACCTGTGCCTTTATGACACAGCGATTGCTACCAATTTCCTGAAATGTTTCCGGGACGTCATGGCCTTGAGATATGGCCTTGCCGCGCGGGACGCAAACACCGTATCTTCTGAGGATATCTTTTGCTTGAAATTCATATACTTTCAAGGATATTTACGATGTGTTAAAAGCCCCGGATTATTTCAGTTTATCGGATTTGATAAACTTTCCAAGATGGATGCGTGCCTGTTCGACCATTTCCCCGTCGGAGATGGAAATAATACGTCCTTCGTTGTATTGTTTATCCACCCATTCCCTGATCTTTGTTATTCCTTCATGGTGTTTGGGTATCTGTTCGTTTCCCTCTAAGCCAAAATAAATATTAATCCACTGTGCAATGCCGGCTGCGCCTGATTTGTCAGATACGGAAACACCGATTGGCCTGTTTAAGAGTTTTTTGGTGTTGAAAATATTATAAATTTCCTCGTTTTTTAACAAACCGTCAGAATGGATACCGGCGCGGGTAACGTTGAATTCCGAGCCTACCAAAGGTTGTGTCGGAGGAATTGCATATCCGATTTCGTTTCTGTAATAGTCGGCAATTTCCGAAATCACCGTGGTATCAATGAATTCGTCTTCGCCCCGCAATGCCATGTATTCGATTACAAGCGCCTCTATGGGCGTGTTTCCCGTGCGTTCTCCCAAACCTAACAGGGTAGCGTTAATGGCGCTGCATCCGTATAGCCATGCAGAGGTGGCGTTGCTTACCGCCAAATAAAAGTCATTGTGGCCGTGCCATTCCATATATTCTGATGGGACACCGGCAAAGTGGTTGAGTCCATATACAATGCCAGGCACACTGCGGGGTAAAGCGGCGCCAGGGTAACTGACACCCATTCCCATGGTATCACATGCGCGAATTTTTACCGGCATTTTGCTTTCTTTGGATAATTTCATAAGCTCCTGGGCAAAGGGTACCACGAAACCGTAAAAGTCCGACCTGGTAATGTCCTCGAAGTGACAGCGGGGAACAATGCCTTCCTCAAGGGCTGCACGTACAATATCCAGATACATCTCCACGACCTGTTTCCTGGTTTTGTTTAATTTTAAATAAATATGGTAATCCGAAGCAGAGCATAGAATACCCGTCTCTTTAAGCCCCATCTCCTTGACCAGCTTGAAATCACTCTTTACCGCCCTGATCCATCCGGTAACTTCCGGGTATTTATAGCCTCGCTCCTGGCATTTCCTTACCGCTTCCTTGTCCTTTTCATTATACAGGAAAAACTCACACTGACGGATAAGACCCTTTTTGCCCCCTAATTTGTGAATCAGGTCATAGAGGTCTACAATCTGTTTCACAGTATAAGGCGGACGGGATTGCTGTCCATCCCTGAAGGTTGTGTCCGTAAGCCATATCTCATCAGGCATGTTCATCGGATTGAGCCTGTAATTGAATGGTATTTTAGGTATTTTATCATAGGGAAATACATCCCTGAAGAGATTGGGTTCTGTCGCATCATTCAACTGGAAGATGTACTCTTCAGGCTCTAACGTATTACGGCGTTTATTAAATCGAAGCATATTTAATTTCCCCTTAATAAATATCATTTATTTTTATTCACTAATATACAGAAAATAACCAGAGTGGGTTTGATTTTTGATTCTATATACAATGGTTTTGCAAGTCAAGTGAAATGATAGAAAATTATTGTGGATTGACATCTTTAAGGAAAATTGGGATACTATCCAAACTCATTTTAACGTACAGAATTTCAATGTAGTTACAAAGGTACGAAGACACGAAGAAAAACTTTAGTGACTTGGCGGCTTCGTGGCAGAAAAACTCGATGTTTAGGAATTTCAATCTTTTTAAAATATGTAATGGATAAACACACCCCTACCCCTCTCAAGAGGGGATTTTGAGAAGCTCTCAAGAGGGGAATTTAAGAAGTCCCCTCTTGGGAGGGGATTTAGGGATGGGTAAAAAAGTCGTTGGGTTTTGTCTTTTAAAACCCAACCTAATTTAAAATACGTTTGTTCAGCTTAGGAGGAGAATATGGCATTAAAAGCCGGTAGTTACCATTTGACATCAAGTTCTGGGAAATTATATGTCTATACCTTTAAAGAAGGATTCCTGAGCGCTGTAGCTCACGACCTGTTGATTGATGCAACTAATTTTACAATCAAACTGAACGTTTCAGAAGCCAGTGTTCAATCTGCAAGCGTGGAAGCAGAAATTCAGGCAAATTCACTAAAAATAGTATGTGCCATGAAAGATGGCCAACAGAATTATGATACGCTCAAGGAAAAAGACAAGGCAGATATTGAAGAAGCCACTTTCAAGGACGTCTTACACCCTTCCAAATATCCCACCATCAGCTTCCGTTCTACCGACATCCAGGAAAAGGATACAACATATCATGTGAAAGGAGAGTTAACCCTGCACGGCGTTACACGTCCCATAGAGTTTGGTGCAAGAACTACGACAGGAAAAGATATAAAAGGAAGGGTTACCATCGCTCAAAAAGACTTTGGAATAAAGCCATACAAGGCTTTACTCGGAACTCTCAAGGTTAAGAACGAGGTAGATATTGCCTTCGATTTGTCTTTAAGTTAGATTCATGTTCATGTTTAGGAATTTCAATCTTTTTAAAATATGTAATGGATAAACACACCCCTACCCCTCTCAAGAGGGGATTTTGAGAAGCTCTCAAGAGGGGAATTTAAGAAGTCCCCTCTTGGGAGGGG
>JAHFOY010000211.1 GCA_023261485.1 Planctomycetota bacterium
TCGAATCGACAACTAATGAGTTAATCAGGCAGCAAGCGGATTACGCGAAGATATACGATCAGGCGGAATAGGAATAGGAAAGGGAAATAAATGCATACAATTATGAACGCTCAGGCCGCAAAGGATAGGCTGAGTAATTTCAAGGATAAACCGTGGCGGATGTACCAGCCAGAAACAGTGAATTACATCATGGAGGCAACCAAACCCATTGTAATTGTTCGCGCTCCGTGCGGGGCAGGAAAAAGTTTAGATGCTATGGTGTGCGGTGTGATGAATGGAGAAGTCACCTACATAGTCAACAGTAAGTTTTTGCAAGCTCAGGTAATTGGTGATTTCCCTGAAAGCGTGTCAATTCTTGGCCGCAACAATTATCAGTGTTCAATGGAACCATCACGATCTTGCGATGAATGTTTAGCAACTGAATCAAACCCATGCGAACGAGGTTGCCCGTACAAGATAGCCAAACAAAAATGCGTGGACGCAAGTTATCGTATATTAAATTCGGCGTATTGGTTAGCAGAGACTCGGTTTGCCGGTAAGTTCTCTGGTAGCTCGCTTACTATCCTGGATGAAGCGGATGCTTTTAGTGATGTGCTCGTCCAGAACATCGCCTTGGTATTCACTGAGCGGTCACTATATCAACTCGGTTTAGAATCAGGGCCTAAGTTCAAGACTGTAACTGCCAAAGACGGATTATCCTCATGGAAAGACTTTGGGCAAGCGGCGTTATATAAATCAACCGAGCTATTCAAATCGCTGAATAAAGAAATCGAAGATATGGACAATAGTGACCCGGATGCTAAATTGCGGAAAATCCGTGAGATGAAGCACTTTGTCAGTATATCCGAACAATGCGAAGTTTTCCTATCCAGCGTCGATACAGAATGGCGAATGGAAGAAATTCCCCGATACGGTTCACGGCAGGGGCAATTAATATTCCGTCCGATATGGGTTACGCCGGAATTGTCGCGGAGTTTTCTTCTTAAACATTCAGAAAGGTTTGTATTACTCTCGGCCACCTATCCACCGCTACCCGTTTTGTGCCGACAATTAGGGATTGATATTGACGATGTTGAAGGTGGACAGATTTACGATGTGCCTACAACCTTCCCTCCTGAGAATGCGCCAGTGTATGTGTGGCCGGTAGCCTCACTTTCGGCAGATCGGATGGAAGCGGAAACACCCAAGATTGTAAAGGCTATTAAGAAAATTCTTAAACGTCACCCTGGACAGCGCGGGTTGATCCATTGCGTAAGCTATAAGCTCGGCCAAGAAATACTCAAAGGCGTTAACTCCCCCCGGTTGATTATGCACACTTCAGAGAACCGACAAGAGATAATTAATGGCTTCGCTGATTCAGAGTCTACGCTACATGCCAAGGACGCAGTGTTGCTGAGTCCGAGCGCCGAGAGAGGTATAGATTTAAAGGGAAAGCTGTGTGATTTCATTATCATAGTCAAGTGCCCCTTTAAAAATCTTATGGATAAGGTAACGCAATCCAGGTTACACGCATCAGGAGAAATCGGGAAACTTTGGTACATTTCTGACGCCTTCTGCCAGATCGAGCAAATGTCCGGTCGAGGTGTTCGGTCTGACAAGGATACGTGTTCAATTTATCTGATAGACCAAAAAATAGAGGACATTTACACGTCGCGTCCATCATTGTGGTCCAAAAATTACAGAAACCAAATTTCTTGGGACTCAAACCAATTGTTAGATGATTGAAAATAATTCTTGACAAGTTACTTTGAAGGGGGTACATAATAGCCGTGCAAATAGAAATTGTTAAACAACTAAAGTGCAGGAGATGTGGATATGAATGGAATCCCCGCAAAACAGATGTTAGACGATGCCCCCACTGTAAAAGTTATTATTGGGATCGAGAACGAAAAGTTAAAAAAGTGCGTACTATGTGAAGAATTAAAGCCATACAATTTATTCAATAAATTAAAGTGCAGCAATGATGGGCATAATTATTATTGTAGAGATTGTTCAAGGATAAAATTAAAAGAATATTACGTCAATAATCCCGAAACCGCAGCCAAGAGAGCGAGCGATTGGAAACGCAACAATAGAGACAAGGAAAATGAATACAAAAGATGTTATTATTCAAAATATCCTGAAATTGTTAAGGCGCAAAACCAAAAACACACCAACAAGCATTTAGACAAAATTAAAATAAGACAGAAAAATTATCGGGCCAATCACATTGACGAAGCAAAAGCATATTTAGCAAAATGGTATATTGACCACAGCGACGAAGTAAAGAAAAAAACAAAACAATGGGCAAGGGACAACCCCGATAAAGTAAGAATTAGCAATAGGAAAAAGAATCAGAAAAAGACGAGCAATCCAATGGGTAAACTAAATCGAAATATGTCATTCCGTATTTGGACTTGTTTAAAAAAATTTAAAGCAAGCAAATCGTGGAAAAGTATCGTTGATTTTACGGTATGGGAATTAATGGATCATCTTGAACATCAATTTGACACCGGAATGAATTGGGATAATTATGGAACTTGGCACGTTGACCACAAAATACCACTGGCAGCATTCCGATTCAAACTTCCAACTGACGATGAGTTTCAAAAAGCATGGGCATTAGAGAATCTTCAGCCGATGTGGGGGATAGAGAACATAAAGAAGGGCAAGAAAATATTACATCCCGAACTTTACAAACAACTAACAGGCCGCGATGCCCCACTTTAAAATAATGCTTGACAATATGATAAATCAGGTATAACGTGCAGCCAAACCAGAAA
>JAHFOY010000102.1 GCA_023261485.1 Planctomycetota bacterium
CCAGTGCAATAACGGATATTCAGAGGTCTGCAGGAATTTCAAATTGCTGGGGGTTGATCATGACGGCACCTTTGCCGAATTCCTTGTTTTACCTGAACATGTCTTGTGGAAAAACGACCAGAAAATTCCGGATGAATGGGCAACTATCCAGGAACCCTTTGGAAATGCCGTTGATACCGTTCTTGCAGAGGATGTTTCGGCAAAGACGGTTTTGATTCTTGGCGCTGGGCCGATTGGACTTTTTGCCACAGGCATTGCCAGGGCTTGCGGCGCTTCGTTGGTTATCGTCTCCGACCCCAACAACTACCGGCTGGCCATCAGCAAGAAGATGGGGGCACACATCGCCGTGAATCCCAGAATGCAGGATGTTACACAAATTGTCATGGAAGCCACGAAAGATAACGGAGTAGACGTCGTCCTGGAATTTTCAGGTAATAATCAGGCGCTGAATCAGGGCTTGAAGGTTATTACACCCGGAGGGAGGATTTCCATTTTGGGTATTTATGAAAGGCGCGTCAATATCGACCTGAACAAGGAGGTTATTTTTAAGAAGATCCGTATTTACGGGATTACCGGACGCAAGATATTTTCCACATGGTACAAGACCTCGCGTTTCTTATCAACAGGGCTAGTAGACCCGACTCCCGTCATTACCCACCGGTTTGCATTAAAGGATTATGAGAAGGGCATGAAACTCATGAAGGACGGGAAGTGCGGGAAGGTTATTTTAAATGTTTAGGTAATTATTTAGCCACGAATTTACACGAATAGGCGCGAATGAGAAATCATAATTTATTCGTGAAAATTCGTGGCTAAAAAACAGAGGTAAAATTATATGGATAAACTTGATTTTATTACAGAAGAACTGGGGAAACTGAGAGATACCGGACTATTGATTAACATCCGCACGATTGAAGGGCCGCAGGGCGCTTGGATTACGGTAGACGGGAAAAAGGTCTTAAATCTCTGTTCGAACAATTACCTCGGTTTTGCCAACGACCCGCAGTTAAAGTCTTCTGCACAAAAGGCTATCGAAGCTTATGGCGTAGGACCTGCAGCGGTACGGACTATTGCAGGAACAACGACACTTCACAGAGAACTCGAACGGAAACTTGCGCTCTTTAAGGGAGTGGAAAGTGCAATAACCTTTCAGTCCGGATTTTGTGCGAACCTCGCCGTTATTCCTGCATTAGTTGGCGAGGGGGACGTTGTCTTCTCTGATGAACTCAACCATGCAAGTATCATTGATGGGTGCCGTCTTTCTAAAGCAAAAATTGTCCGCTACGGGCACTGCAATCCCAAAGACCTCCAGGCAAAAATTTCTGGTGAAATTAACACAAGCTGGAGGCTTACAAAGGAGGATAAAAATACCACTCCTATATCCCCCCCTTCGCAAGGGGGGGTGAAAAATCCATCTTCAGGTACAGACAAAGCCAGACGATTCCTTATTATTACCGACGGTGTCTTCAGTATGGAGGGAGACATTGCACCGTTACCGGAGATCGTAGAGATTGCCGATAAATACAGGGCAATCACCATGGTGGACGATGCACACGGAGAAGGGGTGTTAGGGCGTGGTGGCAGGGGCATCGTTGACCACTTCAACCTGCATGGAAGAGTAGATGTTGAAGTGGGTACCATGTCAAAGGCATTTGGCGTTGTGGGTGGTTACGTTGCAGGGAGTAAAAGATTGACAGATTATCTGGCACAGAAGGGGCGCCCCTTCCTCTTTTCAAGCGCGGTAACGGCGGCCGATGTAGCGGCCTGTATTGCTGCTGTAGATACTCTCACAGCTTCGGACACGCTTGTCAAACAACTGTGGCAGAACACCCAATTTTTCCAGGAGAAGATGAAGCAGGTTGGGTTTAACATCGGTCACACAAAAACGCCTATTACCCCGGTTATGATTGGAGATGCAAAGATAGCTAAGGATTTTAGCCAGAAATTGTTTGGAGAAGGCGTTTTTGCCCAAGCCATTGGCTATCCCACAGTACCCATAGACAAGGCGCGTATCCGTGTAATGCTTTCGGCTGCCCACAACCATGATGACCTTACATGGGCGATAGAACGTTTTGAAAGAATCGGGAAATCTCTTGGCATTCTATAGACAGCCATTTCTATTGATTTTTTGAAGAAAAACGTTTAGTATTCGACTTTATGTTTGCGTAAAAATTTCTTAATTATTTTTTAGTCGTAAGGATTTTAGTCATATGAAAAAATTTGTAATCGTAACAATTTCAATATGTATGCTGGCAGGTATTTGGGGTTGTGGGAAAAAAGAAACAGAAAAGGTGGAGAAAGGAACAGTTTCTGCCGAAAAGAAGCAAACTGAAATAAAATTGCCGGAAGTGAAACACGAGTTTATCAAGAACGAACAGGGCTTTATCGTGCACATGAAAGACATCAAGGTGCTTTTGAAACATTTGTCGGCATCCATCAATCAGCAGGATTGGGAGGCTATTAAACAGGATACGAAAAAACTGAAAGATGCAAGTCCCGTTGTCTTCACAGGGGCTAATAAAGATGCGTTGCCTGTGGAATTTATAAACCTCGATGTTAAGTTCCATCTGAGCGCCCTGGAGTTGATCGGGGCATGCCAGGAAAGGAATAAAGACAAGGCAACCGCGGCCTTTTTCAAGGTGGTGAATAGTTGCGACGAATGTCATGTCAAATTCAACCCCAAGGAGGCTTCTACCTCTTGGTTTCAGTGAGCTAAGAATGGTAACAATTTAGTTTTTTGAAAAACAATATTCATGCATGCATTGTATTTACAGTAGGGGCAGGTTTCAAACCTGCCCCTACGCAGTGCGATAAACCATTGTTATTATTGAAGTTTTTCAAAAAATTAAACTATTACAATATTTTAATTTTATTTTGTGATGCTGTGGTTGCTTTTAAAACTTGGTACTGATGATAGAGTTTATGTAAGCTTGTCTAAGGAAAGGGGGTGATATCTGTGGCGTGGGGAAAAAAACGATTGATTGATTATGCCGCCTGCGGCGGGTGAGCGGGCAAAGTCCCCGTTGAAGACATGGCGTACGTGGTTAACCATTTGCCTGAATATCCAAACGAATGCGTACTCGTAGGCCCCAAGACCTTTGCAGATGCGGGCATTTACAAGATTAGCGACGATATGGCCACGGTGTCAACCCTGGATTTCTTTACTCCGGTTGTGAATAATCCGTACGACTACGGACAGATCGCCGCAGCCAATGCGCTGAGTGACGTTTATGCCATGGGCGGCAAACCCCTCACGGCAATGAACATCCTCTGCTATCCTATAAAATCACTGGATAGGGATATTGTGGTTGAAATCCTTAAGGGCAGTGCGGACAAGGTCAATGAGGCGGGGGCTGTTATCATAGGAGGTCACACCCTTCAGGACAGTGAGATCAAATATGGATTATCCGTCACTGGAATTATCCACCCCGGCAGGATTGTGACCAATGCAGAGGCAAGACCCGGAGATGTGCTGGTGTTGACAAAGCCTCTTGGTACGGGATTGATTATTTCCGCCATCAAAGCTGGCAAAGTTTTTGAAGAGCATATAAATCTGGCAACCAGGAGCATGGTCTTGTTGAACAAAACGGCCTCTGAGGCGATGCTGGAGGTTGGGGTGAGCGCTTGTACGGATATCACCGGTTTTGGGCTTATGGGTCACGCATACGAGTTGGCGGAGGCCAGCAAGGTGACGCTGTCATTCTTTGCCGAACGCATACCGATATTCGATGGTTGTGAACGCTATGTCAAAATGGGATTGATGCCGGGGGTATCAAAGCTCAGTAAAAAATATTTGAAGGATGCAATCAGGATTAATCCCAGGGTACGAGAGGAGGTAGTGGACGTTTTGTTTGATGCCCAGACCTCCGGTGGTCTGCTTATCTCGATTCCCAAAGGGAAGGCGGAAATACTCTGTACAAAACTCAAAGAAAGAGGCGCTCTGACGTTTGATGTTGTTGGTGAAGTACATCAAAGGGAAGATGTTTCTATTATTGTTACACCATGAAAAGCAGGCCGATGAAATTAAGCATTCTTATATTTGTTGCTTCATGTTTGATTATTGTAATCTCCTTTGTTGTCCGGTTAATCTTTCAAAAAGATACGGTAACGGCTATGGGTGGCCTGAATTCAGTAATAGATGATGACACCTTTGCACACCAGCGGAAACGGATGGTGGCGGAACAGATTGCCTATAGGGGCATAACGGATAAAGGGGTGTTGGAGGCTATGGAAACGGTGCCCCGTCACCTCTTTATTCCAGAAGAAAACCGGTCGTATAGTTATTATGACCAGCCAATACCGGTAGGTTTTGGCCAGACGATCTCCCAGCCATATATCGTAGCCTTTATGACGGAATTGTTGAATCTGGAAAAGGACGATATTGTGCTGGAAGTAGGGACAGGTTCGGGTTATCAGGCGGCCATCCTTTCTAAACTTGTAAAACAGGTGTATACGATTGAAATTATAGAAGGTCTGGGTAAAGAGGCCGCTAAGCGGTTGAAAGCGATGGGTCATAATAATGTGGAAGTCAGGATTGGTGATGGTTATAAAGGGTGGCCTGAGCATGCACCGTTTGATGCGATTATCGTCACTGCAGCCGCAGAGCATATTCCCCAACCTCTTATTGACCAGCTCAAACCCGGCGGCCGGCTGGTTATTCCTGTCGGTGGTGTTTATGAAGTGCAGGATCTTATGTTGATTACCAAGGATGCGTCCTCGAAGGTTGTGAAAGAGTCCATTATCCCCGTCCGATTTGTACCGCTTATTCGGAAATAAGGGGAGATGCAATCTGCCGATGTATTTTGTGTGGCTCAGAAAATAAGTTTTGGTAGAATATTTTAAGGCAATTCATGAATTGTCCCTACAAACAGGATATTTTTAGGAGGAGAAAGACATATGGTTAAAAAGATGAAATATTTATTTTTGGGGTTATGTGTTGCTGTTGCGTTTTGTAGTAATTTCAAAGCAGTTCATGCCGGACCGGTTTGGTCAATTGAAGGTGAATATTTTGAGGGGTGTACCTGCAATCCCGGCTGTCCGTGCCTTTTTGGCAGCGAGCCGACTCACAACAAAACATGCAAAATTGCAGGCGTTTTTCATATTCAAAAAGGCAGCTATGGACAGTATAGCTTAGACGGACAGACGGTAATTGGCATAACAGATTTGACGGCAACTCCGGATAAAAATTGGATTGTATTTTACATTGACGATAAAAAAGCCTCAGCCGTTCAGATAAATGCATTACTGGACATTTTCCAAAATCGTGTGTTTAACTTTGCAAAAGTTCCGCAGGACAGAATAACCGTAAGATACCTGCCTGTTAGTGTAGAATCCTCCGAATGGCGAAAAAAAGCCGTAGCCGGTGATAGATTGACGCTGGATGTTGAGTTATTACATGGTGCGGGAGACACTGGCAAGCCTACTCAGATTGTGAACAAGAATTTCTCGATCTGGTCAAAGGAATTTGATTTAACACTGGACATGGGAAAGGCAACTACACATCGGTTCAATGAGGATAAATATGAGTGGAATTATGACGGGCGAAGCGGCTTTGCCACGAAATTCCATTTTGTGAGCAATTGAAAAGTTGGTATTTGGCCACGAATGAACACGAATTTACACAAATATAGTGAACGGCAATGAATAGACAACCCCACGAATTCCTCTTGGTCAAGGGGGACACAGGGAGTTGTAATTGCTTCCGCCTTATTGAGTATTTTCGTGTATATTTGTGCTAATTCGTGGCTGGGTAGTTAAGAATTTTATTCAACCGTTACGCTCTTGGCGAGATTTCTTGGCTTGTCCACGTCACAGCCGCGCATGACTGCCGTGTGATATGCCAGCAACTGAAGCGGGATTACCGAGAGTAGTGGTATCAGGGCATCAAGGGTTTTGGGAATATAAAACACATGGTCTACCTTTTCTGCGACCTGTTCGTCACCTTCGGTTACAATTGCAATTACCCTCCCACCCCTTGACTTTACCTCTTCTATATTGCTTAATATCTTTCCATAGACCTTATCCTGTGTGGCGATAAAAATTACCGGCATATCCTCATTAATAAGCGCTATTGGACCGTGTTTCATCTCTGCGGCAGGATAACCTTCGGCATGAATGTAAGATATTTCCTTGAGTTTTAATGCGCCTTCAAGCGCCACAGGGTAGTTGTAGCCCCTGCCTAAATAAAGGGCATGCTCGCTATCTTTATATAACTTTGCAAGTTCCACAATTTCTTCTTCCCTGTTCAGTATAGACTGAATCTTATCGGGCATAGTCTGGACGACCTTTATCATATCTGAAAACATCGGGATGTTGCCGTGTCTTAGCTTCATCATGTGGAGGGTAAACAAATACAGGATAACTATCTGGGCGGTAAATGCCTTTGTTGAAGCGACGCCTATTTCCGGGCCGATGTGTAAGTAAACGCCAAAATCCGATTCTCTTGCTATGGTGCTGCCAACGACGTTGCAGATCGAGAGGAGTTTTGCGCCCTTGTGTTTCGCTTCGCGCATGGCGCCAAGCGTGTCCGCCGTTTCGCCGGACTGGCTTATCGCAATTACGACAGTGCCTTCTTCAATTACGGGATTTCGATACCGGAATTCAGAGGCGTATTCTACTTCAACCGGTATGCGCGCCAGTTCTTCCAGCATATATTCGCCCACCAATCCGGCATGCCACGACGTGCCGCAGGCAACGATGACGATGCGTTTGGCTTCGCGGAGTATTTTTTCGTGACTAATCAATCCGCCAAGTCTTACAGAATTACCACTCATATCAACCCTTCCGCGCATGGCATTTCTTAATGCCTGCGGTTGCTCGTGTATCTCCTTGAGCATAAAATGCGGATAACCACCCTTCTCGATCATATCTATGTTCCACAGTACCTCTTCTACTTTTTTATAAGTAGGTATGTTTTGCATGGTCTTGGTTTCATACTTGTTTGTGGTCAGAACAGCCACCTCATTGTCGTCCAGATACACCACGTCCCGGGTATGTTCCAGGGATGCGGAAACATCTGAGATGATAAAATATTCCTGGTTACCGATTCCAATAACTAAAGGCGACCCTTTCCGTGCTGCTACAATTTTTTGCGGGTCTTTTGGAGAAATTACTGCAATGCCATACGTCCCCTCTACTTCTTTCAACGCCTCCATGACCGCCATTTCCAGGTTGCCGTGAAAATATTTTTCGATCAGATGCGCTAATACCTCTGTATCTGTTTCACTCCTGAAGATGTGTCCTTCACGCTCTAATCTTGCCTTTAAATAATCGTAGTTTTCAATGATTCCATTGTGCACTACAGCAATTTCGTTTTTACAGTCGATGTGCGGGTGTGCGTTTTCAATAGTAGGGGCGCCGTGGGTCGCCCATCGGGTATGTGCGATTCCCATGTTTGCGTGGATATTGTTTCCGTTGAGTTTCTTTTCAAGTTCGGCAATCTTGCCCACGGCCTTTTCGCACCGTAAGGCGCCGTTTTCGATAACTGCTATTCCCGAAGAATCATAACCGCGATATTCGAGTCTTTTGATGCCGTCAAGGAGCACCTTGATGGTCTCTTTATGCCCAATATATCCTACAATTCCGCACATAAAAATTTTTCCCCAAAAAAATGCCAGATATTTATGAATATTATCATGCCTAATGAACAGGATTGTCAATATAAAAGTTCATTTGACAGTAATTTATGGTTGTGATACGATGTCCAAAACGAGGAGAGTGAAGCGGCTATGGTAACGACAATCATTTCGTTAATCGTGACTTGTTGATTGTAAAGTAATAATCCACGAATTGGAAAGTTTTTAGAAATGGTGGTGAGTGGCAAGTGACGGGTAACGGGTGACGAGAAAAAACGTCACACGCCACTTGCCACTCGTCACTTTTATCCACTTTGGTTGTGGCTGTTGCGCTATGGAATATACACTACACAAAATTCAGTCCATTATCGGCGGAACAATTATTGGCAACGGAGACACGATAATTACCGGCGTTGCCAGCGTTGAAACTGCAAAAGAAGGAAGCATAACCTTTATCAAGGACGATTCTTTAATCCCACAAGCCTTGATATCAAAGGCTTCAGCATTTGTTGTGTACCGCGGGATTCAGGCGCTTACAAAACCCCAAATTGTTACTGAAAATCCATTCCTTGCCTTTGCGAAGTTTCTGGATGTTATAGCAAAAGAAAGATATAAACGTCCGGCGGGTATCCACCCTACAGCTATTATCAGCACAGAAGCTGTCATAGGGAAAGGGGTTTCTGTTGGGGCTTATGCCGTTATTGACGCCCAGGTAAACTTAGGAAATAATGTTACCATTTATCCACATACGTTTATCGGGAAGGAGAGCCGTATTGGAGACGATTCTATTATTTATGCCGGTGTCTCCATTCGTGAAAATGTTATCATTGGAAAACGGGCTATTATCCATTGCAACAGTGTGATCGGAGATGACGGATTTGGTTATATTCAGGTAAGTGGCAGACACGTTAAAATACCGCAAGTCGGAATTGTAGAGATAGGGGACGACGTCGAGATTGGCGCTATGGTAACGATTTGCCGGGCAGCGCTCGATAAGACGATTATCGGAAACGGAGTAAAGATAGACAATCACTCGCATATTGCCCATAATGTTACCATAGGAGACAACACGATGCTTATCGCCTATGCCAAGATTGCAGGAAGTGCGAAAATCGGAAAGAACGTTATGATTGCTGAGGACGTGGGCATAACCGACCACGCAACTATAGGCGATAACTGTATCATCGGCGGAGGTTCGAACGTTTACAAGAGTTTAGAGCCGGGTTCTGTTGTGTGGGGCTCACCGGCTAAGCCTATCAATGAAGAAAAACGCATCCAGGTATTAATCAGGAAATTGCCTGAGATGTATAATGCAATCAGGAAATATTGTAAAGTTCCTGTTAGCAAAAGAGAACGCTGAAATGCCGTGCGTGAGATATGCAAATACGGTTCTCCTCTGACGTTAAATGATCAAAGGAGGTAATCCAGGATGTTCACTCGCCTGTCATACCTATCAACGAAAGGCAGATTGCTTATATTTGGACTAAGCGTCGCCCTTATACCAATCAGCTTAATTACAACGATTTACTACCTCAACGCAAGGAATACCCTGAAGAAGAGAATATTTGAGGATTTGAGGGCAATCTCAGCGTCAAGGGAACTGCACGTCCTCTCTTCTCTGGAGGCAACGAAGGTGCAAACTGCATGTTTCGCAACGGACGGGTTCATAAGGAGCAGCCTAGAAACTCTTGTTCAGGGAGGAACCAAACAGGAAACATCAACCGGGTTGAACAGATACCTCCTGAAGGACAAGCTGCCGTTGTACCGCCATCTTATGGCAATGGCCGTTGCGGACAAGTACGGCAAGATTGTCTCGTCTACCAACGAGAAACTGATTGGTAAGGATATTTCTCGTCAGGACGTATTCGTGCAGGGGAAAAGTAGAAATTACGGTGAAATGTATACAGGCAAATCTTACTGTTCGCCATGTTTTAATACATGCTGCATATCGATCTCTGCGCCAATTTTCTCCAGACAAGGTTCAGAACTGGTGGGTGTTATTGTTAATGCCTATTCACTTGAAATCCTGGATGACGTTACGACCAATCGTGTCGGGTTGGGAGAAACCGGCGAAGTATATTTGGTCAACAAAGACAAAACAATGCTTACGGAATCCAGATTTATAAATAATGCGCCCCTGGAACAGGTAGTGGATACAGAGCCGGTACGAAAGATTTTCAGGGATGGCGATGAGATGGTGGGTATCTATCCGAATTACCGGGGCGTGCCTGTTGTTGGCGCTTCTGAGTACATCTCTGAATATGGGTGGGTGCTTTTGACGGAGACAGGTAAGGCGGAGGCGTTTGCGCCGCTGAAGATATTGGGTATTGTAGCGTTGATCCTGGGAGTTGTTAGCTCTGCCGCAGCGGCGGGTGTAGGGATTGTGTTTGCCGCTTCGATGTCAAAACCCATCGGGGATTTGATGGATGCAGCCGGGAGATTGGCGGGTGGAGACCTTGCTTGTAGGCTCACGGTGACGCGCAGGGACGACATTGGCAACCTCGCCAGGAGTTTTAATACAATGGCAGACAGTCTTGCAAAGGAGATCAGCGAGAGTAAGCGTGCGAATAATGAAATTGTTGAGCGGATGCGCCTTGCAGAGTTTGTTGCCAGGGTAAGCGTTGTTTTGACGCAGCAGGGGCCGTTGCGGGGGGCTCTCCAGGGGTGCGCAGAGGCTATAGTAAAGCACATTGATGCGGCTTTTGCCCGCATCTGGACGTTGAACAGCGATCAGGATGTGTTGGAAT
>JAHFOY010000009.1:0-38020 GCA_023261485.1 Planctomycetota bacterium
AATTTTAGAAGATAAATTATGGAGGTAATGATGTTGAAAAGTTTACGATGCTTGGCAATTGCTGGCGGTTTGGCGCTCAGCGTTATGAGTGGTGTGGTGTGTGTAAATAATCTCGCCGTGGCGCAGGAAAAAGGCGCTGCCTACAAAGAGATCGATGTGGCAGATGGAGGAACGATAGCAGGGACTGTAAAATATGATGGTGATGTTCCCGTTCCAAAAATATTAAAGGTAGACAAGGATGAGCAGACCTGCGGTCATGAAAATAAGGCGTCAGAAGAGTTGGTGGTTAATGGAGAATCCAAAGGTGTCAGAAATGTCGTGGTCTCTCTGGTTGACATTGCGGCGGGCAAGAAAGCTGAAGCGGTAACCGTTTCGTTGGATCAGAAAGAATGCCTGTTTAGTCCCCACGTCCTTGCGATTCCGGTTGGGTCCAGTGTGGATTTGCTTAATAGCGATAATGTAATGCATAATCTTCACTCATGGTCTATCAAGAACCCTGCTTTCAATGAAGGGGTGTCGGGCGGCGGGAAAATGACAAAGAAATTTGATCTTGCGGAGATAGTAA
This sequence comes from Planctomycetota bacterium, assembly GCA_023261485.1. GTDB lineage: Bacteria > Planctomycetota > Brocadiia > Brocadiales > Brocadiaceae > Wunengus. The sequence goes on from JAHFOY010000009.1 coordinate 566, forward strand.
AGATTACCTGTGATGTGCATAAATGGATGAGTTCTTTTATCGTGGTGAAGGCAAATCCGTATTTCGCAGTCACAAATGAGAATGGTCAGTTTAAGATTGAAAATGTACCTGCCGGAAAATATAAGATCGAGGCTTGGCAAGAGAAGCTTGGGAAAAAGACCGGCGATGTAACCGTAAAGTCAAAAGAAGAGGTTGTGGTAGATTTTGTTTATGCGAAGAAATAATTGTGTTCGTAACTTTATGGAATGTGTAACCTACTTGTTTAAAAAGGCGCACCGCTAATGAATAATTTGAAGATATTGTTGCATCTCCCAAAGAGAAGTGGATATATTTTTGTCGTATTGTTTTTCCTTTCCTTTTTTTCATTCCTTTCATTTTCGCAGGAAGTTTTTGCAGCCGATGCGCCAGTGGAAGCGGCAAAAGAAGCAGCGTCGCCAGGTATAGAATTACCCCAGTTTGAGGCTGGCCAGCCGCCTGCAACGGCAACACAAACTGCAGAAGGACAACCTGCGGCAGAGGCTGGAACGGCAACGGCGGCAGTGGAGGAAGAAGAGGTTGGCCCTGTCCAGTATCGGGCGTTTTTTGGGATAGATTCCCGTGTTATAGTCTGGATTGTATCGGAATTGCATCTCATGTTCGCCGCCTTTGTGCTGGGTGTTCCCATATTTGCTGTAATTGTTGAGATTGTAGGATTTAAGGGCGGGGATATTAAATATGATAAGATGGCTAAGGAATTTACCAAGTTGTTGTCCGCCGCATTTGCTACGACAGCATCGCTGGGCGGATTGCTTGGATTCTGTCTGTACGGTTTGTATCCTGAATTCATGGGCCATATGACGAATGTGTTTGCACCGACCATGTACGTTTATGCATTGATGTTCTTTGGCGAGGCATTCACTTTATACGGCTATTACTATTCGTGGGAAATTCTTAAGGGTACTGCCTTTAAGAAATGGTTCCACATTATGTTAGGTGTTATGCTGAATCTGTTCGGAACAGGGCTTATGTTCATCACCAATTCCTGGGCAACCTACATGATGAGTCCTGCGGGTGTTGTTCCTGCAACAGGGAAGCTGCTTAGTTTGTCTCATGCCATATATAATCCGCTCTGGATGCCGGTAAATATCCATCGGTTGATTGCAAATGTGTGCTTTGGCGGTTTTGTGGTGGGCGCATATGCCGCGGTAAAATTTTTAGGTTCGAAATCGGAAGAGGAGAAGGCTCACTACGACTGGATGGGTTATGTCGGAAACTTTATAGGAGTCGGAGCGCTGATCCCGTTGCCATTTGCCGGATATTGGCTTGGACGGGAAGTTTATAGTACCAGCCCTGTGATGGGTAATATTATGATGGGTGGAGCATTCTCCTGGACGTTTATCATCCAGGCCATACTGATTGGTATGCTATTTATCGGTGTAAATTATTATCTGTGGCTTGGAATGGGTAGGATTAGAGGGTCAGAGCGATACACGAAATTTTTCAAATACCTCATTTTTGTAATCTTTATGTGTTTTGCAGTCTGGCTGACACCGCATAATCTGCCGCTGAGCGGAGAAGAGCGGGCGATGATTGGTGAACAATATCACCCTTTCTCTAAATATTTTGGGGTTATGGCGGCGAAAAATGCCGTAGTCAACTTGATAATTCTCGCTACATTCTTTTCCTTCTTGATTTATCGACGAAGCAATAAAGGAGAGATGGTGCCATTTTCCGAACAGGGGAAGGCCGGTAAGATCGGTATATTTTCTGCCGTGATCTTCTGTTTGCTGATGTTGGTTTCGTATGCGATTTCGCTTAATTTTGTGGAATTAGAGGCGAACGTCAAGGTTTTTGTGAAACCGATTATTTGTGCGCTTTATATCCAGTCATTTGCGATATGTTTAGCTGCCTTCCTGACATTTAAGAATAAAGGAAAGTTGGGGCAGGCATTGCTGTTCGCAGTTACTGCGTGTATTGCAGTGCTTTATTTCTGGTATTACGGTTTCCAGGTTATGCAAAAGGCAAATCTGGTATTGAGATATTTGTCTGTGACGCAGGTCTCAATCGTGATGAGTTGCCTGATTATGAATGCCATTATAGATATTTTCATGTTCCGTAAGGCAAAGCTTGTGGGCGGCATCGAGTGGGGTAAAATGCCTGTGCGGTCTCAGTATGCGTTGCTTTTGTTGTGCGTGGTTATTGTAATTCTGATGGGATTAATGGGCTTCATACGCTCCGGTTTGAGGATGGATTGGCATATTTATGGCATTTTGCAAGATACTTCACAAGGGGCGTACACGCCGTCCCTGGCATATATGGGCCGGATAGTAGGCTTGATTGTGGCGCTTTTCCTGGGGCTGGTGGCCTTTGTGTTTTGGCTGGCCGGTCTCGGCGACAAAAAAGAAAAGGCAAAAGAGCATGAATATGGTGAAGTTACTTCAAGCTATGAGGACTAGCTGTTGAATAAGGCCATGGCGTGAATTAAAAGCGGCCAAATTGCAGAGATGTGAATTAGGAAGATAGTTTAATAGGGTTAAATCTCAAGATAGTGAAATGAAGGCATAGAAAACTTATGAATAAAAGCATGCTAAAAATTACGGCATTCGGAGTCGCAGTTATAGGATTCTATATCTATATCACAATGTATGTGGCCGGGCTTTCTGGTACGGGTGGAGGCGAGTCGGCTGGAGGGGTAAGTCCAGAGGCTGGTGAAAAGATATTTTGGGGTGACGGACAGTGCAGTACATGTCACAAGATAGGTACGAGTGGTAGCGCTACGAGAGGTCCTGATCAGGATGGTTTGTCGGGTAGGGCAGAAGAACGGGCGAAAGAGTTAGGTATGCCTTCGGGTTTGGATTATCTGGTAGAATCTATTGTAGAGCCTGAGAAATATATCGTTAAAGGGTATGATAAAATTATGCCTAAGGTGTTTGATCCCCCTATTATGTTGTCACGCGAAAAAATACTGGCAGTTTTGGCGTATTTACAAACGCTGGGCGGGGAGCCTGACATTGGTGCTATTATGAAGTATAAAGATAAAATACCTGAGGCGTCAAAGAAAAAGGTAAAACCGTGGGTGGCCCCTATGGTTGTTGATGCAAAAGAAGGTGAAAAGGTATTTTTTGATGAAACACGTCCTGTTACCTGCGGAAAATGTCACGTTGTGAATGGCAAAGGGAAGAAAGTAGGGCCAGAGCTTACTGGGATTGGTGCGATTCAGACTCCTGAATATTTTCTGGAATCTATCCTGAAGCCAAGCGCGAAGATCGTAAAAGGGTACGAAACGATGTATGTGATAACGACAGATGGAATACCTTACAATGGATTGATTAAGAGCGAGACTGAAGAAGAGATTGTTTTGTTAAAAGAAGAAAGCGGCGAGATCGAAGAGGTGACTATTGCTAAAAGCGAGATTCAGGAAATGAAAAAGCAGGATGTCTCTATTATGCCTGGGAACATCGCTGAGATGTTAAGTGTAAGGGATTTTTACGGGATTGTATCCTTTTTACAAAGCTTGAAATAGTTCAAAGACGATGTTGTATTTGCAAAGGAATCAATAGTTAGGAGTGTCTTAATGGCTAAAAAACGCAGTAAATTTTTAATGATTTGGGTGATCACTGCAGTTGTCTGCTTGTTTTTGTTCCTTAAATATGCTTCCCCGAAAATTTTTCAGGTGTTGATGGCGAAAGACCATACGATGCCTACGCCAAGTACCCTGATGATGTGGTATATGATTATGGGAGTTTTGGCAGGTTTGGTGTATGCGACAACCAGCAACCAGAAATTTGCTGATTTTCTGGGTTTTTTATTACCCGGTGGTGGGCCAATAATTAAAATATTACTACAAAAGATGTTATTTGTAGGTTTTCCTGTATTAGTCGGATGGTTTGTGTATTCATGGTCTATTCCAGGCGCTGCGTCGCCTGTGGAGTTAAGGATTCAGCATCCAACCCTTCCTCAAGAGTTTGAAAAACGGGAGAATCCTTTCCGTCAAACTGACGCAGAAACACAACGGAAATGCATAGAAGAAGGGAAGATTCTTTTTCAAACATACTGTCGTCCCTGTCATGGTTCAAAAGCAGACGGTAACGGGCCATTTGCAAATTCGTTCCGTCTGAGACCGATTAATTTCCAGGATCCTGGGACGATTGCAACGGTGGTAGATAACTACCTCTTTTGGCGTATTAAAGAAGGCGGACCAGGCCTTCCTTCGGAATCGACCCCATGGGATTCTGCTATGCCGTCGTGGAAAGATGATCTGAAGGATGATGAAATCTGGAAGATTATTATGGGTGAATACGACACTGCGGGTGTTATGCCTCGGCAAAGGGAAAAGCTTGAATGACATTGTCCTTGTGTAAATGGGAGGCTTAGTTCTTAACTGTTAAAGGTGATAAATTTATCAACAGCAAACGGATAGAAGAGCAAGTAAATAATATGATAAAAGCGTTTAAAAGAGTTTTGGTTGGTTTAGGACTGGTCGTAGTAACGACAAGTGTCTTTGTGGTGCGTTCGGAAGTGCCTGCTCATGCATCTCACTTGTTTAGAACTTACAAACATGAGGTACCTCAAAAGTTATCTGAAACACCTGAAGCCGTTGCTGAAGGAAAAAAGGTTTACGAAAAAAGGTGTTGGTATTGTCATGGAATCGAAGGCGGTGGTGATGGTCCTGCATCGAAAACGATGTTTCCGAAACCCAGGAACTTTACGAGAAATGAGTATAAAGTTCGTTCCACAACATTTGGTTCTGTTCCTACCGACGAAGATCTGTTTAGAATTATTACCAGCGGTATTGAAGGAACGGCTATGCCTTTCTGGAGTACGATTACTGAAACAGAACGCTGGCAGGTAATATACTACGTGAAGACCTTTAATGAACAGTTTAAGAAAGATACTGCCCCAAAGGTTGTGTCCGTAGGGTCGGTCGCCTCGACTCCGGACAGTATAAAAAGAGGGCAAGAGCTATTTAAAGAGACGAAGTGTTATGAATGTCATGGTGAGGATGGCAGGGGAAACGGCCCGTTAACGGTAGCTTTGCAAACTGAATGGAATATGCCTTACAGGGCCAGGGATCTATCCAAGGCGTGGAATTTTAAAGGAGGTAATGCGATAGAAGATATTTATCGTACAATTTCTACCGGATTTAATGAGACGCCTATGGGGTCTTATTTAGAAAAACTTTCTGATGAAGACCGCTGGCATGTAGCTCATTTTGTAAAGAGTTTGTCGAAAGATATGGCATCTGACGTAGTTGTAAAGGTGAAGTTGCTTGAAGGCGATCAATTACCCTCGGAACCATTGGATGAGAACTGGGGGAAAGCCACACCGGTAGAGCTTCCATTAGGCGGGCAGATCCTTACAAGTCCCAGACATTGGGCGCCTGCAATTGATGCTGTTATGGTCAGGGCTGTGTACAACAAGGATGAAATTGCCTTTTTGGTTGAGTGGGATGATTCAACTAACAAACAAGAGGAGGTTTTCCGTGATGCCATGTCACTTCAATTTCCAACTAAAATTCCGGAATCGTTAAAGAAACCATATTTTGCAATGGGAGATTCCAGCGGAGCAGTAAATCTGTGGAGTTGGAAGGCGCACTGGGGTGAAGGATTTGGCTCGGCTGCCGAAGCGCCCGAAACGGTGGTCGAGTTGAATGCGAAAGGATTTAAAAGCGTTGTACCGCAGCCACCTGAAAGCCAGAATGTGAGTGGGAAAGGGATTTACCAAAATGGAAGGTGGAAGGTAGTTATGAAGAGGCCTTTGAAGACTGAAGATGCAAAGGGAGATATTCAATTTGAAATTGGAAAGCTCATTCCTATTGCTTTTGCAGTCTGGGATGGTTCAAATAGCGATGTTGCCGGGCAAAAATCCGTGTCGTCGTGGTATTACATATCACTTGAAAAACCGGTACCTAAAACGGTTTTCGTCTATGTATTGATAGCAATTGTTATGGGTGCAAGTATAGAGATGTGGTTTGTTGCAAGATTACGCAGGTTTCCACCAAAATTAGAAGAATGACAGTAAAAGAACAACATCTTGTTAAGGAGTTTTTAATGAGGTTAAGGTCATTGGTTAGTTTGCAAAAAGTTTGGTTTTTCATAGTTCTGGCAGTTCTACCATGGGCAATTTTTACGAATGTTTCCTTTGGACAGGAAAGAAAAATTGATTCCATGTTTTTAGATTTAGATAAAAAATATAGGATGCCGGGAGAATGGACCATGCTTCCGTTTGAGCTGGAAGATCCTTATAAAAGGGTTAAAAATGGTCCGCCGTTGGCGAACATTATAAATAAGGCTAATGTGGAGTGGATTTCCAGATGGATTGCCAATCCCAAAAAAGTTGTTCCGAATGCCAAGATGCCAAATCTAGGTCTGGATTTTGAAGAGATTAAGGCGGTTATAGTTTTTTTGAGCAGCCTTAAGGAAAAGGAATTGCCACAAATTACCTGGGATGCCTTTTTGCTGAAAAAAGAAGACGAACTTTCTGATGATGAATATGACAAGATGGAAAAGGTATTTAACAACGGGAAAGGTGTCTGGGGGCGCGCTCGATGCACAATCTGCCATCCGATAAAAGGCGCTGGTGGAAACGTAGGCGTTGGCCCGGATCTTGGTGAAATTACCACAAAGATTAACAGGAATTGGTTGTACGACTGGCTTGGTAATACAAAGAGCCATTTTCCAGATACAATGATGGCGCAATTCCGTTTCAATGATACCGATTTGAGAGGTATTGTTGAATTCGTTATGCGTGACACTCAGTTTGTGCCGGAAGAAAAAGAAGAGGAAGCGGGTGAGGTTAAAGAAGCAAAACCTGCTGAACCAGTAGTTCAAATTTTAACAGAAAAAGAATTTAGCAGCATAAGAAAAGATATCGCTCTTATTGAAAAAGGTAAGGATATTGTCGAGAGGGCGAGGTGTTTTGTCTGTCATGATATAAAAGGTATCTCAGAGCTTATGCCTGTGGTAGAGAAGAAGCGTGATGGGCTGGCAGGGTTTGAGAAGATTTTGTACGAAATACGTTGCTTGAGTTGTCATAGGATACAAAATAAGGGCGGTACCTATGCGCCGAATTTAACAATTGCCGGAACTAAGATTCATATGAATTGGGAGAAGGGGTTTTTGATGTCACCCGATATTATCCGCCCGCTCAGCCAGCAAATGCCAAAGTTCAATCTGACAGAAGATGATGCAAAAGCTGCTATTGAATATATAGAAAAGAACCTTCATACCAAAGAGACCCTCACAAATCCTTTTGAGGGCGGGGCGCCTTCTGCGGCGGTTGTTGCAGCCGGAGAGAAGCTTTTTTACGAAAAGGGTTGTAATACCTGCCATGCAGAAGGAACTAAGGGTGGTGGTGTTGTTGGTCCTAACCTTCAAACGGTAGGAGATCGACTACAGCCCGCGTACATTCTCTATCATTTAAAAAATCCACAACAGGCAAACCCTCAAGCTGTAGAACCGACCTTTGGCCTTTCTGACGAGGAGTTAAAGTCGCTGGTGGGTTTCCTGGCAGACCATGTGCAGAAGAAAGAGGGAAAAGAATAATGGGTTATTTTTCGACAGGTAAAAAAATTATAATTATAGGCTCATTTGTTTTATTAGGAGTCTTAGGTAGTATTGCTGCCGCAGAAGACCTTAGTTTTTCACCGCGCAACCAAGTATTTTTATTATCTCCCAAAAAGACTTTTGAGTATTATTGCTCTCCATGTCACGGGCAAAAGGGCAAAGGAGACGGAACGTTCTTTACGATAGATTTGAAGCCAAAGCCCAGAAATTTTCTTGATGTTGAATATATGAAGAAAAGGACTGACGACCAGTTGATAAAGTCCGTTACAGATGGATCTAAGTCAGTTGATAAATCTAATCTTTGTCCTCCATGGGGAAAAACACTTACAGAAAAAAGGATCAAAGAACTAGTTGCTTATATTCGCAGTCTTTCTATACGGGAAGCTGAAAAGACTGTGGTTGCCGCTAAAGAATCAGTTGTTGAAGTAAAAAAGCCCAGCGTACTTAAATCATCAGCACGTTGGTTATTTCTTATTGTAATTACCCTTGCTTTGGCAATTGGCGCTATTGGTGAGTGGAAAAAACTCAAAAAAGAGTCCTTGCCGCGGTAGAGAGCAACCAACACAAAATATCTTTATGTACAAAAAGATACTCATTGCAATTGACAATTCACGCCATTCTAATCACTGCATTGATTTAGGAATCGAACTCTCAAAAAAATTTAATTCCCACTTGGTGGGATGTCATGTCTATGACGCATCGCTGCATCAAAGGCGGTTTCGTGACATGGAAAAAGGTTTGCCGCCTCAATACCAGGACGAAACCGAACTACAAAAGCAGCGAGACCTGCATACTACCTTAATTAATCAGGGACTCAGATTAATTTCCGAGTCATATCTGGATGTATTTGATAAAAAGGGTAATGAAGCTGCCGTTCCGCATAAAGGTCTTCTGCTGGAAGGGAAGAATTATTACGAAATCATTAAGGAACTACAGAGAAATCATTACGACCTGTTGATTGTCGGGGCACAAGGGCTGGCTGCCGTGAATGATAGCACTCTGGGAAGCGTTTGTGAACGGGTTGTCAGGCGGATTAAAACGGATGTCCTTGTAGTAAAAAATGGCAGTTTTGAGGGGAAAGCCGTTGTTGCAGTTGATGGAAGCGCACAGTCTGTCGCCGGTGTGAAGTCTGCTCTGTCGTTTGCCAAGTTGTTCGATCTGGAACTTGATTCTGTTTCTGTATTCGACCCGCATTATCATCGAGTTGCATTTGAGAGTATTGCAAAGGTGCTTTCGAAGGAGGCAGGGCAAATTTTCAGGTTTAAGGAACAGGAAAACCTCCACGAGGAGATTATCGATAAGGGGCTGGCAAAAATATATCAGGGTCACTTGGATCAGGCTAATCTCATGGCAAAAGATGCTGGCGTGGAGATTAATTCTGTCTTAATGGATGGTAAGCCTTATGATCAAATACTCAGGTTTGTTTCCAGAGAACAACCGTCCTTATTGATTGTGGGACGTACGGGAGTTCATAACACAAACGGGCTGGATATTGGCAGTACGACGGAAAATCTGCTGAGGTTATCACCGTGCAATGTATTGCTAACCGGGGGGAATATAGATGCTGAGCTTGGAACGACTACCGCTGGTTCGGAATTTCAAAGATCGTCATTAAGTAAAAAAGATACTGCATTTAACAGTCGCGGTCATTTGCATGATGAAAATGGAATCGAAGGGTTTATTGAGAGCGTTCATTCGGTTCACGAAAAACCTACCATAAAAGTACATAATCCTGTAGTCTGGACGCAAGAAGCCCAAATACAAACAGAACGCATTCCTTCATTCATTAGAAGCATGATTAGGATAAAAATAGAGAAGTATGCCCAAGAAAACGGTTATAATGAGATAACGACCAAGATTGTTGATGAAGCAAAAAGCAAGCTCATGAACGATACCTCCTTCCACAAAATTTGACAAATCGATCTTTGCCTAATATAATTTTTATTGTTAGGTTTGTTGTATTCTAACTGTGGCGTTGTGATTTGAATTCTTTTCCAATAAAATTTGGTGATGTTGGTTGCTACTGATGATATTTTTTAGATATCTCAATGGATTTGATGCTGTTTCCGAGTTGCACGGTGTATTTCAATAAAGAAATGTCGTATTGGATTCCACAATAAAGTTCAGTATCTCTTAATTTTCATAGTATAGTGAAAATAAAGAACTAAGGTATATGTTTTGTTTAGTAAACGATATTTTGTAATGAGGAACGAAATTTGCCCCTTGTTGTATTATGTGAATTATTGTTGTTCAAAATTTGAGATAAATGATTCTTAAAAAATTTAATTGACTTTATTAACAGGGCAGGAGTTTTTTAAAGGAGGGGAGTATATGAATAAAGGGTTTTCGTTGTTTAAAGTATTTGGTTTGCCCCTGCTTGGGGCAGTTTTTCTTAGCGCAACGCTGTTTGCGGCTGAGGAAGCACCGCCGGGGGTCAAAGGTGCGGGTGAAGAAGAATTTATCCCTGCAAAAGAAGTATTGACTGTGAAGTATGTCCAGGTGGAGAAACCTTACCACATGGATGTTGAATCGTTAAAGGGCGCTTTTAAAGATGCAAATCCTGTAAAAATTACGTTACAAAAGCAGGACAAGGCATTTCCTAATGGCGGGGGATCTGTGGCCGGTGCAGAAGTAAAGGCGATACATGATGGTGTTACGATTTATTTCCAGATTAGCTGGAGTGATCCGACGAGGAATGCAAGGTCAATTGCCGTTCAGGAATTCAGGGATGCTGTGGCTTTGATGTTTCCACTGGGTGCAGTAGAGATAACTCCTGCAGAACATTTTAGTCCAAGGATGGGGGATAGGGAAAAACCAACAAACCTGTGGCATTGGAAAGCAGATTGGGAGGCGGATTTGCTTGCTAAAGGCGAATTAGAAGATGTAGAGGTGCAATACCCTAATATGCACGATGATTTCAATTTCAATCCTTATAGTGCTTACTACCACAGAGAATTGATAACGAGTGTGGAAGTGTTGTCGGGAGGAAGGGCCGCCAATAACCTCCTTTCTCAGCCAGGGCGTGGCAGGACAGTTGAGGATTTGAATGCGGAAGGATTTGGCACGCTTACTACACAGGACCACCAGGATGTGAATGGATGCAGTCATTATGAGGATGGTGTGTGGACGGTAATTATGTATCGGTCGTTAATTACACAGGATCCGCACGATATACAGTTTGTTCCGGGCGGGAAAGCATTTTTCAATATGGCTGTGTGGAATGGTGGGGAGCAGGATAGGAATGGCCAAAAGAACATCTCTACTCAATGGCATCCTGCAGTGCTTGAAACGGTTGCCTGGCAATAGTAGACTCTTTAAGGATAAAGGAATTTAGGAGGATAAAAAAATGACATTAGTACATAACTGGCACTTAGGGAGACGCATGGAGTATCCCTATTTTGAATCCAGGCCTAAGCGACAATTTGCGGCTGTATTTAATATCAACAGATGTATTGCCTGCCAGACTTGTACCATGGCTTGTAAGAGCGCATGGACATATAATAAGGGACAGGAGTATATGTGGTGGAACAATGTGGAGACAAAACCCTATGGTGGGTTTCCGCAATCATGGGATGTTAAAACGTTAAAGTTGATTGATAATGGCGAGAATACCTGGTACACGGACGAAAAGGATGAAAAACTTTCCCCGTATGGAGTCTATGAGGGTGATACGATATTTGAGGCGGCTTCTAAGAAGAACCTTAATCAATGGGCAGTCGGTTATATACCAGAAGATAAGGAGTGGAGGTCTCCGAATTTTGGAGAAGATGTTGCAAAGAGTAATAAGCCGGATGAACACTCATCACTGCCTGAGCACAGTCGGTGGTTCTTTTATATCCAGAGGCTTTGTAATCATTGCACCTATCCAGGTTGCCTGGCGGCCTGCCCGAGAAAAGCTATATACAAGAGAAAAGAAGATGGTATTGTTCTTATTGATCAAAAAAGGTGCAGAGGCTACAGAAAATGCGTGGAGCAATGCCCTTATAAAAAACCTATGTTCAGGGGACTAACTAGGGTAAGCGAAAAATGTATTGCCTGTTATCCCAGGATTGAAGGGAAGGATCCTCTGACGAAAGGTCGTCCTATGGAAACCAGATGTATGGCTGCCTGCGTAGGTCAAATTCGTTTACAGGGGTTCCTGGATGATAATCCGAAGAATCCGGTTACCTGGCTGATTAAGCATGACAAGCTGGCGTTGCCGCTTTATCCGCAGTTTGGGACAGAACCAAACATTTATTACATTCCTCCAAGATGGGCTCCAAGGTCTTATTTAAGGCAGATGTTCGGCCCGGGAGTTGACGAAGCAATTGAGAAATTTATGGTGCCTTCCCGTGAAAGACTGGCGGTTTTGTCGTTGTTCAGGATGGCGCAATCCATTATATTTGAATATAAGATAGAGGAAGGCCCGAAGGTTTTCGAGACGATGATTCACGGAAAGAAGTTTGAGATGTTTAATGATACCGTTATCGGATATGGCGAGGATGGACAGGAAATTTTGAGAACTACTATAGAAGAGCCTGTCCATATCAGAGATCCGAAGCATTACAATTCAATTTAGAATTGAGGTTTGTTATGGGCGTTGAAAGTGCTGGTTTTTCAGATCAACAAGTTGCATCCACCGCAGCGAATCTGCTTACACGGAGCGTGATGTACCAAATTTTGTCCGCTTGCTTTCTTTATCCCGAAGAGAAAAACCTTTCGATACTGAAAAGCTCAGATTTTCAGGAACACACGAAGGATTTGATGTTGTGTTATGCGGATATTGATGATGGTGCAGCGGTGCAAAGCTGCTTGAATGAAGTACGGGAATTGTACGGAAATGCCAACCCGGAAGATTTGCAAAAGATATATTCGCGTATTGTAGGACACACCATGTCTAAAGAGTGTCCTTTGTATGAGACCCAATTTGGTGCAGCCCACGTGTATCAGCAAGTTCATGAGTTGGGGGATATTCAGGGTTTTTACAAGGCTTTTGGTCTGGATCTCTCTGAGATAGAAAAAGAACGCTGCGACCATATCAGCGTAGAGTTGGAATTTATGCACTTTTTGTTGTACAAGCAAGCATACGCCCTGGAAAACCACGGAGATGAAAAGGCGCAGATATGTTTGGAGGCGCAAAAGAAATTTTTGAAAGAGCATATAGGGAAATGGATGCCTCTTTTTGCGGTACTTTTTGGCAGGAAGGCAGGAGAAGGTTTTTATTGTGCATTATCTGCCCTGACAAAGGAGTTTTTAAGGCTGGAAATGAAGTTGCTGGATATTAAAACCGAGCTTTACAAGGAGTCTGATCTGAATCAGGAAGCGGTTGCAGGCGTCTCCGATGAATGTTTATCCTGCGCTTCTTCTGAAGATTTCAATGAGGAATAGATATGAGACTCGAATTTGACCCAAGTTTGATTGAAGAAGTAATATTTGGAGAATTAAAGGCCAGGGAGGCCAAGGGGGATTTTGCTTTCACCCTGGAATATCATTCCTGCATTGATCCGGTTTACGAAAATTTTCCGTTAGAGGAGAGACCTTCACAGTTTAAAAAAATAGAATGGGATTTTTTCAAAAAGCTGGAATTTCCAAAGGCAATAAAAGATATCTTTGATGAATTTCCTGAGTTTGAAGTAAAATCCGGCGGGGGGGTGATCGCAAGGGCGGTGAATCCTAACGACGAGGGTGCTTATCTAACAAAAGGGATGAACCAGGATGAAGGGAAAAAAAGGATTGTCGTTAAATTGCTTTCGGACCGCTTTCAGGATATTTCTTATCTGGGAAAGCTTGTCAGGCATGAACTAACCCATGCTTCTGACATGCTCAGCGAATTATACGGCTATCGTGACGAACGGCTCGGCGGTAATCCTATGGAGGAGTGTATTGTAAAAGAGCGCTATTGCACCTTCTGGGATATTTTTGTTGACAGCAGACTGATCAGGAATGGGAAAGAGACTATATCTGACAGGGAGGGAAGATACAGAGAGTTTGAAGCGCTTTATAGAAAATTTCCTGACGATGTAAAAAGTACCATTTTCGACACCCTATGGAAGGATGAAAGTCTTACTCATGATAGGATACTAAGTCTGGCAAGGGATGTAAACGAGGTAATAAAGATTTCTGAAGGATTACCTGTTATGCATGCCGTCAAGAAAAAAAGGCCAATTTTGCCGGGTGTCCAGTGTCCTCTCTGTCAATTTCGTACTTATCGTTGGGCAGAAAATATTGAACAAGATGCTTACCTTGTGGGTGCAATTAAAAAGGATTTTCCCAACTGGGAACCGGAAGATGGCGTATGTGGGCAATGTACAGAGGCCTATAAGGTAAGAAGTACTGTTTGTTAATATATAGAGATAAAGCTTTTTATATACATTGTTTTTAATTGAGAAAGGAGTAGGAAATATGAAACTTACCAGGAGAACTTTCCTACAAATAGCAGGTGCGACAGGCGCTACATTTACCATTGCAAATAAGGCAATGGCATTTCGGTTACTGAAGCCTGCTGTGGAGGTAGGAAATCCGTTGGATGCTTATCCTGATCGTGCATGGGAAAGTGTATATCGTGACCAGTACAGGTATGACAGAACATTCACCTTTACTTGTTCACCGAATGATACCCATGCCTGTAGGGTGAGGGCATTTGTAAGAAATGAAGTGGTTATGAGAGTCGAGCAGAATTATGACCACCAGAATTACTCAGACCTGTATGGGAACAAGGCCACCAGGAACTGGAATCCCAGGATGTGCTTAAAAGGGTACACGTTCCACCGCAGGGTCTACGGTCCGTATAGATTGAGATATCCGCTTATTCGAAAAGGATGGAAACAGTGGGCGGATGACGGATTCCCGGAATTGACGCCGGCAAATAAATCCAAATACCTGTTTGATGCCAGAGGACAAGATGAATTATTAAAGGCATCTTGGGATGATGCGTGGACATACGCTGCAAAAGGGATTTTGCATATTACTAAGAAGTACAGCGGCGAAGAAGGCGCTAAAAAACTTATAGAACAGGGATATCCAAAAGAGATGGTTGATCCCATGAAGGGGGCTGGCACGCGTACCTTCAAGGGTCGTGGTGGTATGGGTCTCTTGGGTGTCATCGGAAAATATGGGATGTACAGGTTTAATAATATGCTCTCATTGGTTGACAGTCATAACAGGGGCGTAGGCGCTGATAAGGCACTCGGCGGAAGGAATTGGTCTAACTACACATGGCATGGCGATCAGGCGCCAGGACATTCTTTCTCTCATGGTTTGCAGGCCTCAGACGTTGATATGAATGATATTCGTTTCTCAAAGCTGGTAATCCAAACAGGGAAAAACCTTATCGAAAACAAGATGCCTGAGGCTCACTGGCTTACCCAGGTTATGGAGAGGGGCGGAAAGCTGGTTGTTATTACACCGGAATACAGTCCGTCCGCACAAAAGGCTGATTATTGGATACCGATAAAGTGTAATACCGATACAGCGTTGTTTCTTGGTCTAACGAAGATATTGATGGATGAGAAGCTTTATGATGCAGATTATGTGAAAAAGTTTACCGATTTCCCATTGCTCGTCAGAACAGATACCCTGAAAAGACTGAGTCCGCTGGACATCATACCTGGCTATAAATTGGAAGATATTTCACATGGCGCAAGTTATAAGATTCATGGTCTGCATGATGATCAGAGGGAGATAGTTGGGGATTTTGTGGTATGGGACGCAAAGACAAATGGTCCGAAACCAATCACGAGGGATGATGTTGGTGATAAACTGGTCGCCAAAGGGATTGACCCTGTACTCGATGGCAAATTTAAGGTTAAAACTGTTGATGGTAAAGAGATTGAGGTCATGCCACTCTTTGAGATGTATAAGATACACCTGAAAGATTATGACATAGACACCGTGGTAGAAATAACCAATTCTCCAAAAGAGTTAATTGAAAGGCTGGCGCACGATATTGCGACCATAAAACCAGTGGCGATTCACTATGGCGAAGGCATTAATCATTGGTTTCATGCTACATTAATGAACAGGTCAACTTACCTGCCATTGATGCTGACAGGGAATGTAGGCTATATGGGTTCCGGTTCACATACCTGGGCAGGCAATTACAAAGCAGGCAATTTCCAGTCAGCAAAATGGTGTGGCCCTGGATTTTATGGATGGGTGGCAGAGGACGTATTTAATCCAAACCTTGATCCAAACGCACCCGCGATGGATTTGAAGGTGAAAGGTCGCGCTTACGATGAAGAAGTTGCATACTGGAACCACAACGACAGGCCGTTAATTGTGAATACGCCAAAGTATGGGCGTAAATGTTTTACGGGCAAGACTCACATGCCGACTCCGACAAAGATCATGTGGTTTACCAATGTAAACCTCGTTAATAATGCAAAGCATGTGTATCAGATGCTGAAGAATGTGAACCCCAATATTGAGCAGATTATGTCTACTGATATTGAAATGACGGGTTCTATCGAGTATGCAGATTTTGCATTCCCTGCGAATAGCTGGATGGAGTTTGAGACCCACGAGATTACGAGTTCATGCTCGAACCCGTTCTTCCAGATTTGGAAGGGCGGCATAAGACCGGTGAATGACTCCAAGGATGATGTGATGGTTCTTGCTGGCATGGCGGCTAAACTGGGTGAATTACTCAGGGATATGAGATTCAGGGACTTCTGGAAATTTGCTTTGGAGGGAAGACCGGAAGTTTATATCCAGAGGTTATTAGATGGCAGTACGACTTCCAAGGGTTATACTTTTGATGATATTATAGCTGGTAAATATGGTGAACCAGGCGTGGCCTTGCTAAATTTCAGGACGTATCCAAGGCAACCCTTCTGGGAACAAGTACATGAAAGTATTCCGTTCTATACTCCAACAGGGAGACTGCAGGCCTACAATGATGAACCAGAGGTCATTGAGTATGGTGAGAATTTCATTGTTCACCGTGAAGGTCCTGAAGCAACAAAGTACTTGCCAAACGTAATTGTAAGCACTAATCCCTATATTCGTCCGGATGATTATGGTGTGCCGGAAAATGCGGAACACTGGGACGAGAGAACGGTAAGGAATATCAAGAAATCATGGGAAGAGACAAAGAAAACAAAGAACTTCCTGTGGGAGAAAGGGTATCAGTTCTTTTGTGTGACGCCGAAATCAAGACACACGGTACATTCTCAGTGGGCTGTGACTGACTGGAACTTTATCTGGAATAACAACTTTGGCGACCCGTACAGGATGGACAAGAGGATGCCCGGTGTTGGTGAGCATCAAATCAATATAAACCCGCAGGCAGCGAAAGACTTGGGTATTAATGATGGCGATTATGTTTACGTTGATGCTAACCCAGCCGACAGACCATACGAGGGGTGGAAGCCAAGCGATCCTTTCTATAAAGTTTCAAGGCTTATGCTCAGGGCAAAATATAACTCATCCTATCCTTACGGCGTAACGATGATTAAGCATTCTTCATGGATAGCAACGGAAAGGTCGGTAAAGGCGCACGAGACAAGGCCGGACGGCAGGGCATTGTCCGCTGGTACCGGCTATCAGTCCAGTTTCCGTTATGGTTCTCAGCAAAGCCTTACCAGAGACTGGTCGATGCCCATGCACCAGCTTGATAGTCTGTTCCATAAAGCCAAGATTGGTATGAAGTTTATTTTTGGCTTTGAGGCGGATAACCACGGTATCAATACGGTTCCCAAGGAGACATTAGTCAAGATTACTAAGGCGGAGGATGGCGGTATTGGTGGAAAAGGCGTGTGGGATCCGGTAAAGACAGGTTACACTACAGGTAACGAGAATGACTTCATGAAGAAGTACCTTAACGGTGAACTGATAAAAGTAGAAAAGGCATAAGTTAAATTATGTAAGGTTAAAAGCGAGCTAACAGATGGATTGTAAAACGTTTGTTAGCTCGTTTAATTTTAGGATTTCTTAAATTTTGGAAGAAGGAGAAAAGAATTTATGAAAAAATATTTGATTGCTGGGGTACTTGCAGCGACTTGTATAGCGTTTTCGTATAATTCATGTGTATGGGCTCAGACCGAAGAGAAGAAGGCGTTGACGCCTGAAGAGGCTGCCGAAGCAATGAAGAAACTGGAAGAGGCACAGCAAAAACTGAAGAAGGTAGTTAGAAATCTGCCAAAGGTGGATAATGCAGGCTCCATTACTGGTGTTGTAACTTGCCAGAAAATGAGGAATAATGGAGATGCTATTGTATTTGTTGAAAAAGTAGGCGACAATAAGTTTGCTCCTCCTGCTGAGCATGCAGTTATTGACCAGCTCAATCTTACCTATGTGCCTCGCGTTGTAGCCATGCAGAAAGGTACTACAGCGGACTTCCCTAATAGCGATGCAGTCCGCCACAATGTATTTTCTCCTCCTACCGCAGCCTTGCAATTTAACCTGGGGACGTATCCGACGGGTGTTGTTAAAGAGGTGCTTTTTGATGTTGTAGGCGAGACACCTCTTCTTTGCAATGTTCATAATGAAATGGCTGGCTTTGCCGTTACATTCGAGAATCCTTATTTTGCAATGACGGAGAAAGACGGTAACTACACACTGGAAGGTGTTCCACCTGGGAAGTACGTAGTAAAGACGTGGCACGAAAAGCTTAAGGATGTATCACAAGAAGTTACTGTAGAAGCCGGAAAGGCCGCAACCGCTAATTTTGAATTAAAGAGAAGAAGATAGTTTGTGGGTTAAGGTGTCGTGATGCCTTATGGGCATATTAATATGCCCTTTATATAGAATTCCAGTGAGGCAAAAAAACCTCACTGGAATTTTTTTTTGCTTAAAATGGTTCTTCTGGGAAATATGATTGCAATCGTTACTGTTTTAAAAGCCGAATATTAAAATCTAAAAGGTGTTTGCCAAGTTTGCATTTGACAAAGTCTGCAACATGCTAATATAATTAATACTTTGAAAATAGGAGCTTGGCGAGCCGTTGCTATACAATTTTCTGAATTAGATTGATAAACTTACCGGAAACGATGATACAACGACGTAAAACACGGGTAGTTAAAGCAGGCGGGGTGTTGATTGGCGGAGATAACCCGATATCCGTGCAGACAATGACCAAGACCCACACCGAGGATATTGATGCTACAGTTCAGCAGATTAAAGAGCTGGAAGCGATTGGTTGTCATATTATCCGTGTGGCAGTTCCTACAATTGTTTCAGCCAAATGCCTTGGCGCTATTAAGAGGCAGATAAAAATCCCGCTGGTTGCCGATATACACTTTGGGCATCACCTTGCCTTGGAAGCCATTGCACAGGGCGTTGATAAAATCAGAATCAATCCGGGAAACATGAAGGACAGGAAAAAGCTGGAAGAGGTTGTAAATGCCGCAAAAGACAAAGGCATTCCTGTTCGTATCGGTGTGAATTCAGGTTCCGTGCGCGGTGAAGGTGATGAACATGAAAAACTAACCACTCTGATGGTAAAGACGGTCTTGCAGTATTGCGAGCATTTCGAATCGTTGGGATTTAAAGATATTGTACTTTCACTCAAGGCGTCCGATGTGCCTTCAACACTGGACGCTTATCGTTTAATCGCAACGCAGTGTGATTATCCATTGCATTTGGGAGTTACAGCAGCAGGGCCTCCGAGTCTGGCTACGATCAAGTCTGCTATTGGGATCGGGGGGCTGCTCTCCGAGGGCATAGGTGATACCCTGCGGGTTTCTTACACGGGTGCGTCTGAATTGGAGATCAAGGCAGGATATGATATCCTGGAGGCGTTGGGTTTTCACAAACGAGAGGGAGCGGAACTCATTTCATGTCCCACGTGCGGCCGGTGTGAAATTGATTTGGTAAATATTGTGGAACAGGTGAGACAGCGTTTGCCGGGTGATAAAAAAAATCTCCAGATTGCCATTATGGGGTGTGTGGTAAACGGCCCTGGTGAAGCCCGTGAGGTTGATATTGGTATTGCAGGTGGCAAGGGATTTGGGTTCCTTTTCAAGAAGGGTGAGAAAGTGCGAAAGATACCAGAAGACCGTATGGTGGATGAGCTTTTGGAAGAAATCGCCCAAATGTCGCCAAAATGAAAAATATAGTTGTCCTTGGTTCTACAGGTTCTATCGGCAAAAACACCCTTGAGGTCGCCCGTAATTTAAAAGATAAATTTCGGGTGATAGGTCTTTCTTCGAATTCGAGATGGGAATTACTATCAGAGCAGATTGAGGAGTTTAAGCCGCGCTACGTCGCCCTAAATAATAGTCAATTAGCCGGGAAAATAAAAAGCAGTTTTCCCGATAATCAAGTGAAAATCCTGACCGGAAACAATTGTCTGGAAGAGATTGTTTTACACGAAGAGGTTGATGTCGTGGTGTCCGCCGTAGTTGGCGCTGTTGGATTGCCGGCGGCTATAGCGACAGTGCAGCAGGGGAAGACCCTTGCGCTGGCCAACAAGGAATCACTGGTTATGGCCGGGCATATCGTGATGTCGCTGGCAAAGAAAAATCAGATTTTGCCGGTGGACAGTGAACATAGCGCTATATTCCAGTCTCTTCAGTCGGGTAAGCGAAGTGAAATTAAGCGCGTAATTATTACGGCTTCAGGCGGCCCTTTTTATGACTTGCCAGCGGATAAGCTTCCCGATGTAAGCCCCGCGCAGGCCCTCAAGCATCCCACGTGGCAGATGGGACAAAAGATCACCATAGATTCTGCCACCCTGATGAATAAAGCGCTGGAGATTATTGAAGCGAGATGGCTGTTTGACCTGAATGTCGAACAAATAGACGTCGTGATACATCCTCAATCAATTATCCATTCAATGGTGGAGTTCTGCGACGGGTCAGTTATTGCTCAGATGGGGATGCCGGACATGAAGGTGCCCATACAGTATGCCTTAACATATCCGGAAAGAATGTCTCTCAGTGTACAACCATTAAATTTATCAAGTATAGGAAGTCTCACATTTAAGAAACCGGATATGGAAAAATTTCCAGCTTTGAGGCTGGGTTATCAAGCTGCCAGAGAAGGCGGTACGATGGGGGCTACGCTTAATGCCGCCAATGAAGTTGCAGTGCAAGCCTTCCTGAATGGTCAGATTAAATTTACGGAGATTGCATCCTCCGTAGAAAAGGTAATAAACAATCATCATTATATTAAAAACCCTTGCCTGGAGGATATTTTATCGGCAGATGCCTGGGCAAGACAGGAGACTAAAAAATGCCTTATGTAAACGTTTCGACTAATATCATACTGGTAATCGTAGGTATAGGACTGCTTATCTTTATTCACGAACTGGGTCATTTCCTGGTAGCAAAAAAAATAGGAGTTAGAGTCCTGGCTTTTTCGCTGGGTTTTGGTCCCGCAATATTCAAAAAGAAGTGGGGAGAGACAGAGTACCGGCTTTCTATTGTGCCGCTCGGAGGCTACGTCAAACTGGCTGGTGAAGGCCCTGAAGAGGAAAAAACAGGTGCATCGTGGGAATTTTCCTCCAAGAGCGCCGGGCAGCGCGCCTCGGTTTTTGTGGCTGGTGTTGCATTAAATGCCGTTCTGGCATTTATTGCATTTATTGTAGCCTTTCAGATTGGAGTGCCATTTATTACCCCGGAGGTAGGTCAGGTCATGCCTGGCTGGCCGGCATGGGAGGCTGGAATTCAACGAGGCGATAAAATTGTCGAGATTGATGGAAGCAAAGACCTGGACTTCGAAGACCTCTTTACCATTGTTGCCCTCAGTAACCCTGCTGCAGGGGTGTCTCTCAAAGTCGAGAGGGACAATAAGACTTTTGACGTAACCGTTATGCCGAAGTACGATGAGGAACACGGTATCCAGCGTATCGGAATCATGCCGGCCACAAGTCTGGAAATTGACAAAATATTCGCCTTTGAAAGTAATGAAGCCCCGGCCAGGGATGCGGGTATACAGGTCAGGGATGTTGTGGTTGCAGTAAACGGTAAGCGGATTTCCACGGAGGACGAATTCCGTGAGGTGGAGGTCGTGAACCCTGGGAAAGAGATATCCCTTACCGTCTTGCGGGATAATAAAGAGGTTGAACTAAAGGTGACTCCTTCCAGAGTTACCCGACAGATGCTTGGTATCTCTTGTGCCACTGCCATTTTGGATGGTGTGAAAAACAACAGCATTGCAAGTGGCGCTGGTTTAATGAAAGGCGACGAGATTCTTGAAATTAATTCAATACCCGTGATGGGCTTTTCGGACATCAGAAAACTGGTTGCTGAAGCGAAAGATGAGACATCTATTGTTACGGTTAAAAGAAATAATACGGTTAGTTTGATTGAAATTCCACTCAAGGATGAGAAGACGAGGGAAGAATTTCTGGGCGGCCTGACGCCTTTTTATGGGTTAAAGGTTGATTCCCTTGTTGAAGGCTTTCCTGCTGAAAAAATTGGTTTAAAGCCGGGCGATAGGATTATCTCTCTCGACGAGAAGGAAATAAAAGAGTGGAATACCTTGCTGCAGATGGTAATCGCGGGACAAGGGAAACCCATGGTAATTGGGTGGATGCGGGGCAACGAGCGATTTGTGTCTACTATCGAGCCGCAGAAGGATGAAAAGAGCGCTGCTGGCCGTATCGGTGTAAAATTCAGGGAAAAGACAGAAGTCAAACAATATGGCTTGTTCGGTTCGTGCATCGTAGGTACGAAAAAGGCTATGATTAATGTCCAGAGACTTTATCTCACTTTAAAAGGCTTCTTTTCTCAAAGACTTTCGACAAAGAATGTCGGTGGTTTTATCCTTATTGCCCAGGCATCGTATGAATCGGCAAAGGTGGGTTTTGGTAAGCTCGTATATTTCCTGGGCATCCTGAGTCTCCAGCTCGCACTCTTAAATATACTGCCCATCCCGGTGCTGGATGGCGGCCACTTGCTGTTTTTGGCAATCGAACGAATCAAGGGTTCTCCGGTGAGTCAGAGGACGCTCTCTATCGCCCAATATATCGGCTTTGGCCTCATCATTACCCTGGTAATTTATGCCACACGCAACGACATTATGCGCTTGCTGACACTTTAAAAATCTTTGCTCGTAAAAATCCTCAAAGAGTCAGTCTTTTTTGTAATTGTACAACATTAAGTGAAATTTTATAACCACCCCTCATCCCCTCCTTCGCAAGGAGGGGACAAAGGGGATGTAAGGAACCAAAACCCTTCCAATTTCTCCTTTGCAAGGATGGGATGAGGGTGAGGTCTTCCAGTTTGCTATTGTGCAATTACCTTTGTTCGTATGGCTGAACTAATCGACATTACCATCCCCGGTCAGAAAAAAAGCTACCCCTTAAAGGATGTTACCATCATTGGCCGCGCATCCACTACTGATATCAAACTTGACGACCTCCTTGTTTCACGACACCACGCAAGGATCTGCAAATCGGCTGGTGGGTACCTGATTGAAGACCTGGGCAGTCAGAATGGGGTTTTTTTGGGTAGCGAACGGATCACTTCTCCCCGTCCATTGACCAGCGGCGAAAAAATTTGCATTGGGCCGTATACCCTGGCCTTTAAAGATGCCGAATCAGGGCAACCATCTCCGTCAGAATTTCCATCCACCGAATATACTCAGATTATCATGGCTACAAAAGATCCGCTGCCAATCGAAACTATGGGTGAAACAACTGGCCGTAAAACTGCGGATAAAGGGGAATTTGAGACATTCCAAAAGAGACTAAAAATCTTCCATGATATTACAAGGGTTATCGGTAATATATTTGATCTCGATGCATTATTGAAAGAGATTATTCAGATTGTTTTTGCTGCGTTTCCCCATGCAGGACGATGTTTTGTGGCCTTACAAGACTCGGATGAAAGTCAATTAACCATCCGAACGATTCAAGCAAAAGACCATGCATTGGCAGAGGAAGGGAATGTCATGAGCCAGACGCTAGCCCAGCGCGCTATCAAAGAACGAAAATCATTGCTCATCATGGATACACAAATGGATTCCAGGGTCAGTACGAGCATAAAAATAATTGGCGCCCGTTCGATCATGTGCGCTCCTCTTATAAGTCCCCAAAAAACTTTAGGCATATTACAGATCGAAAGCAAGAGCAGGAATTACGAATTTTCCAAAGCTGACCTCGATCTTTTTACCGGTATTGCATCTCAGGTGGCATTGTTAATTTACAGCGCAGAACTTTTTGACGATCTCAAGAGGGCAAATGAACGTATCGCATCTGAAAATAAAAACCTCAAAAAACAGCAGAAGGTACAATCCTCGTTCAGTCATATTATTGGCACGAGCCCAAAGATAAAAGAAATATTGGAATTGGTGAAAAAGATTAGTAACGCCCCCTATAGCGTCCTTATTACAGGGAAAAGCGGTTCGGGAAAAGAATTAATTGCCAAGTCCATCCATTACAACAGTTCGAGGTCTGGCCAACCCTTTGTGGCTTTGAATTGTGCCGCTATTCCACGAGACCTCCTCGAAAGCGAACTGTTTGGATATGAAAAAGGGGCATTTACAGGAGCAGCAGGAACTAAACAGGGACTCTTCGAAGTGGCAGATAAAGGGACTATTTTCCTTGACGAAATTGGAGATATGCATCCTCATACACAGGCGAAACTCCTGCGTGTCTTGCAAGAGAAGGAACTGCAGCGGATAGGAGGAACAAAGGTAATCAAGATCGATGTGCGTGTCCTGGCAGCAACAAACAAGGATTTGAAGACTGCAATGAATAGTGGGGAATTTAGAGAAGATCTGTTTTACCGGTTGAATGTGGTACCCATCCATCTTCCGCCTTTGTGTGAACGCAGGGAAGACATTCCCCTGTTGATTGCGCATTTTCTGGAGTTAAGCTGCGCTGATGTCGGCAAGCGTGTAAAAGGATTTACCCCGGAGGCATTGACATTGCTTCTGAATTACTCATGGCCTGGCAATGTGCGGGAATTAAGGAATGTCGTCGAAAGGATTGTCACCATTGCTCCGGATGATGTCATGTTTGGAGTGGAAATGTTACCGCAGGAGATAAGTAATAAGTCTACTGTGCAGTTGCAAAAATATAAATCTACAGGTACCCTTTATGAGGCGCAAAAGCAGTTAGAAATCGAGATGATTATGGATGCACTGAAATCTGCTGATGGTAACAAGTCCAAGGCCGCAGAAATACTGGGAATTAGCCGGAAGGTACTCTATGAAAAAATAGAAGCCTATAAGATTTCGTAGTGTAGCGGAGCCGCAACCAAATCCCCATTTTTAAGGGGGATTTGACACCGACACGTCGGCCATAGAAAGACAGATCGACCAGATGGTTTACAAACTCTACGGATTGACAGAAGATGAAATTAAAATTGTGGAAAATTCAAACAGTTAATTTAAAAATATTATTATTAACCTTTTCAGTTAATAATATTGACATATAATTCAGAATATGATTATATTATTCAAGACATCCAAACTTGAAAAATTGTGTAATGATGAAAAACTTATGATAAAAAGATATGGCCCACTAAGGTGCAAATTGCTCAAGAGACGACTAAATGAACTTGGGGCCGCAAATGTATTAGAAGATATAAGAAAGCTTCCCCAGACTCGTTGCCATGAGCTACTTCACAACCGTAAAGGGCAGCTTTCGGTGGATTTAGATCATCCCTATCGGCTTATTTTTGAACCTGCAAATAACCCAGTACCCAGGAAACCTGATGGTGAACTTGATTGGACAAAAGTAACCGAAATTACCATTATTGGCGTGGAGGATACCCATGATCAGTGACATGAAAAATCAGTTTTTACCCAAATATGTCGTACCTCCTGGCGAAACGCTTTTGGAAACAATTGAAGCGATCGGCATGTCACAAGCAGAACTTGCTGAACGCACTGGCAGACCCAAAAAAACCATTAACGAGATTATTAAAGGAAAGGCATCAATTACCCCAGATACAGCATTACAGCTAGAACGCGTTCTTGGTATACCCGCTAGTTTTTGGAATAATCTGGAACGGAACTATCAAGAGACTCTGGCTCGACTCAGTGAGGAAGAACGCTTGCAAAAACAAACAAACTGGCTTGATGAATTACCACTCAATGCAATGATTAAGCTGAATTGGATCAAATCTTACAAAAATAGGGTGCAACAACTTCAGGAAGTTTTGAATTTCTTTAGTGTTGCTTCGTTAGAAAGATGGAGAGAAAAATGGATTGGTTCCCAGGTTTCATTTCGTAAATCTCATGTCTTTCAGAGCCATCCTAGTGCATTAGCTTCGTGGTTGCGGAAAGGTGAGTTGGAAGCGCAAAAAATAGATTGTAAGCCTTTTAATGAAAACCAGTTTAGAAATGCCCTTAGCCAGATTCGTGACCTTACAACTCATCCACCAGAAACGTTTCAACCAGAAACCGTTCGTCTATGTGCTGAATCGGGCGTTGCCATTACTTTTATACCAGAACTTCCCCAAATAAGGGTAAAGGGCGCAACGTGGTGGTTAAACCCTCAAAAAGCAGTCATTCAACTGAGCCTTCGCTATAAAAGTGATGATCAATTGTGGTTCAGCTTCTTTCACGAAGCAGGGCATATCCTTTTGCATGGCAAAAAGGAAGTGTTTATTGAGGGAGACGATAAAAACTCCAAAGAAGATGAGGCTGACAAGTTTGCCTCTGATTTTCTGATTCCACCGAAACAGTACAGGGAGTTTATACAGTCCGGAAGATGTAGCCAGGCAGTTATACAGAAGTTTGCTACTGACATCGGTATAGCTCCGGGTATAGTTGTAGGCAGACTTCAGTATGAGCACAAAATTAATTATAGTTTTTGTAATGACCTTAAGAAACGGTTTGCATGGAGAAAAGCCGGTAAGTAAGGATAAAGCAAGAAAAGCTATGCCGTCAAAAATAAAGATTGGAAGAAATAATGTCTGTACTTGCGGAAGTGGTAAAAAGTTCAAAAAATGCTGTGGCGGAATATCCGTTAAGCAGACGGAACCGGATATAATATATAGCGAAATAAAGAAGAAGTTTGAGGAAATGCAGGCTCTTCAGCGGCAGCGCGAACTGCAACAGGGACTTGGACGCCCTATAATATCTTTGTTGCATAAGGGATACCGGATTGTTGCTGTTGGAAAAAGGCTATATTGGTCCAAAGAATGGAAGACCTTTCATGATTTCCTGATGTATTACATCAAAGATGTACTAGGCAGCGGTTGGGGAAATGTTGAGATATCAAAGCCCTTTGATGACCGTCATCCGATTCTCCAGTGGTATCATAAAGTCTGCTTATATCAGCAGGGAACTATCGAGAAACCAGGGGAAATATACAATGCACCCATGATTGGTGCAGTAGCTGCATATATGGGACTTGCATACAACCTCTATTTGCTCGCCCATAATATTAAGATTCAGGCGAGACTTATTGAGCGACTTAAAGATAAGGGACAGTTCATCGGTGCCTATTACGAAACCTATGTGGCGGCGGCGTGCATCAAGGCTGGGTTTGATCTCGAGTTCGAGAATGAGAATGATGTATCCAGAACACACTGTGAGTTTACCGCGACCTGCAGAAAGACGGGGAACAAGTATTCTGTAGAAGCGAAGTCACGGCAAGCTGGTAAAGGACACGCAATAATAAGGAATCAGCTTTATAATGCTCTAAAGAAAGAGGCTAACCACAAAAGAGTAGTCTTCATTGATGTTAATGTACCAGATGATGGGGACAAGGAAAAAAACATTAAATGGTTGAGGGAGTCGCTTAAAAGCCTCCGCCACAATGAGGGAATGTTGATGATTAAAGGTAATCCGGCTCCTGAAGCGTATGTTTTCGTAACCAATCATCCATGCCATTATAACCTTAACTCAACTCATTATGGCTGGGCTGTACTATCAGAGGGCTTCAAGATACCCGATTTCAAGGTGGATACAGAATACTCGAATATTCGAGATGCTTTACGTTCACGCGAAAGACACGCTGATATGGAGCAACTTATAAAATCCATGAAGGATCATTATGAAATACCCTCTACATTTGACGGAGAGATACCGGAGTTTGCTTTTAATAAAAAAATATCAAGACTTAGGATCGGTCAGAGATATGTAATACCCTCGAAGGATGGAACGGAAGTGGTAGGGGAACTGACAACTGCCTGGATTTCAGAACCAGATAAAATGGTTTATGGTGCTTATAGGCTTATGGACGGCAGATCAATCATGGCTACCAGTCCTCTGACTGATGAAGAGTTCTCGGCGTACAAGAGGCACCCTGATACTTTCTTTGGCGTTTATATAAAGCAGGGTAAAGAAGCCAAGAGTCCTTTAGAATTGTTCGATTTCTTCCACGATGGTTATCGGCACACTCCAAAGGAACGACTCTTGGAATTAATGAAAGAGCATACAGATTATGAAAGTCTGAAAAAGGAGCAACAGAAAGAACTCGCAATAATATATTGTGAGAGGTTGGTTTATTCTGTGATGAGTGAGCAGAAGGGAGGGGGGGACAAAGAGGTCGAATCCTTTAAATTGACAAATTATATTTGAATGGAAATGTTCAAAGATACATCTTTGCCATTACGAAAGACGCGGATTCTTGAAAAACATTGATAATCAAGCCAAAGTCCATGATTTGGGAAAAGCACATTGACCAGCTTGTCTATAAATTCTATGGATTGACAGAGGATGAGATTGCGATTGTAGAGGGCTAAATTGTAAGATTATAAAGGGAGGTTAAAGGTATGAATAAAAGTATTGAAAGAATAATATCTGATCCGAAGATATGCAGTGGCAAACCGTGTATTAAGGGAACCAGAATCCCTGTGCATATTATACTCGATCTTCTTGCTGCAGGAGAGAGTTTTGAAGGAATTAAAAAGGCGTATCCAAATATTACCGACGAAGACATCAGGGCATGTCTGCTATATGCCTCTATTCTTGCCGATGAAGAAGCAGGGGTTATAGCGTGAAGATTTTTGCCAATGAAAACCTCTTTGAGCCAATTATTGATTATTTAAGGGCTCTTGGGAATAATGTGCTGAGTATCAGGGACTGTGGTCTTTCCGGTATTTCTGATGATGAGGTATATGAGAAGGCGTGCAAGGAAAACATGGTCATTATTACCATGGATAAAGATTTTGCGAGAATATTCAGATTTCCTCCAGAAAGATGCGGAGGAATTGTTGTCACTAAAATATATAAAAGACCTATTGATGAGACACTCACGATATTCAAAAAATATTATCAGTCTATCAAGGCGGAAGATATAAAAGGGAATCTGATTATTATTACCCCGGAAGGCATACGGATAAAAAGGTCATCAAAAAATATCTAAGTGCTCGAATCTTTCAAATTGACAAATTATATTTAAAGGGAAAAGTTCAAAGATGCATCTTTTCCCCACTTCCGTGAGGACGGGGCCATTACGAAAGACGCGGATTACTTGCCCCGTTAGATATGCAAGTCCGTTATTTAATGGGGTTGACCAGCTTGTCTATAAACCCTATGGATTGACAGAGGATGAGGTTGCGATAATTGAAGGGAGGGAATGAAATGTCAGCCATAGTAACCGTCGAATATAAGACATTTTTTAAACAGATAACAGAACGCATATATAAAGCCCGGTATGACGCCCTTAAAGCTGTAAATAAGGAGCTTATAAATCTTTATTGGGACATAGGAAAATCAATAGTGGTAAAGCAGGAAAAGCTCGGCTGGGGCAAGGCCATTGTGGAAACCCTGGCAAAAGACCTGCAAAAAGAGTTTCCGGGGATACAGGGATTTTCCAGCGCCAATCTCTGGAGAATGCGAAATTTCTATCTTGCCTATAACAAAAACGAAAAACTCGCACCAATGGTGCGAGAAATTAGCTGGACGAAAAATATCATCATTCTGGAACAGTGCAAAGACGACATCAGGCGGGAGTTTTACCTTAGGACAACAAAGAAATTTGGCTGGACAAAAGATGTCCTGATAAACCAACTTGAAGCGGGTGCGTTCGAGCGCTATATGGCAAATCAGACCAACTTTGATAAAGCCGTGCCGGAGAAATACCGCCATCAGGCAAAGCTGGCGGTCAAGGATGAATACTCCTTCGATTTCCTGGAGCTTGGCGAAGAACATTCGGAAAAAGAACTCGAACTGGCGCTTTTGGAAAATGTGAGGAAGTTCCTGATAGAGATGGGCGGCTACTTTACCTTTGTGGGCAATCAATACCGGCTGGAGATAGAAGGGCAGGAGTTTTTTATTGATTTGGTGTTGTATCACCGGCAACTACGGTGCCTTGTAGCAATAGAATTAAAGGTAGGCGCGTTCAAGCCTGAATATGCCGGCAAGATGCAGTTTTATCTTTCCGTCCTTAATGACAAAACAAAACTTTCTGATGAGAACCCTTCAATCGGCATTATATTGTGCAAAGACAAAAACCGTACCATTGTCGAGTATGCATTGAAGGATACGAAAAAGCCGATAGGCGTATCTGCCTACAGGTTGACGGAGAAGTTGCCTCGTGAACTAAAAAAATATCTGCCATCTCCTGAAGAGATGATAGAAAGAATAAAGTATTTGGAATAACAATGACACAAGTAATCATCCTCGTCTACCAAATTCTCGGCGCAAAAGAGCAACAACCCCCTTTATCCCCTTTTTTTAAGGGGGATTTGACACAGACAAGTTGGCGTTGGAAAGACAGATTGACCAGATGGTTTACAAACTCTACGACCTCACTCCTTGTCCATAACGTTAAAAACTTCGTAAATCGCTTTTAGAATCTGTATAATTCCGTGCATCGGTAACACACGGGGTATAGCTTGTTTTTCTTGGTAACGCTCCTGAATCTCAGGTATTTTTGATTATTCCAGATACTTTTAAAGGAATTCTCCTTGACATTTCCAGCCACGTAGTTGAGCGATTGACAAGGTCTCACCGACCCGTCGGGAAAGATGTATGCCACCATCCAGGGACTTATGCACCGATGTTTGTAACTGGAAGGTTTAAAATTAAAATCTGTGTAATATTGGCGGATTTCTGCTTCGGTCAGGTTTGGGTAAAAATGGATAAGAGTCCGACTGACTCTTTTTTTTACGTTGCTTATAATTTTGATTAATTGTTCGACGTTGATATTGGGTAGTGTTTCTCTAACAAACCCACGCCAGTCCAGACAGGTAGTGTTAAACAAGTGCGTAAACATTTCGTTATGGTGGGCGTATGTTTGCTGATTGAGGAATATCAGGTGGTGGAAGGTTGTAGAGCTTGCCAGAATGTCTTCTGCAACGTCCACGATCTTGTCCAGGTGCAGGTAGTTTGTCTCAAAGATGGTGCTGGAGATGTTAATGAGAGGGGCAAGACACCCCTTCTTTCCCTTCCATGTATTTATGGCCTTTAGCCCTTTGTAAGCCTTGTCAAAGATTCCAGCGGATCCCCGTATCTTATCGTGGATTTCACGAGGGCCATCTAACGAGAATATAATTTCATTCACGCCCAGACTGACTATTTCTTCTGCATTTTTTTCCAGCAGCATGCCATTGGTAATAATATTGCACCTGAGACCTGCCTCTTTAATATGACGAACTAATGCAGCCCATTCCTTGTAAAGGAGCGGTTCACCGCCAAAAAGGGTAATGTTGGGTCCATAAAACTTTACCTCGTCAATGATGGACTTTAATTCATCTACGGTAAGTTCTGACTTCAGTGTCTCTAAGGGTAATTCTCGTGAAGAACCTGCAATTCCCCACTGTCCGCACATGGAACATTGTAGATTGCATCGGTACGTAAGGAACAATGAAATAGTTTCCGGATACGAACTGAACCCGTCCTTAAAGTGATAATTCAGGAATGACCTTGCCCGCTGCCCGAATGCCTTCATGGCGTAACGGGGCTGGCCTATGGCCTTCTTAACGGCCCGGACAAGATTTCTTCTTGGTATCATACTATAGTAAAAAATTCTTATTGATTTGATTTTTTGAAAAAAGCAATGCGTGAATGGTATTCATTGTAGGGGCGGGTTTCAAACCTGCCCCTACACAGCCAAACTCTCCTTTATAATGTTTACAACCCTCGACAATTTTTCAATATTCATCATTGGGTGTGTGGGGATCAGCAGCAACCGTCTTGAAAAATAAGTAGCATTGGGAAAAGGGTCGTTATTTAAGTCATACCCCAAATTATATACCCGATGAATCGGGTCAGGATACAGTTTTGTGCTCTCGATACCACTACCATTAATTTTTTCAAAACAAATTTCCTTAACGTTTTCATCGTCAAACATAATGGGAAATTGATTGAATACGGGGACTGTATGCGGAATCAGTTCTGGAAGCTTGATTCCTTTCAAGTGTGCCAGCATGTCAAATAAGAACATGCCGTGGTCGTACCGTTTGTTTAAAATCTTTGAGGCTTGTTCGAACAAGGCGCATCCAACACCTGCCTGAAACTTTGTATATGCGAAACTGTCGAAATCGGTATGCAATGTAGTATATTTCAATTTGGATATGAGGTCGTTGAATATTGTATAAAAGAGTGGACGCACAGCAAGGGCCAATGCTATTAATTTCGCTGCGATTTTTAATTTCGAAACGAATCCCAGTTTTGGCAATGAGGCACATTCTGTTTTGATTGCTGCTGCTATGTCTTCACTGTCTGTGACAATACATCCACCACTCAGGGTAGAAAGATTTTTCCCACGGTTAAAGCTGTAAAAGCCCGCCTCTCCAAAGGTGCCGGTTGGATGGTTCTGTATAGTTGTGCCCAGTGAAGAAGCGGCATCCTCCACGACAAATAAAGAATGTTGTTGTGCTATCTTTGCCACGTCTTCCGTATTCATCGGCAGGCCAAACATGTGTACCGGAACGATGCAAAGGGTATTTTTATTTATGCATCTCTCAATAGATTGTATGTCCATGTTGAAGGTTTTTAAAGAAATGTCACATAATATCGGCTTTAATCCGGTTTTCCTGATAGGCAGAATCAGGGAAGGGGCTGTATAAGCTGGGAGGATGACCTCTGTTTTCCTCGATATAGTTTTTAATGCCTTTAAGATAACGTAAAATGCGGTAGTGCCGGAGTTGGTAAAATAGCAGTACTTTTTATTTGTATATGTCTTTATTACCGATTCAAAGGTTTTCGTGGATTGATTGAAAGAGGACGTGAGTCCTTGCGCTATGTCTGTAAATGAAACAGGTGTGCCTGCCGAGGGGATTAATAATTTCATGACTGTTGTTTCCTTCCCGCTTCTATCAAAAATGCCTTTGCAATAAACTCAACGGGGCAACCGATAGGCAATATTTTTGTACAATGGAATTTGTGACGTTCAAAAATATCGGAAATATCCTCAATCCTGTAAGCCCTTACCGGGAAATTGTGTTTTCTTGAATACGCCCAATATTTTAAGCGGATATATGGATTGGATCGATTGCGTACTTCTACTAGAATCTTTCCGTTGGGTTTGCATATTCGCATGAGTTCCGCCAGGAGCGCTTCAATGATATCTAGAGATGCCATGTTTAGCAAAGTGTTAACGCAGATAACTCGATCAAAAGTTTCAGACTTAAAAGGCAGTTGAAAGGCATTTCCGTAAATGAGGGAGACCCCTTTGATGGAATTGTCCTGGAAAATCTTTTTTGCCTCTTGTAATAGTTCGGCAGATTTGTCAATACCCACCAGTTGTCTTTTTACGGAGGATTTCTCTTTGCTATGTAGGAAAAATAGGCCGTTTCCACAGCACACGTCGAGGATTGATTC
This sequence comes from Planctomycetota bacterium, assembly GCA_023261485.1. Classification (GTDB taxonomy): domain Bacteria; phylum Planctomycetota; class Brocadiia; order Brocadiales; family Brocadiaceae; genus Wunengus. The sequence goes on from JAHFOY010000009.1 coordinate 33,703, forward strand.
ATAGTCTCCGCACAGTTTCCATGCCTTATTGCGCACCGCAGTTGTGATGTTGCCGAGAAACGCCTTCTTATGTGAAACGCCTGAAATATTCATAATATACATTCCATGGTTTTGGCGATGTGTTGCCAGTCGAATTCCTTCTCTGCCCTGTGTCTTCCAGCCATTCCAAGCCGGTTGGCAAAACTTTTATCTGCCAGGATGCGCTCTATGGTATGGGCAATTTCATCTTCGCTCCTGGGATCAACAATGAGTCCTGTTATACCGTCAATCACGGCTTCGCTACTTCCGCCTGAATTGCCGGCAATTGCAGGTTTCCCGCACGCTCCGGCCTCAAGAAAAACCACGCCAAAGCCTTCGTAATCACCCTTTAGCTGGTCGTGTGATTCCGTTTCGCGGTTGGGTAGTACAAAGACATTGCAGAGATTATAATAATCCGGCAGCGATTCGTCCAATACGAATCCGGTAAAAATAACGTGGTCGTGAAGTCTTAGTTTATCGGCCAGATTTTTGAGCCGCTGTTCTTCGCGTCCTTTACCCACAATCATATATATCGTATCGGGAAATCGTTTTGTTACCTGCTTTATGGCCTGAATAACCATGTCGTGTCCCTTGCGTTCGTCCAGCCGTCCAACCGTCATAACGACTTGTTTATTCTGCAGACCGTATTTTTCAACCAGACGCGGTGATTTTTCCTGCGGATGAAAAAATGCACTATCAACACCCGGTACTATTGTGACCATCTTTTTCCGTGGAATGCCCCATCGCTCAAACTCACACATGGTAAATTCACTGTTCGGAACAAGCTCCTCCGCTTCTTTGATGACCTTCTTCATTAACCACGTCATCAACTGTGAATTGCCAAAACGAACGGTTTCAGAACCGTAAACGTATACGCTGTACTTTACTCCCAATAGCTTTTTACAGACAAGTCCGGCAGGTCCGGCTGAGAGTATCTGGCCGCAGTGCAATTTTCCGATATTATACTTTCTTGCGTAGCAGAGCGCATAAAAAATATTGAATATCATCTTCAAAATTTTTGCCCTGCCTGATTCGCCGATGGGAATTCTCTTGCGAATGATGCGGAATGGTTCTTTTCTGTCAAACTCATCGCATCCGGGCGCTTTTGGGGCTAAAATCATAATCCTTCCGGTTGGAAGGCGTTTCCAGATTTGATAGAAGACCGTGGATATTCCGCTCACGATTGGCGGAAAGTCATTGGTAATCAGTAGGCTGATTTTTTTCGAATTTTGAGGTTTGTCGTTCATTCAGGATATTCCGGTTTCTAAATTCTGACTTCCTGACCGTTTCCAAAATTATAGCCGTATTTCTGAAAATAGACAATCCCTTTCTTGGTGTGAAAATAGAGAATTTTGTTGCCTTTTACTGCAAACTTTCTACAATTGCCGCATCATACTGTAATAATGACAAAAGTATGAGTTTTCGTTCAGACACTAATTACTGGAGATGTTGCCGGTAAATGCAGGAAACACGGGAGAACGGTTGGCGTGTTGAGGTACGCATGGAAATTGAGGCGAACCATGCTTGAACAGGTTCTTTGCAGGCTAAAGACGGCGACACTCTGGCGTCTCTTTTGGTTTTCCGTGATTCTGTCGGAACTCCTCACCGCGATAATTGTTCTCCCAATGAGTGTTTTTTTCCAAGGAAGAATAGCCTCGGATTATTTGATTACGGGGAGTATTACCGCCTTTTTCGTTTCTTTGATCGTTGTGGTCGTTCTTGTTTTATTAATAAAGGAATTGCGGAAAGATGAAAAGTTCCTGAGCGAGCAGAACCAGAGGATATTCGAACTGTCAATACGGGACTACCTCACAGAGGTTTTTAATTGCAGGTACTTTTATGAAAGGCTTGAAGAAGAGATAAAGAGGGCGGAACGATATAAAAGCGCATTTTCTCTGATAATGCTGGATATAGACCATTTCAAGAAATATAATGATGCACACGGTCATCAGGCTGGCGATAGAGTCCTGAAAGATGTTGCATCGTTTTTGAAAAAGCATATCAGGGATCATGATTTGATTGCGCGGTACGGGGGCGAGGAGTTTTCGGTAATACTCCCTGAGACCGTTAGGGATGTGGCCATAAATCTTGCCGAAAGACTGCGGATTGCTGTGTCTGACCAGCCGTTTCCCTTTGTGGAGACGCAACCAGACAAGAGATTAACCGTTAGTATCGGGATTGCGACGTTTCCGGATGATGCAAAATCCATAGACGACCTTGTAAAAGTGGCAGATCGTGCTTTATATAGGGCAAAGGAAAACGGCAGGAACGGGGTAGAGACGGCGGGGGGCTGAATGGGAATGTGATTGTTGGGGTTTGGGGGTATTTTTAGTAATTGCGGGAACGCCGGTAAAATGGTATAAATCACTCGGAAATCAGGAAAAAGCAAAGGGCGGTCGACTTTCATCTTGCATTCAACTACTAACGACTTAATCCACCATGCCCGTAATTTGACCACTGGATTTGTAAGTCGTGAGTCCATTCTTATACCCTCTTACTCCCCAGACCACGATCATGGGGTTGCACCTTTTGCAAGCGGAAAGTATTAGTTGTGTGAAACTTGATATGACAAATGCGGGAAACAGGTATCGGTTAAAATTTTTCAGGAAAAAAAGCATATTGTTGTGTCCATACCAGTAAAACCACTGTTTGTAGTTCTCAGCACGGCAGCCGCCTTTGGTGTCTTTTAAATGGATAAGTTCCGCCTTCGGGTCAAAAACGATTTTGTATCCGGCCTTGCGGATGCGCAAACAGAGGTCTGTTTCTTCCAGATGAGCGCTTCCGCCAAAACGTTCATCGAATCCCCCTGCTTTCACAACAGCTTCCTTCCTGAACGACATATTGCAGCCCTGTGCATGCTCAATGTCCTCTTTTGTAGTTGCGTCAAAGTTGTCAATAAGGTGCGCATCCCACCACCGAATCTTTCCCGTTTGATATTGAGCAACTGCGTTTTTCCTGTTCGGCAGAATGCGTCCTCCAACACCGCCAACGTCTTTGTTCGTATAGTTCTGAAGATGATTTTCTATAAAATTATGGCCTGGAACGACATCGTCGTCGCAAAAGATAATAATTTCACCAATTGCCCGCCTTAGTCCGAAATTCCTGGCGTGCGGCAGGCCCTTTACAAATATTTTGTAATAGTGTATCTGCGTGCTGCGGTTCTTGGTGATTTCCATGAGTTCGCTGCACACTTCGTTGCTCTGGTCTACTACAACAATTTCGACATCTGCAGATAGCTGCCCGATAAGGGTTGCAAGGGTGTTACAGAGCAGCTTCCCTCGGTTGTATGTGGGGATTATTACGGATGCCTTTATCATAATGACAGGTTTAAGTGTTTCTCCAATATGATTTGAAAAGTCATGCTAATAGCGAATCATATAATAAACAATTTTTACATATTCGGATAGGACATATCTGATTTTACCGGGCGACCAAAGGCTGCCCAAAGGGAATTCACTATCATCCGCGGCGCTAAAGGTTAAAGAGACGGAGGTGCCTTTAAAAACCTTCTTGAATATCATGGAGACTCGCCGCATGTGAAAGGGATCGCTTACAATGATGGCTGAATGGAGGCCCGTCTTTAGCAGGTACTCTTTTACGTATTTTGCGTCTTCATACGTATTCTGTGAGCGTTCTTCAAGAAAGAGGATGTCTTCTGGAATACCGTATAATTTTGCCAGCATGCCGGCAAACTTGGGTTCTGTCAGCTTAATATCCTTGAATCTTACCTTTATTCCGTCGAATTCCATCTCCTGCCCTGTAAGGATAATTATGGGTGCAATGCCTTTTTCGTACAGTTTTACTGCGTGGATAACCCGTCTTACACCCAGACCTCCACCCAGTACCACTATCGCATCGCCTGATTTTTGAGAATCGGTTACGATGAGAAATTTTGCAATCGGTTTATGAATAACAAGATATGTAGACACAATCAAAACTATTACAAGAAAAAGAGAGGGTTTTTTGGATAAGATTTTTTTCATGAAAGTGCCATAATAAATGCGATTAATACGGTTATCAGCAGTAATGAACAGTTTATCAGAAACGCTTTCGCGCTGCAATTGACAAAAATATTGTGCAAGTTTTGTTGAAAAATTCTTTTTATTCGTGTATATATATAAGCGTTAACTTGCCCTGCCATCAAGTGACCATCTACTTTGAAATATTTTACCTGTTTACTTTCATATGGAACCCGTTAGGCAAAAAATAGACATCGAGAGAGAAATCATTTCCCATATTCAAATCTACCTGATGAACCTTCTGAATTCCCAGGATGTTATATACAATGTAGATGGCGAGG